>REBX01000132.1 GCA_007692505.1 Gemmatimonadales bacterium | reverse complement strand
CCGAAGGGAGCCATGTTCCCCCCGAAGGAAACATGGGGCCCCGGGGGAACGGCTCCAAATCGGGGGGGCAGGTGTAAGAGGATCGGCAAGGTAGGATCAATATGGTCCCCGACCCGGTGTCTCCCCCGAGTCCAGAATCAGGAGTCTTATCGTGCGAGCGTCCCTGAAAGTTCCGGTCCTCATGGCCCTTGCCGTGTTCGGAGTGTCTGCGTGCGGGGGAGATGCCGAGTCTGCCCCGGACCTCGATTCCACCGAATGGGAGGTGGTGGACGGAGATACCGTGGCCGTCGATGACCTGCCCGAGGTGGAGGACGCCGCGGCGACGCCGCCTCCGGCTTCGCCCCCTGCGGAACGGCCCCGGACCCCGCCCGCCCAGGAGACCACCCCGCCGCCGGTGGAGGAGCCGCCGGTGGAGGAGCGGGCCGAGCTCGAGGAGATCGAGGACGAACCCGTGGTGTCGATCCCCGTGGGCACCCGCATGGAGTCCACGGTGGCCGCAGAGGTCTCGACCCGCACCCACGAGGTGGGCGACCGGGTCCGGGCCGTGCTCTCGACCGACGTGGTTGCGTCGGACGGGTCCGTGGTGGCGCCCCGGGGGTCGCACATCCTGGGCGAGGTGACCCGGTCGGAGCGGAGCCGCGACTCTGACACCGACGCGGTTCTCATGCTGACCTTCCACACCCTGGAGGTGGGGGAGCGGCACATCCCCATCCGGGCCTCCATCGTGGACGTGGACCTGGAGGCCGGCGCTGGTGACTCCGGGACGCGGACGGCAGCGAAGATCGCCACCGGAGCCGCGGCCGGCGCCATTGCCGGGCGGATCCTGGGCGGCGACCGTCGGTCCACCGCAGCCGGTGCCGCAGCTGGTGCCGCGGCAGGTACCGGGATTGCGCTCACCACCCGTGAGGGGCACGCGGTCCTCCCCGAGGGTGCGGTGGTCACCGTGCAGATCGACGAGGCCGCCGTGGTGAGCGGGGTGCGCTGACGCCGCGGTGACGGGGTCGGGGGTCGGGGCCGAAGCGGCCCCGGCCCGCTTCGTTTTCTCGGGGGGGGCGCGGCGGGGGGGGGCGGGCCGGGGGGCACGCGGGGGGGGGCGCTTGGGGGCCCCGCCCGGCCGCCGCGCCTGGCCGCGATGAGTCGCTGGGCGGGATGAGTCGCCCGGCCGCCTGCAGGTCGCCTCGCGTGTAGAGTTTTCGCCGATAATGGCGAGTATCCTACAATGAGTCAGCTCGTAGCTAGCGCGTGTAGAGTATTGCTTGATAATGGCGAGAATCCGCACAATGGCTGGTTGGTGGGGAAGAAGGACGAGCTGGGCGGGAAAAGGACGGGCGGCCATGCCGCCCGCCATCGCTGCTTTCGCCCCGAGGGGTGGCACCAGGGGCGATGCGGGCCACAAGGGCCGGGGCCGGTTCGCTCCAGCCGGATCTGGCTTGCTCCCACCGGACCTGGTGTTGTTCCGGCCTGTCTGGACTTTGTGTTTTCATCCGCACACCGCCTGTCCTCATAGATCGCCGTCTCCATTATCACAGGAGCCTGAAATGCGAAAGGCCTACCGCAGCACCCCCGGCCTGAAGGGGTTCATCACCGCCGTCGTCGCCCTGGGTCTGCTCGGGCTCGCTGCAGCTTGTGAAGGCGACGCCCTGACGCAGGTGGAGGAGATCCCGCAGAGCGAGATCGTCACCCACGAGACCCTCCCGACGTTCGGGGAACGGCATGCGTCGAGCCTCGAGGAAGGTAAAATCACCATCGCGGAGACCACCTTCGAGATGAAGGATGAGGCTCGGGAGAAGATCCCGCAGAGCGAGATCACCATCGCTGAGACCACCTTCCCCCAGGGGTTCCGGGAGCAGAACCAGGAGTAGTCCCGGCAAGACGCGATGAGAATCCTCGGGTTCCCCGGGGCCGAACCTCCCCGCGCCTGAAGGTCCTCCCCGCACCTGAAGAGGCTTCCCGCACCGGAAGAACCTTCCCGGCCCCGGAGAATGTTTCCTGCCGGAGGCCGGCGCTGCAGGGATCCCGACAGTGAGCCGAGCGGGCCATCATCCCCGGCCCGTCTCGGGTCCGGCGCCTTCTGCCCCCGGTGGCACGGTGGTTGCCTTCCGAACGGGCCATGACCCGGCCCTCTCCCCCTGCCCCCTTCCAGAACTGCGGCTGCACCCCGCTGCGGGTCTCTGCGGCTGGCGCACCGGACGGTGGCGCCTCGGAAGGTGTCTCCACGGGGGGTGTAAATGCGGCAGGCAGTCTGGTTGCCCCACTGGCCTCCCTCCTCCTGATCATCCTCCTCCTGGCCGGGTGCGGCACCGGCGCCGAGGCCGGGGGCGTTCCCGGCGATCGGGAGACCGACGTCCGCTTCCGCCACGAGATGGCGCCCACTCCCCCGGACCTCCGGGGCCTCCCGGCCGGGACGGTCCTAACCCTGGAGGTGGTGGATGTGGGCGGATCGGCAAAGGGCCCGGCCCGCCCCGGGGACCGGCTCCACCTCCGCCTGGTGGAGCCCGTGGTGGGGATGGGCGAGCGGCGGGTGCCCGCCGGCGCCCGCGTGGTCGCCGTGGTGGGCCGGGACGCGGGCTCCCTGGAGGTGGTGGAGTCCAGCTGGAGGATCGGCGTCATGGCCTCCGAGGCCGGGTGGAGTCGGTGCTGGGTGGGGCGCCGTCGGCCGATCCGGGGACGGACGGCTCGGCGTCGAACGGTCCGGCGATGAACGGCCCGGTGACGACGACGGGCGCCGCGGCCACAGGCGAGGGGGATCCCCGCTCCCCGACCGGCGACCCCCGCTGGGCCCCGGGCACCGGCGTGGCCGTCATGCTCACGGCGCCGGTCCCGCTGCCCTGACCCGGCTGCCTCGACTCCCTTTCGTCCGGCAGCCGCCGGCTGGCGCCGCGACCTCCAGATGGCCCGCTGCCCTGAGTGCCCGGTGGACTGAGCGGCCGACCCCTCCCGTTCGATCCGCGCCCCCCCGGAAGAAACAGGGCCCGGTGAGCCAGCCCGGAACGCCCGGGAACTCGAATCCGCCCGCCCGCCCATCCCCCCCACTTGGCCCCTCACTCGGGCTCCACCCCGTGCGGGCCTCAGTC
>REBX01000114.1 GCA_007692505.1 Gemmatimonadales bacterium | reverse complement strand
CGTAGTTCGCGGTGGCGATGAAGAGGACCTCCGAGAGGTCGAAGGGGATCCCCAGGTAGTGGTCCGTGAACTCGGAGTTCTGCGCCGGGTCCAGCACCTCCAGGAGGGCCGCCGAGGGGTCACCCTGGAACGACATCCCCAGCTTGTCCACCTCGTCCAGGAGGAAGACGGGGTTCTTGGACTTCACCTGGCGCATTCCCTGGAGGATCCGGCCGGGCATGGCGCCCACGTACGTGCGCCGGTGCCCCCGGATGTCCGCCTCGTCCCGGGCGCCCCCCAGCGAGATCCGAACGTACTTCCGCCCCAGCGAGCGGGCGATGGACTGGGCGATGGAGGTCTTCCCCACCCCGGGAGGGCCGGTGAAGAGGAGGATGGGACCCCGACCCACCATCCGCTCCTCTTCCTCTTCCTCGCCCTCTGGTGACTCGGGTTCGGGGGAGGGCTCCCCGGGCTCCTCCGGGGCTTCCGCTCCGGGCTCCCCGCCCGGCGCCTCTTCCTCTGCGGCAGGGAGGACGGCTCCCGGCAGCGGGGCCTGGTCCCCGGCGGTGCCGTTCCCGTTTGCGGCGCTCTCGGCGGCACCCTCATCTTCCGCCGGGCCCCGGGATGCCGGGGGCTCGGCGGTGGGGGCGGGGGTGGGGGCGGGGTCAGGGGCCCGCTCCAGCTGGAGCTTCCGGACCGCCAGGAACTCCACGATGCGGTCCTTCACGTCCTCCAGCCCGTAGTGGTCCTCGTTCAGGATCTCCAGCGAGCGGGCCAGGTCGATCTTGTCGTCGGTGCGGGCGTCCCAGGGCAGCTCCGTGACCCACTCCAGGAAGGTCCGGATGACCTGGTACTCGGCGGACTGGGGCGAGGTGCGCTCCAGGCGCTTGAGCTCCCGCTCCACCTCGGTGCGGGCGTCCTCGTCCAGGGCCAGGGCCTCGATGCGCTCCCGGAGCTCCTCCACCTCCTTCCGGTCGTCCTCGTCGCCCAGCTCCCGCTGGATCTGCTTCATCTGCTCCCGGAGGAGCATCTCCCGCTGCCGCTCCCCCAGCTCCTCCTGGACCTTGGCCTGGATGTCCTCCTGGGCCTCCACCCGGGCCAGCTCCCGCTCCACGGCCACCAGGGCCCGACGCATGCGCTCCTCGTCGTCCAGGACCTCCAGGAGCTTCTGCTTGTCGGCGGTGGGGAGGTCCAGGTAGAAGGCCACCAGGTCGGCAAAGGAGCCCGAGTCGTCCACCCCGGTGAGGAGCTGGTTCAGGGCCTCGGCGGGCACACCCCGCCGGGTGCCCAGCTCGGCGGCCCGGTCCCGGAGCTCCTTGTCCAGCGCCTGAAAGGCGGCGTCCTCCTCGTTCCGGGGAGGGAAGCGGGTGAGGGACATGAGGGAGGCCCGGAGCATGTTCTCGCCCTCCTCCTCCCACGCAAGGGACTCGGCCCGGTGCTCCCCCTGGACCAGGAGCTGCACCCCGCCCCGGACCCGGTGGGTCTGGATGATCCGCACCACGGTGCCCACGGAGTAGAGGATCTCGGGCGTGGCGTCGTCCACGTTTTCCCGCTGGGCCACCGCGAAGAGTCGGCGGTCCCCGTCCAGGGCAGCCTGGACGGCTTCCACCGTTCCGGGGCGGCCGGCCGAAATGGGGACGGCCACGCCGGGGTAGACCACCGTGTCGCGAAGGGGGAGGACCGGAAGAGTGAAGCGCTCGCCCATGGATCGAGTGTCCCGTTGGGTGTGAAGGAGGATCGGAGTCCACCAGACTGCACGAACCCTGCCAGCCTCCCACAGGTCCATGCTCGTGCCCTTCCGGCGCATCGGGCCCCCCCGGACCCCCGAACCCTGCCATTCTGGCCCGTCGCGGTCCGGGGCGGGGATCCCTACCTTTCGGTCATGGCCTCTCCATCCCAGTCCCGAACCGTGGATCCCGGGCGCAGCCCGGACCCGCCGAAGCGCCCCCTGGGCGGGATCCGGGCCGGTTCGGTGGCCGGGATCCCCATCACGCTGGACTACTCCTGGTTCGTCATCTTCTTCCTGGTCCTGGGGACCTTCGCCGGAGCGGTGTTCCCGGCGCACGCCCCGGACCTGGGTCGGACGACCCACCTCCTCATGGGGCTGGCCGGGGCCATCCTCTTCTGGGTCTCCCTCCTTCTCCACGAGCTCGCCCACGCCTTCGCCGCCCGGGCCCGGGGGGTGGGGGTGGAGGGGATCACCCTCTTCATCTTCGGGGGGATGGCCCGCACGACCCGGGAGGCCACTCGCCCCGCGGACGAGTTCTTCATCGCCGTGGTCGGCCCCCTGGCCTCCCTGGCCCTGGCGGTAGTGGGGTACGGCATCGGCATCGGCGGGCCGGGACTGGGGATCCCGGAGTCCGTCACGGTGGTGGCCGAGTACCTGGGCTTCCTGAACCTCCTCCTGGCCGTCTTCAACCTCTTCCCGGGGTTTCCGCTGGACGGGGGACGGATCCTCCGGGCCGGCCTCTGGCAGGTGACGGGGTCGCTCCGGCGGGCCACTCGCCTGGCCGCCCTTTCGGGCCGCTTCCTGGGCTGGGCCATCATCGGGCTGGGGATCTGGAGCCTCCTGGTGGGGGGCGGGGTCATCGGCGGGCTCTGGCTCATCTTCATCGGGTGGTTCCTCACCCATGCGGCCCGGTCCTCCTACCAGCAGCTCCTCCTCCAGCAGCTCTTCAATCCCCTGGTGGCCTCCGACGCCATGTCGCCGGACCCGGAGACGGTCTCCCCCGACCTCCCCCTGCCGGAGCTGGTCCTGGAGCACTTCCTCCGACGCCCCTACAACTCCTTCCCCGTCACCGAAGACGGGGTCATCGTGGGGCTCGTCACCCTGGGGCACGTGAAGAGGCTGGAGCGGAAGGACTGGGCCGGGAAGGTCACCGGTGACGTCATGACGCCCCTTCGGGACCTGGCCCTGGTGGCTCCCGAGACCCCCATGGCCGAGGTCCTGGAGATCATGCGGGAGGACGGGTCTCGCCGGGTGCTGGTGGCCCGGGAGTGGGAGCTGCTGGGGATCCTCTCCACCTCCGACATCGCCCGCTGGCTCGAGCGGGTGACGCTGGTGGAGGAGACGCAGGACGCATAATCTGGAAGTACACC
>REBX01000102.1 GCA_007692505.1 Gemmatimonadales bacterium | reverse complement strand
GGGGAGGGGGGGCGGAGCATGATGGGACCAAGGTAGTCCGGGCGGGCGCTGTGCGGTAGCTTGCGCCTGGCCCCCGCAGTCTCCCCTCACCCCAGAGGTCCATCCCATGAATCCCCTTCCAGTCCTGCTCCTCCTGGGCGCCGGTGAGCTCGGCAAGGAGGTGGCCATCTCAGCCCAGCGCCTGGGCGTGCGGGTCATCGCCGCCGATCGCTATGCAGATGCCCCCGCCATGCAGGTGGCCCACGAAGCCGAGGTCCTCTCCATGCTGGACGGGGACGCCCTGGAGGCGCTGGTACGCCGTCACCGCCCCGACGCCATCGTCCCCGAGGTGGAGGCCATCCGGACGGACCGGCTGGTACGCCTCGAGACTGACGGATTCCGTGTGGTTCCTACGTCGGAGGCCGTTGTCCTTACGATGGACCGGGAAGGCATCCGTCGCCTGGCCGCCGAGGAGCTGGGGATCGTGACGGCGGGGTTCGCTTTCGCCGGGTCGGCGGCATCCCTCCGGAAAGCCTGTGACCGCATCGGCTACCCTTGCGTGGTGAAGCCCGTCATGTCGTCCTCGGGGAAGGGGCAGTCCGTGGTGGGCGGGCCCGCCCGGGTGGAGCAGGCCTGGCACTGGGCCGTCGAGGAAGGTCGGGGGGACGAGCCCCGGGTCATCGTGGAGGAGTTCGTCGATTTCGACGAGGAGATCACCCTCCTCACCCTGCAGCTCGCCGACGGCTCCATCCGGTTCGTGGACCCGGTGGGGCATCGGCAGGAGGCGGGGGACTACCGGGAGTCCTGGATGCCTGCGGACATTTCCCCCACAGCCCTGGAGTCGGCCCAGGCCATGGCTTGCAAGGTGGTGGAGCGGCTCGGCGGGGCCGGGATCTGGGGGGTGGAGTTCTTCGTGCGGGGCGACGAGGTGGTGTTTTCCGAGCTCTCCCCCCGACCCCACGACACAGGGATGGTCACCATGGCGGGGCTGGACCTTTCCCAGTTCGACCTTCATGTCAGGGCCATCCTGGGCCTCCCCGTCCCGGAACTCAGCCCCCGGGGGCCGGCGGCGTCCGCCGTGATCCTGGCCGATGCGAGTGGAGTGGTGGAGGGCTGGTCCGGGGTGGACCGGGCGCTCCTGGTGGAGGGGACGGACCTCCGGCTATTCGGGAAGCCGGAGGCGTGGCCCGGGCGGCGCATGGGGGTGGCCCTGGCCCGGGCGGACACGGTGGAGGAGGCCCGGGCCAGGGCCCTGGAGGCCGCCTCCAGGGTATCGGTAAACGTTCGCTGATTCCGCTTCGGGAGGGTCCTGCACGGACCGGCGGGATCGGTGTCCCCGTGGATGAGCATGTTCAATATTCCAGAACGGCCGCATAATGATGCACACTTGACGAACCAAGGCCGGATCCCCGAGGGTATCGGCTCAAGTCAGGTGAAGTTGACGCGGGAAGGTGTCTCCGGCAGGCCCACCTCAAAAGGGGTGCGGAACTTGCCGGATTGCTTGGGTATGGGTCCCTTGAAGACTGGCTGGGGGTCAAAGGCCTGGTTGGAGTCCAGTCCGGACAGGTGCCGCAGAATCGTGACCGGAACTTGGGTGTAGAGGAAAACAGCGGTTCTTGACGCAGGCTTGATGGTCAGGGAAGTGGACCTCCGGAGGCAATCCAGGCGATGAACGCCGGAAACAGTGCATCATTGTCCGAGCGAGTCCTCATCTACGACGGGCAGTGCAGTCTCTGCCTGCGCAGTGTAGAGTGGATCAGGAAGAGGCTTGAAGACGAAGCTCCCGAGTTCCTGGCAGCCCGGGACCCGGTGGTTGCGCAGAGGTTTCCGGACCTCCGGGAGGAAGCCCTCCTGGAGGAGATGCACCTGGTGGGGCCGGACGGCGAGGTGCTGAAGGGGAGTCGGGCGGTGGAGGAAGTCCTCCGGCGCACACCCCGGTGGTCCTGGGTCGGACTCCTCCTGGCGTTGCCGGTGATCCGGCGGCTGGCCCGGCGGGTGTATGCATGGGTTGCCGATCATAGAACTGCACTCGGGTGCGGCGAACACTGCTCCCTCTCCGAACCGAAGGGGACGGGGGGCAGCACAGAGGCCGAGGCCCTCCCTGCCCAAACACGGGAAGGGGGGGATCGCGGACCGTGATTCTCACAGGATTACTTCGGGAAAAGGGTATTCTCCGTGGCGAAGCGTGAAGCCATCTTTACCGAGCGCGAGCTCGACGTGATGCACGTCCTCTGGGACCGGAAGACCGGCACGGTGGCCGAGGTCCGGGATCTCATCCAGGACGAGTTGGCCTACACCACGATCCTCACCGTCCTGCGGACCCTCGAGCAGAAAGGATTCGTCGAGCACGAAATGGAGGGTCGATCATACCGGTACCATCCGGTGGTCTCCCGGGAGGATGCCCGGGAGGCCCACCTCAGGCGCCTCCTCACCAGCGTCTTCGGGGGTTCCCCGTCGGCCCTGGTGGAGAAGCTCCTGTCCAGTGGGCGGATCCCCGACGCCGAGCTCCGCAGGATTCGCGAACTCGTCTGCTGACCGGGCGGGTTCGGTGCCGGCCCGGGGGAGACCTCAACCCTGACGGGCCGGCGTCTCCTCGTCGGCCTCCTCCCCTTGCTCCTCCCTCAGGAGCCAGAGCGCAAAGAGCGCCAGGGGGAGGAGTGCCAGGAGAGACAGGACCAGGGGGCTGCCCAGGAAGCCCACCTCCCGCGCCGTGACCTCGAAGGCCACGGCGCCTGTTCCCCGGGGGCCTTCCACCTCCACGGTGATCTCCCAGAGACCTGGCGCACCCAGCCCGAACTTCGTGGCGTGATAGCGGGGGTCGTCAGCCTGCTCCCGTGTGGCCGCCAGCGTCACCGGCTCCCCCTGGCCCTCCATCCCCCGGGTGGTGATCACCACCTGCACGTCGGGGGCAAGCCCCGGCTCGTCCCGCATAAGGACGAGGGCGCTCACATCGATGGAGTCCGTCCGCACCGGGGTCGGGTCCGTGAAGACCGACACCAGGTAGTCCCCCATGGGTTCGCTGGCCACCCGCAGGGTCCCCCCGTTCGCCTCGGCGGAGGGGGGCGGGGGCACCAGGAGGAGGGGGAGGAGGAGGAGCGGGGAGAGGGGGAGGACGCGGCGCATCGAATTCCGGGTTCCTGGGGAGGGGTTCATTCCGGGTGACTTTCCAGGGGGGTCAGAGGGCCATGAAGGTACCGCGCATCTCCATGGGCTGCTGTAGGAGCCACAGGCCCGCCAGGGAGAGGAGAGTGGCCAGCACGGCCCAGGGGAGGAACGCCCGAAGGGCGGCCCGGCGCCGCGCCTGTTCCCGCCGGGCGATCCGGTAGAGCGCGGCCAGGGTGGCCAGGAGGCCGCCCTGGAGGGCCAGTACCTCTACCGGGAGGAGCCAGGACTCGGGCACCATGGGCCCCAGTCCCCATTGGGGGTCGCCGGAGGGTAGCCCCAGGTCCGAAAGGTAGTTCTGGACCACCGGCACCAGGGTGAGCCCTCCGATGAGGAGGTGGTAGAGGTAGTGGGCCGTCCACATTCCCAGGCCCAGGGGTACGAGGCCCCACCCGTAGAGGCAGATGGTCTCCACGAGGCCCTCCCGGGACCGGCTCCACCACCGGCTGGCGGCCGCGGTGGCGGCGGTGATGGCCCCCGGGAGGAGGACAAGGCCCACCAGGAAGAAAAGGGTCAGGAGGAGGACGCGGGACTCGAGCCCCAGGAATCCGGCAAGGGCCGCCTGAAGTCGGAAAACCGGCTCCACCATGCCGAAGGCGTTCAGGAAGGCACCGAAGACCAGCAGGAGGGCCAGGGCGGCCAGGTCGGGGCGGGCCCGGAGGCGCCCCACCCCCGACCGAACCTCGTCCCGGGACACATCCCGGAGAGGCGACCGGAGAAGTATCCCCACGTTTTCGTGGGGGCAGGCGTGAATGCACTCCATGCAGAAGGTACAGTCCAGGTTCCCCACCTTCCTCGGCTGGAAGAGGGCGAGCTCACATCCGGACTGGATCAGTCCGTCCCGGCCGAAGGCTCGCCCGGCTGCCGGTGTCCCTGCGAGGGCCAGCCGCCCATCCTCTCCGTCGGGCCGAAGGGGCCGCCCCTCGAAGCCGCTCCGGGCTCCTGCCGCCTGCAGCACCTCCGGTTCGTATCGTCCCCGGATGCAGTCCTTTGTCCTGCACTCCCCGCACACGTCGGGATTCCGGACCTCGACCTCCAGGGGGGAGGCCATGGCGTTCACGAAGTGGAATTGGCCGATGGGGCAGACCCACCTGCAGAAGGCGGCACCCCGGAAGAAGCCGTCGATGACGAAGGCCAGGACGAAGTAGGTGACGGCCACCCAGGCCGTCAGCCAGGGGCTGGTCCAGAGGGAAAAGGCCTCGTAGGCCCAGAAGAAGACGACGAGGAGCCCCACGGCGAGCCATTTGGAGCGGAGGGGGGCGGGCCACGCCCGGGCCGCGGGCATCCATCGCTTCGCTAGTCGCCTGGGGAGCATGAAGGGGCAGGCCATGCAGAAGAGGTTCCCGGCCACCAGAAGAGCCAGGACCACGAAGCCCCTCCAGTGGACCCAAGGGATCACTCCGGCCAGGTTCTGGGGAGCGAGCTGCGGACCGAAGAGCCCGTCCAGGATGATGAGGCCTGCCAGGACCAGGCAGAGGGTCTGGAGGACGGACCGGGCGTGCCTCCACCGGAGGAACCGCCCCAGGACAGGGGCGTTCAGGAGGTCCGGGGCCCGACGGCCCCCCGGGGAACCCACGATCTCAGGGGCCTGCGTCGCCACGGCTCGACGGTGGCGACACCACCTGGAGGTCGAACTCGCGGACGCCCTCGGCTCCGTCCTTCAGCTCGATGTGGACCCGGAGGATCCAGTCGCCCCCCATGGTGAACTCGAACTCCTCCACTCGGTAGTGCCCCGGCTCCCGCTCCTCGGCATGGGCATGGACCGGGACCATGCCGGCGTGGGTCATGGTGCCCTCCAGCCGAACCCGGGCCCCCTCCACCGGGTCGTCCCCTTCCGCGTCAAGGAGGTCCACCATGACCAGGGCAGGCCCGACCACCGGGGGGGTGGGGGCCACCTGGATGGCTACCTCCACGGGGAGGTCGTCCGGCGCCCCGCCACCTCGGCACCCCAGGAGGGGGAGGATGAGGAGGAGGACCAGGGCGCGGCGCCCCCGGGCATGGCGGGTCATCGGAGTGCCAGTCGGAGATCGTGGGCCATTGCCCGGTAGTCCGAGAAGGGGGCCATGAGGGCCACGACCCGTCCCGACCGGTCGATGACGAAGGAGCGGGCGGAATGGTCCACCGAGTACTCGCCGGGCGCGCCGGGAGCCACGGCGGCCCGCACTTCGGGGGTGAGTGTGGCGTCTGCGTGGTCGCCGTGGGCATGGTGGTCATGCCCGTCGGAGTCGGGATCGGCGCGGGGGACGATGGCGGCGTGGACACCCCAGCCCCGGGCCACGTCCCAGACTTCCTCCCGTTCCCCCCGGAGCGCCACGATGGATGGGTGGAAGTTCTCCATCCAGTCATCCAGTCGCTCCGGCGTGTCCCGCTCCGGGTCCACCGTGACGAAGAGGACCTGTACCCTGTCCTGCTCCCGGTTGCTGAGCTCGTCCAGAGCTCGGGAGAGGTTCAGCAGAGTGGCCGGACAGACGTCGGGGCAGTTGCTGAAGCCGAAGAAGACCACGGCTGCCCGGCCCCGGAAGGAGGCCAGGTTCACCGTCTCGCCCTGCAGGTCCTCCAGCTCCAGGGCGGGGGCCGGATAGGGGTTGGGGGGTGGGGAGCTCGCCTCCCAGCCGGGGTCCGCTCCAGGCGGGGGGGCGAGGAAGAAGATGCCGGCCACCATGGCCAGCCCGATGAGGAGTCCGGTGAGGACCTGGAGAAGGCGGCGACGCATGGGACGAAGTGCCTCGGAGAGGATGGGGAGGAGGTTGACGAAAGAAGACAGCACGCCGATGTTTCGTCAAGACGAAAAGCCGGTATCGGGTCACCTCAAAACGCCCTCGCGCCGGGCCCTGATGCCCCAATCCCCATGATCCCCATGAGCTCCATCTTCCGGCGTGCCTCCGCCACTGTCCTCGTCCTCCTCCTCTGCCTTGCGGCGGCGGGGTGCAACGGTGGGGACGAGGACCTCGACGACCGCCTCCAGGTGGTGACCACGATTGGCATGATCACGGACATCGTGGAGGAGGTGGGTGGTGACCGGGTCCGGGTCAGCGGGCTCATGGGCCCCGGCATCGACCCCCACCTCTCTCGCGCCAGCGCAGGCGACGTCCGCACGCTGGCCGCCGCAGACGTGGTCTTCTACAACGGCCTCATGCTGGAGGCGGCCATGGCGGAGGTCCTTGCGGAGATGGATGGTCGGACCCGGACCCGTGCCGTGACGGACGGGATCGACCGGGAGCACCTCCTCCGGCCGCCGGAGTTCGAGGGCGCCTTCGATCCCCATGTCTGGTCGGACGTACGCCTCTGGATGAAGGCGGTGGAGGAGGTGGCCCAGGTGCTGGCAGAGATGGACCCGGAAGGTGCAGAGGCCTACGAGGAGCGGACCCGGGCCTACCTGGAGGAGCTCGAGGAGCTGGACGTGTGGGTGAGGGAGCAGGTCGCTTCCGTTCCCGAGGAGCTCCGGGTCCTGGTGACGGCCCACGACGCCTTCAACTACTTCGGGCGGGCCTACGACTTCGAGGTTCGGGGCCTTCAGGGGCTGTCCACCGCCACGGAGGCAGGGGCCGGCGACGTGCAGGATCTGGCGCGCTACATCGCGGATCGCGCCATCCCCGCCCTCTTCGTGGAGAGTTCCATTGCCCCCAGGACCATCGAGGCCGTCCGCGCCGCAGTGCGGGCCCGGGGAGGCCAGGTGGAGATCGGCGGTACCCTCTTCTCCGATGCCATGGGTGACCCGGGGACGCCCGAGGGGACCTATCCGGGCATGGTGCGCCACAACGTCCGCACCATCGTGGACGCCCTGGCCCCCGGGGGCAATTCCAACGGGGGCGGGGGGAGCCCTTGACCCAGGGTCCGCCAGAGCCGGCCATCGAGGTGAACGACCTCACGGTGGCCTATCGGGAGCAGCCCGTCCTCTGGGACGTGGACCTCCGGATCCGGGCGGGTGCCCTCACCGCCATCGTGGGGCCCAACGGGGCGGGGAAGACCACCCTCGTCCGGGCCATCCTGGGGCTGGTGGCCCCCGCCGCCGGGCAGGTGCGCATCCTGGGCCAGCCCCTGGCAAGGGTTCGGGGAGAGGTGGCGTACGTGCCCCAGCGAGGGACGGTGGACTGGGACTTCCCCACCTCCGTCCTGGACGTGGTCCTCATGGGCACGTACGGACGACTGGGATGGTTCCGTCGCCCGGGGCGCCGTGAGCGGGAGGATGCCCGGAGCGCGCTGGAGAAGGTGGACATGGAGGCCTTTGCCGACCGGCAGATCCGCCAGCTGTCCGGTGGCCAGCAGCAGCGGGTCTTCCTGGCCCGCGCCCTGGTCCAGGACGCCCGGATACACCTCATGGACGAGCCCTTCCAGGGGGTAGATGCCCGAACGGAGCGGGCCATCGTGGACGTCCTTTCCGAACTTCGGAGCCGGGGCGACACCGTGGTGGCGGTCCATCACGCCCTCCAGACGGTTCCCGAGTACTTCGACGACGTGGTCCTCCTGAATGTTCGCCGCGTCGCATCCGGCCCGGTCCCGGAGGTCTTCACCGAGGAAAACCTCCGGGTCACCTACGGGGGTCGGGTCCCCTTCCTGGCTCGGGGCGAGGGGCCCGGCGCCCCGGCCTCGGAGTCGGCCTCCGGCCCGGCCCTCGACCCCAGGCCCGATCCGCCCACCGGCGCCCGGGAGTAGCCCGCCGTGCTGGCCGAGTTCCTCTCCGACTACACCCTGAGGGTGGTGGCGCTGGGAGCCGGTGCCCTGGGGGCGCTGGCCGGCGCCATGGGCTGCTTCGCCGTCCTCCGCCGCCAGAGCCTCCTGGGGGACGCCATCGCCCACGCGGCCCTCCCGGGCATCGTCCTGGCCTTCATGCTCACCGGTCTCAGGACGACCCCCGTCCTGGTCCTGGGCGCGGCGCTGGCCGGCTGGCTGGGGACCCTGGCCATCCTGGCCATCGTCCGGGGCGGCCGGCTTCCCGAGGACACGGCCCTGGGCATCGTCCTCTCCGTATTCTTCGGCTTCGGCCTGGTCCTCCTGACCTTCGTGCAGCAGCGTGCCGGGGCGGCGCAGGCCGGGCTGGACACTTTCCTCTTCGGCCAGGCCGCCACCCTCCTCGCCGCCGACGTGGTCTTCATCGCCGCAACCGGGCTCGTCTGCGCCCTGGTCACCATGCTCTTCTGGAAGGAGTTCAAGCTCCTGGCCTTCGATGCGGACTACGCCCTCACCGTGGGTGTCCCCGTCCGCCGCATCGACCTCCTCCTCACCGGCCTTCTGGTGCTGGCCATCGTGGTGGGGCTCCAGACCGTGGGCGTGGTCCTCATGAGCGCCCTGGTGGTGGCCCCGGCGGCGGCGGCCCGCCAGTGGACGGATGGCCTGGGGGCCATGGTCCTCCTGGCCGGGCTCCTGGGGGGCATCTCGGGGATGGCCGGTGCGGCCATCAGCGCTACCGGCTCGGGCATCCCCACGGGTCCGGTGGTGGTCCTGGTGGCCAGCGCCATCGTGGCCTTCTCCCTGGCCTTGTCCCCCCGACGGGGCCTCCTGGCCGAGGCCCTTCGTCGGGCCCGTCTCCGCCGGCGCCACCGGGAGGCAGGCGGGGGCCGTCCCCCGGTGGGGGAGGAGGTGCCATGACCTCGCAGGACTGGGAGGTCCTCGTCCTGGCCGTGGTGGTGGCCGTCACCTGCGCCCTCCCCGGCGTCTACCTGGTGCTCCGCCGGATGGCCCTCCTCTCCGATGCCATCTCCCACTCCATCCTCCTGGGGATCGTCCTGGCCTTCTTCTGGGTCCGGGACCTGAACTCTCCCGTCCTCGTCCTGGCCGCCGGCGCCACCGGCGTCCTCATGGTGGCCATGGTGGAGGCGCTGCATCGCACCCGTCTGGTGAAGGAGGATGCCGCCATCGCCCTGGTCTTCCCGGCCCTCTTCTCGCTGGCGGTCCTCCTCATCTCCCGGCATGCAGGAGACGTGCACCTGGACGTGGATGCGGTGCTCCTGGGTGAGATCGCCTTCGCCCCGTTCCGTCGCTGGGTGGTGGGGGGCATCGACCTGGGGCCCCGAGCGCTCTGGATGATGCTGGGGATCCTGGCAGCGAACCTCCTCTTCCTCCTGTCCCTGCACAAGGAAATGAAGGTCGCCACCTTCGATGCCGGGTTGGCTGCGGCCATGGGCTTCTCCCCGGTCCTCCTCCACTACGCCTTCATGTCGCTTGTGTCGGTCACTGCGGTGGGGGCCTTCGACGCGGTGGGTTCCATCCTGGTGGTGGCTCTCATGATTGCTCCCCCGGCGGCGGCCCGGCTCCTCACGGACCGGCTGGGCCTCCTCCTCCCACTGGCCGCCGGGATCGCCGCCGGCTCGGCGGCGCTGGGCTTCTTCGGGGCCATCCTCCTGGACGCCTCCATTGCCGGGTCCATGGCCTCCGCGGCGGGGCTCGTCTTCGCAGGGGTCCTCCTGGGGGCGCCGGAGCGGGGGATCGTGGCCGAGGTCCGTCGGCGCAGGGAGCAGCGGCTGGAGTTTGCCGTGCGCATGCTCCTCATCCACCTCCTGAACCACGAGGGCGGACCCAGGGAGGCGGAGGAGAACCGGGCGGACCACCTGGCCGGGCACCTGCGCTGGAGCCGGGACTTCGCCCGGCGGGTGGTGCGACGCGCCGTGCGGGAAGGGCAATTGGAGCGGAGGGGAGGCGAAGGGCTGGCCCTCACCCCCCTGGGACGGGAGGTCGCCCGTCACGTCATGACCAGGTAGGGTGTCTCCGAAGGAATTCGTCCTTGGCACATCTGCGGCCCCGCCATTACCTTTTCGCCCATCTGTACAGGGGGGCCGTCCCGCATCCCCCTCTTCGCCCTCCTCCCGGTCTCTTCCCGGAGACGGTGTCCTTGAGTCAAAAGCACTGGCTGGTTCGCGTGGCCGAGCGAGCGGGGATCGAACCCCGCACGACGCCCGAGGTCTCTCCGTCGACTCCCGTCCGGGAGGCGTGGGACCCGGTGGTACGAGCGCTGGGGGTGCGTGACCGGGCCCTGGTGGAGGCCGTGGCGAACCACTTCCGGCTGGAGGTCGCCGACCTCGAGTCCGGCGATGAGGGCGCCCGGGACCTCATCCCCGACGAGGTCAGCCGCAAGCACCACATCTTCCCCCTCCACCTCTCGGAGCGGCAGCTGGTGGTGGCGACGTGCGACCCCACGGACCTGGATGCGGAGCGTTCCCTGGGGTTTGCCTCGGGGAGGACCGTGGTCTTCCAGGTCTCCTCTCCCCGCCAGATCCGGGAGGCCCTTGAAGGCCGGAACCAGTCGGAGCGCTCCATGGAGACGCTCCTGACGAACCTGGGCGTCTCCATGACCGGGGACGACGACGTGCGGGTGGTGGAAGAGAAGGGGCCGGAGAACCTGAGCAAGAAGGATGCAGAGTCTGCCCCGGTGACCAAGCTGGCAAACCTCATCATCCGGGAGGGCATCGAGGCCGGTGCCTCCGACATCCACATCGAGCCCGGCCGGGAGCGAGGCCAGGTCCGGATCCGGGTGGACGGGGTGCTCCGCTCCCACATGGAGCTCCCCATGCCGGCCATGAACCGGCTGGTGTCCAGGGTGAAGATCCTGGCGAAGATCGACATCACGGACCGGCTCCGGCCCCAGGACGGGAAGGCCCGGGTGATGATCGGCAGCGGAGGGTACGACCTCCGGGTTTCCACCATTCCGGCGGCGGGGTCGGAGAAGTGCGTGATCCGGATCCTGGATTCCACCCGGAACATCACCCTGGAGGACCTGGAGCTCCCCGGCCCCGAGCTGGCTCGCTTCCGCGAACTCCTGGGCTACAGGGAGGGGGTCGTGCTGGTGACGGGGCCCACCGGGTCCGGGAAGACCACGACCCTCTACGGGGCCCTCCGGGAGCTGGCGGACGGGAAAGTCAACATCATGACGGTGGAGGACCCGGTGGAGTACGACCTGCCGGCCATCACCCAGACCCAGGTGGAGACGAAGCAGGGCGTCACCTTCGCCTCTGCCCTCCGGGCAATCCTCCGCCAGGACCCCGACGTGATCCTGGTGGGAGAGATCCGGGACCGGGAGACGGCGGAGACTGCGGCACAGGCCGCCCTCACGGGCCACCTGGTCCTGGCCACGGTCCACGCCAACGACAGTGTGGCCGCCGTGGCCCGGATGGTGGACCTGGGACTCCAGCACTCCACCGTGGCCACGGCCCTCCGGGGGACCCTGGCCCAGCGCCTCCTCCGGCAGGTCTGCCCCGATTGCGCCGAGCCGGTGCGGGGCGAGCGGACCCCCGAGGAGGAGGAGCTGGCGGGGCGCTACGAGTCCGATCCCATCGTCCGCGCCGTGGGGTGCTCCGACTGCGGGTTCACCGGATACCGGGGCCGGCTCCCCGTGCAGGAGGTCATGTTCATCGACAGCCGGGTCCAGGAGGCCATCGAACTCCGGAAGGGCCACGCCACCCTCCAGCGTCTGGCCATCCAGGGGGGCATGCGTACCATGAAGGAGGTGGCGCTGGACTGGGTGGCCGAGGGGCGCACCACCCTGGTGGAGGTGGAGCGGGTCATCGGCCAGGTCATGGACCAGGTGGAGGACGAGCAGATCAAGGGGCCTCCCCGGATCCTGGTGGTGGACGACGACGAGGAGGCCCGGCTCCTCCTCTCTACCATTCTCCGGAAGGAGGGGTACGAGGTGGAGGCCGTGGAAGACGGCCAGGAAGCCATGGACGTCATGGGGAAGGACCCGGACTGGTCCCTGGTGATCCTGGACCTGAGCATGCCCCTGAAGGATGGGCGGGAGGTCCTCCGCTGGATCCGCGGCGCCGTGGACACGGCGGCGATCCCGGTCCTGGTCCGCACGGGCAAGGAGGGAGCCGAGTCGGAGGTGGAGCTCCTGAACGCCGGCGCCGACGGGTACCTCTCCAAGGAGGTGCAGCCCCAGAGGTTCCTGGCCCGCACCCGTGCGCTCCTCCGGAGGTCCGCCCTCTGATTGACACCCCGGTGGTCCCCTGACAAGTTAGAAGGCTTGAGAATTGGAGTCCCGAGCAGGGCTCCACCCACGCATCCATGGAAGGCTGGCCCACACCATGTTCAAGTCCATCCGCGTACGGATCGTCGTGATCCTCGCCGTGATCGGGCTCTCCGGGTGGTATCTGTACGACAACTACCAGGAAGCCGGGACGCCCGTGAAGCTCGGGCTCGACCTCCAGGGAGGCATGCACCTCGTCCTGGAGGTAGACGATCCCGAGGGGATCATGTCCCTGGAGGAGCGCTCCGACGCCATCGACCGGGCCGTCACCGTGATCCGGAACCGGGTGGACGAGCTGGGCGTCGAGGAGCCCATTGTCCAGAAGTCCGGCGAGGACCGGCTCATCGTGGAGCTGGCCGGGATCACCGACGAGGAGCGGGCCAAGGAGCTCATCGGGCAGACTGCCCTCCTGGAATGGCGCCACGTCCGGCCCACGTCCAGGGCCGAGCCGGCCCTCCCCAGGATCGACCGCGCCGTGGTCGCCGCCCTGGGTGCGGATTCCATCCGGGCCCTGGGACGTGCAGTGGACGACGCGGACCAGGAGGAGCTGGAGGACCTCCTCTTCGGGGACCAGCCGCCTCCCGGCGCCCTGGACCCGCTGGACGCAGACACCGTTGCCGACGCCGACCCGGACACCATCGTGGACCCCGACGACGTCCAGGATCCCGAGGTGCTGGAGCAGCTGGAGGAGCTGGACGAGGACGAGCGAGACCTCCGTCCCTTTTCCTCCCTCCTTCTGTCTGCCGGTGCAGACGGCGAGTTCCTCGTCTCCGAGGAGGACTACCCCCTGGCCCGCATGTTTCTCGAATTGCCCGAGGTGCAGGCGGTCATTCCCCGTCAGATCACCCTCCGCTTCGGGTGGCAGCCCTTCGGCATCGAGGGGCAGGTCTTCCGGCAGCTCTATGTCCTGGACCGGAGCCACTTCCTCCAGGGGGACCAGCTGGTGGATGCGAACTCGGCCCGGAGCGCCGACACGAACATGCCCATCGTGCAGTTCGAGCTCACCCGGGCCGGGGGCCGGATCTTCGGGACGGAAACGGGCCAGAACGTGGGGAACCGGATTGCCATCCTTCTGGACAACGACGTGGTGAGCGCCCCCACGGTCCGGGCACAGATCCGTGCCCGGGGCCAGATCGACATGGGAACTGCCGACATGCAGGAGGCCCGTGACCTGGCCCTGGTCCTCCGGGCCGGTGCCCTCCCTGCCCCTCTCCGGATCATGGAGGAACGCACCGTGGGGCCGTCGCTGGGACAGGATTCCATCGACCAGGGGATCATTGCCGGCCTCATCGGACTGGCGCTGGTGGTGGCCATCATGATCGCCTACTACAAGGTGACCGGGGTCCTGGCCATCCTGGCCCTCTCGGTGTACGTGATCCTTCTCATGGGCGGCCTGGCCCTCCTGGGGGCGACCCTCACCGTGCCGGGGATCGCGGGAATCATCCTCTCCATCGGTATGGCGGTGGATGCCAACGTCCTGATCTTCGAGCGGATTCGAGAAGAGGTGGACCAGGACCGAGCCGTCCGAACCGCCGTGGACGAGGGCTTCGGACATGCCCTCTCCGCCATCGTCGACGCAAACATCACGACGCTCATCACGGCGCTGATCCTCTTCCAGTTCGGTACCGGCCCCGTTCGCGGGTTCGCCGTGACGCTGAGCATCGGGATCATCGCGTCCTTCTTTACCGCACTCTACGTGACCCGGACCCTCTACCTGATCTACATCAGGAACAAGAAGGCCCAGGACACGATCAGCATCTGAGGACCGGACAACGATGCGATTTTTCAAGGACGCGAAATTCAAGTTCCTGGAGGGCAGGCGTAAGGCTTACGTCGTCTCTGCCACGGTCCTGGTCATCGGGATCGGCGCCATGGTGGTGAACCTCTTTTCCATGGGGTCCGCCGTGAACTACGGCGTGGACTTCACCGGGGGTACGCTGGTGCAGGTCGAGTTCGCCGAGGTCACCACGGCCGCCGATGTGCGCGAGGCGCTGGGCGGGGACCTCTCCTACACGATCACGGCGTTCGGTGGCGACAACGAGTACACGATCCGGGCTCCCATTGGCGAGGGCCAGGAGACTGACGCCGTCTCCAGGGAGATCTCGGAGATGCTCACGGCGGCCTCGGCAGAGCTCGGGGACTTCCAGATCCTCCGGACCGAGTCCGTGGGCGCCATCATCGGGGAGGAGCTCACGCAGCAGGCTGCGCTGGCCATCCTCTTCTCCTTCTTCGCAACCCTGGTCTACATCGCCTTCCGGTTCGAATTCCGATTCGGGCTGGCGTCCATCGCGGCCACGGTGCACGACATCCTCATCACCCTGGGCTTCCTGGCCCTCTTCAGGGTGGAGATCTCCCTGCCCACCGTGGCGGCGGTGCTCACCATCGTGGGTTATTCGCTGAACGACACCATCGTGGTGTTCGACCGGATCCGGGAAAACCTGAACAAGAAGGGTGGGCGCAGGGAGGACCGGATCAAGCTCATCAACCGGTCCATCAACGAGGTGCTTCCCC
>REBX01000029.1 GCA_007692505.1 Gemmatimonadales bacterium | reverse complement strand
GAGTCCGCGGTGGGACCAGACTCAGGGTGTGGTGCCGAGCACCTCCGGGTGCAGCTGCCCCTCACCCTCCTGCAGCCTCTGCGTGTGTGTGGGTTTGGCCCACTATTGACCGAAACCCTGCAAGCACCGCCTACGGTCTGACTCATTGCAGGATATTGCCCATTATTGACCAAAACCCTGCACGCATCGCGGGCTTCCGAACCCCCGGTTCGCATTCGGGCGTTCGGGCGGCGGCCGCGGGGTGGATGGCCCGGCGGCCGCGGGGCCCGAACGGCCCGGCTGGGCGGGGCCCCGCTCCGATATCAGAGCCCCGGGCCCGAGGACCCCCGCCGCCCCATCATGTCGGGTCCAGCTCCTCCACCGCCCGGTCCAGAGACCTGAGGCGATCCGTCTCCCGCTCCCCGGCCAGGAACCGGCCCACGATGTTCAGGACCCGGCTGTCCCTCATGAAGAGGCCATGGAAGGAGACCCGGTTCTCCTGCCGGCTCCGGCTGAGACCTGCTGCCCGCACCCCCTTCCGACGAACGACGAGGGTCCGGAGGTGGGCCCGGAGCGCCCCGGAACTCTCCAGGTGCACAGTGCCATCCCCCTCCCTGTCCTCCTCCATCTGCTCCAGCCGCAGGTAGTTGTCGATGGTGCGGCCGCCGAAGCTGGAGTGGCGCTCCACCTGGAGGCTGCGAGGGGTGCGGGCACCGGTCCCGGCCACGACCAGGAGGCGCTGGCGGAGGGCGACGGGGAGGGTGTCGAGGGGCACGATGCCTTCGGTGCGGGCCCGGGCCAGGTCGGCGAGACGGCGGCGGAAGAGGGCCGGGTCGTCGTCGCCGATGTTGGACTGCCAGTCCTCGGGGCGGAGGAGGTCCACCGGTTCCCCGCCCTGCCAGCGGACCAGGCTGCCGGGCCACCACGGGAGGAGCTCGAAGGCGGAGGGCCAGGTACGGACGCTCTTCCGGACACGGCGAGAGCTCTCGTCCGACTGGAAGAGGCCGCCCAGGGCACCCTCCTCGCCCCGGACCATGAGCTCCAGGGTGTCCAGGGAGCCCCGGAGCGGGGGCGCACAGAGGACGGCGGAATCCAGGTGGGCCTCCGGGTCCCGGGCCGCCCCGAACCAGGCCGAGAGGACGAGCCCGCCCATTGAATGGGTGACGAAGCGGAATCCCTCGACGCCGTGGGGGGCCAGCTTTTCGGCGAGTTCGTCCACGAAGTCGGCCAGGCGCGCCCCGTTCTCCACATTGGAGCGGCGCCAGTCGTAGGCGAAGACGTAGAGGGGGTCGTGGGGGAAGCGACGGGTGAGGTCCTGGGCCATGGCCTCGTAGGCCATCTCCGAGACCACCGTGGGACGGACGATCTCGGCCAGCCCCTCGTCGTGGCGCCCCGAGGGCTGGAGGCGGGCGTCGATGGTGCGGCCCAGGGCGGAGCGATACGACCGCCAGCGGGTCTCCGCGCCCCGCCATACCGGCGAGAAATCGAAGGTGTTGGCGTCGGCCAGGGACGACGCCGTGATGCCGGGAACGAGGATGATGGGCTTCATGCCGGGACCTCGGATCCAGGGGCCGGAGGAGCAGGCGGAGTAATCGGATGTGGACCGGAGGGGCGGCGGCCGGGGCGCTGCTGATCTCCTCCAGCCGGCAGCGCTACGAGCACCTTCGTGCCCAGAATACGTACGGAGGGCCGGCGGTGCAACGAGGGGATTGGCAGGGGGCCGCGGGGTGCGGCCGGGGGACGGGAATCCCGCTTGACCGGATGGGTGGCCACGCGGCCGACGACCCTCGCCGATTCCCCCGCCGATTCGTGCGTCCCGACGTCCGGTGTCCGCGTTCCGAATCCCGCTTCCCAAGACCCAGGAGGTCGACATGCACCTGCACATCGTTCACGAAGCCGGCTTCACCCTCCCGGGGAAGAGCTGGGCCATCTCCGAGAACTACTGCGCCGACTGGGCGCTGGGCGACGGGGTGTGCCGGCGGTACTTCCCCGACACCTACTCCGTGTACGTGGATGACTGGCGCGAGATCGAGGGGGCGGTCCGGCACATCCAGGTCACCGTGGAAGCCGTGACCTTCCACGCCCACGGGAACAGCGGCTACCTCATGGGCATCTCCCGGTCCAACCTGATCGTGGTGGGTCGCTGGATCCGGCCCCTCTTCCGGGACCGGGGGATCGTGAACTTCTCGGCCTGCAACGTGGCCCAGGGGGAGGCCGGGGAGGCCTTCATGGAGGAGGCGGCCCGCCAGCTCCTCCCCTCCGGCGGTGGGTCGGTGGTGGCCATGGACTCCCGGGTGTTCACCTATCCCCTCCTGGGCACCCGCGAGCCGTTCTGGGGCCGGGAGGTGGCCGCCGTGAAGTCGCCAGACGGGACGGTGACCCTGGAGCGCTCGCGCCGCTGATTTGACTTGCAGGACCGTGGCAGCGCAGGCGGCCCCGGATCGAGCTGCAGCCCGGCAGACACCTGTCCGGCTGATCAGGACGGGGGGGCGGGACCCTGCGGCAGCTCGTCGTGGGGACCGATGATTTCCACGAGGGTGGCCTGACCCGGGTCCAGCCGGGCCCAGAGGGGCACCGACAGGCGGAACGTGAGGAGGGTGGCCGTTGGGACGTTCCGGGGAGGCCGGAGGCCCGGGCGCCCTGCCCTCCCGTCCACTCCAGTGTGGCTCGTCGGGGCGGACGTGCCCGCCGGAAGCGACGCGCCGGAGGACGGGGCCAGAAGCCTTGCGAGGCCGCCCAGCCAGGGCTCGTGGCCCAGGACGAGGACGCTTCCCGGCCACTGCGACAGCTCCCGGAGGAGGTCCAGCACGCTGTCGGGGGTGGCCCCCCAGAGCCGATCCTCCATCCTGGTGTCCACCCCGCCGAGGGCAGCCGGCATGCACCGGAGGGTCTCGCGGGTCCGGCGAACGGGCGAGACCAGGGCCAGCTCGGGCCGAAGGGTCGGCACCTCCAGCCAGCGTCGATCCAGGGCCCGGTCCAGCCGAGTCGCGGCCTGCCGTCCGGCCGGGCTCAGGCTCCGGTCTGCGTCGGCCACGCCCTCCCCCCATGCGGCATCGGCGTGGCGGAGGAGGTGCAGGTGAAGGATGCCAGGTTCCATGGTTCGGAAGGTGGCCACCCGGCCCCCCGGCTGGATGCCGAAGTCCTCGGTCAGTA
>REBX01000153.1 GCA_007692505.1 Gemmatimonadales bacterium | reverse complement strand
GGACCACCGCTGCCGTCGCCGGGCCGACCCCACCCTGGGATGGAGCCTCCTCCTGTGGTCGCCCGCCCTGGCCCGCTGGGAGGTCCTCCTGGGCTCCCTCCTCCTCCTGGGCCTCCTGGCACCGGCCCTCTGGTGGAGCCCGTCCAGGGGGATGGCCGCCGGAACCCTCCTGCCCCCGGTCCTGGCCCTGGCCCTCCTGCCCCTCCTCCTGCCGGGGATCGGCCTGCCCCATCCGGCCACCTGGATCGTCGCCGGCCTCGCCGGGGCAGCGGCCCTCCTCCGCCTGCCCAGAACGCCCCCCGGAGGACGGTCGGGGTCATGGGGACCCCCTCGAAGGGGCTAGTCCGAAAGTGGCTCTTGCGCCACGCTGTTGCAGTGTTGCATCATTCGTGGTCACCGGTGCTCCGAGTGCCGGAGTCGCCCCATCGTCCCTGTCCCCGCTTCGCATCCTGCCCATGTCTGCCCAGGGTTCCAGCATCCAGTCTCCCGACGCCGGGGCAAATCGTCCCCTCCCGCCTCCTCCCGATCCGGAGCAGGCCAGCGGGGTCCGTGTCCTCATCGTGGACGACGAGCGGACGATCCGGGAGAGCTGCGCCTCCCTCCTCCGCCAGTACGGCTACACGGTCTCCACGGCGGGGAAGGAGGAGGAGGCGCTGGAGATCCTGAAGCGCCAGGAGGTGAACATCCTCCTCCTGGACCTCTACATGAAGGGCGAGGGAGGCATGTCCATCCTGCAGAAGATGCAGGAGTTCTCTCCGGAGACCCTGGTCATCGTCATGACGGGGAAACCCTCGGTGGAGTCCTCCATCGAGGCCTTCCGGGCCGGCGCCTGGGACTACCTCTCGAAGCCCTTCTCCGCCACCCAGCTCAGCATCCTCATCGGTCGGGCCACCCACACCGTCCACATCAATCGGGGCCCCGGGAGCGAGGCCCCCGAGGAGGAGGGCGCGCTGGAACGGGTGGGCAGGGTGGTCGTCCTGGGCGAGTCGCCGGCCTTCCTCAAGGCCATCGACCTGGCCCGGCGGGTGGCCCGGACGGATGCCTCCGTCTTCATCACCGGCGAGAGCGGGACCGGGAAGGAGCTGGTGGCCCAGCTCATCCACGAGCACGGGCGTCGGAGCCAGCGCGAGCTGGTGGCCGTGAACTGTGCCGCACTCCCGGAGGGCCTCCTGGAGTCGGAGATGTTCGGTCACGTGAAGGGAGCCTTCACGGGAGCCGTCACCGAGAAGCAGGGCCTCCTGGAGCAGGCCGACGGAGGGACCCTCTTCCTGGACGAGCTCACCGAGATGTCTCTGGGGATCCAGGCGAAGCTCCTCCGGGCCATCCAGGACGGGGTGGTGCGGAAGGTGGGCAGCACGGACACCAGCGCGCTGGTGAACGTCCGGTTCATCGCCGCCACGAACCGGGACCCGGCGGAGGCCATCCAGGAAGGGCACCTCCGGAGGGACCTCTACTACCGGCTCCGGGTCGTCCCCATCCAGCTCCCCCCCCTCCGGGATCGGCCCGAGGACATCCCGGTCCTGGCCCGCCACTTCCTGGCCCAGTTCTGGAAGAAGCACCGCATCGAGACCAGGGACCGTCCCCCCGAACTCTCCGACCAGGCCCTCCAGTCCCTGATGCGACGCCGCTGGAGCGGGAACGTGCGGGAGCTCCAGAACGTCATGGAGCACGCCGTGGTCCTCCTGGACCCGGGGCAGACCGTGGAGCCGGGGGACATTCCCGCCATGGACGACGGAGTGGGCACCAGCGACGGGGCCGGGGTCGGCCCCCTCACCACCATCGACGACCAGCTCCTGGCCCTTCCCTACCACGAGGCCCGGGACCGGGTGTTGGCCACCTTCGAGGAGCAGTACTTGAAGGAGGTGGTCCGGAGGGCCGACGGAAACATGTCCAAGGCGGCACGGATGGCCGGTGTGGACCGAACGACGCTCTACCGGCTCATGCAGAAGCACGAGGTCTCGAAGGACCAGGTACTGGAGGACTGATGGCGCCTGCATCGGACACTCCCACCGGGGACCTCCTGCGACTGGGGATCCGGGCCGCCAGGGCCCGCTGGACACGGGCCTTTCCCGGCACCCTGCCCCACCGAGTCCTGGACCAGGCGCTGGAGAGCCTGCGGAGGGCCCTGGCCGAGCGGCTCCAGGTGGAGGACGCTGGCCCGGCCCCGGAGGAGGACCCGTTCCGGGACGACCCGTCACCGCCGGACCTCGCCCTCCACACCCGCCCCGAACTCCACGGGGTCCGGCGCACCCTTCTGGGCTACGTCCGCCGCACCTTCCTGGAGGCTGCTCCCCACGACCCCGGGGAGCAGCTCAGGGCCCTGCGGGTCCTGGCCGAGCTGGAGGAGGAACTCGAGCCGGACTGGGAACACCAGGTCCAGGCCGGCCTCATGGGCCCGGCGGCCTCCGACCTCCTGGCGGAGATCGGTCACGACCTCCGGTCGCCCCTCACCTCCGTCCTCTTCCTCACCGAGGCCATCCGGAGCGGACAGAGCGGTCCGGTGAACGAGGTGCAGGCACGGCAGCTGGCCCTCCTCTACTCGGCGGGGATGACCCTCCTCACCGTGGTGAACAATTTCGTGGAGCTCAGCCGCGACGGGCAGGCCGCACAGGGTCTGGCCCGAAGCCAGATCTCGGTGGACGAGGTCCTCGCCTCCCTGCGGGAGAGCGTGCAGCCCATGGCCGACGACAGGGGGATCGACCTGCAGGTGGAGTTCATGGGAGGAGCCGACCGGATGGAGTCCCATGCGGTCTCCCTCTACCGCATCCTCCTGAACCTGGTAACGAACGCCATTCGCCACGCCTCGGAGGGCGATGCCGTGACGGTGCAGGTCCAGCCCCGGCCCCCGGGCTGGCTGACCTTCCAGGTTCGGGACACCGGTCCGGGCATCCCGGAGGAGCGCATGGACTCCCTCTTCCGCACCTTCGAGCCCTCGGCGGACCGGCGGGGGATCAGCTTCTCCGGCTCCGGCCTGGGGCTGGTCATCGTCCGGAAGCTCCTACGGGAACTCGGGGGCTCGGAGCTCGAGGTGGAGAGCCAGGTCGATCAGGGATCCACCTTCCGGTTCCGCCTCCCCCGCTCCCCCGATGGGATGGGTCCTTCGTGATGCCGGACCAGCGCCGGGAGGCAGGATGGCGTCCGCTAGACC
>REBX01000056.1 GCA_007692505.1 Gemmatimonadales bacterium | reverse complement strand
CGGCCCCCTCGAGGGGGGTCCGGTAGTCATTGATGGAGTGGATGATGAGGGTGGGGGTCTCCACCCGATCCGCCCACACGATGGGCGAAAGCTCCATGACCAGGTTGTAGCTCCCCTCCTCGGCGCTCTGGTAGGGCCAGGGCATCCCGCCGAACTCGCCCTCCACCAGGCCCGATGCATCGGAGACCCCGTAGAAGGAGAGCCAGTTCACGATCCCCCTGGCGGTGAGGGCAGTCCGGAACCGCTGGTCATGGGCGGTAATCCAGCTCGTCATGAACCCACCGTAGGAGCCGCCGGTCACACCGAGTCGATCCTCGTCCACCACGCCCCGGGCCACGACCTCGTCCACCCCGTAGAGGATGTCCTTCATGTCGTCGATGCCCCAGGCCTCCAGGGTGGAGTACTGGAACTCCATCCCGTAGCCCGACGAGCCCCTGGGGTTCGTGTAGAGGACGAACATCCCCTGCGCCGCCAGCATCTGGAACTCGGGGAACCAGGTGTCGGCGTAGCGGGAATGGGGTCCGCCGTGAATCGACACCACCATGGGGTACGTCTCGTTGGGGTCGTAGTCCACGGGGTACACGAGCCAGCCGTCGATCTCGAAGCGCTCCCCGTCCGGGGCATTGTTCGCGATCATGTACTCGGCGCCCATCTCGGGCAGCCGGTCCAGCCAGTCCCGGTTGTGGGGCGGACCCTCGTAGGTGAAGTACTCCACCTCCGAGAGCCGCACGCCGTCGAGCCAGTCCGCGTTGACCTCGGTGACCTGACGGGCGTTGGAGGCGTCCAGGTCGGCCACCCAGGCCTCCCAGGGGAGCTCCGGGGTGCTCTTCACGTAGGCGATCCGGTTCGCCTCCAGGTTCATGTCGAACCCGTTGAAGGTGTGGCGTCCCTCGGTGACCCGCTCCACGGGACCGCCGGAGGCATCCACTCGCACCAGCTGGTCCTGCCCGCCGATGGCCGAGGTGAAGTAGACATGCCCCGAGTCCAGGGACCAGGTCAGGTTCCCGATGGAGTACTTCCAGTCGTCCCGGGCCAGCTCCGCCGACACCTCGCCGGTGGCCACGTCGACGATCTCGATCCAGGGGTCCGTCCTGGGCGCCTCGGTGCGCCGGAGGGCCAGCATGCTGTAGTCCGGAGAGAGGGTGAGGGCGGCCACCCGTCCCCGCACCCGCACGAGTTCCTCCGCCTCACCGCCTTCCGCCGGCATGCGGAAGAAGCCGATCTCGGGTCCTTCCTCCTCATCGGCCTCTTCCTCGGGAGCGCCCTCTTCGGGCTCCTCGGCCTCCTCGGCCTGGGTGAGGTTCACCGTGTAGAGGATGTAACGACCGTCCGCCGTGAATCCCTGGAAGCTCTTGTTCACCTCGTCGGAGGTGAGCTGCTCGGGCTCCTGGCCATCCACGAGTCCGTCTGCGGGGATGCGGAAGAACTGGGTGTAGCTGTCATTCCCCCCGCCTCCGCCCCAGCCGCCGGAAGGCCCGATGAAGGACAGCTGCCCGTCCCTCTTGTAGACATTGTGGGAGATGACGTAGACATCCCGGTTCCGGTCCTCTTCGGTCTCGCCCCGGGCGGCCCGGTCCGAAGGGCCGGTGAGTGCCGGGGTCCCGCTGGGCCAGTAGCCCCGCCGGGGGTTGTCCTCCCGATCGGCGGCAGCTCGCCGGGGGCCGGTGGCCTCTTCGGACTCGGCCTCTTCGGCTTCCTCCTCGTCCGACTCCACCTCGACCTGCCTGGTCACCAGCACCCACTCGCCGGAGGGGTGGAAGGTGAAATTCCCGGTAACGCCGGGGATCCGGTAGGCCTCCCCTCCGGGCTCGGTGAAGTTGATGAAGTGGGTGCCTCCCTGGCCCCCACGATTCGTGTTGAAGTAGATCCGCCGTCCGTCGGGAGTCCAGTTGGGGTTCGTGGAGTTGACCCCCTGGGTGCTCAGACGCTGGTTCGTGCCGGCCTCCAGGTCGGACCACCAGATGTGGGTGATCCGATCGTTGGAGGAACGGCGGACGGTCTGCACCGTGTAGAGGAGGTGGCGCCCGTCGGGGGACAGCGCCGGGCTCCCCACCTGCTGGACGCGGTAGTAGTCTTCGGGTTCGATGGTCCGGGTGTCCTGCGCCAGGACCTGTGCAGGAGCCAGGACGATCAGGGCAATGCCCAGCAGTATTCTTCTCATGAGCCTCTCGTGTCCTTCGGGGCCGCGCCTCGGGCGGCGTGATCATGATGCAGACTGCCGGGCATCATAGGCGCCGGAGGGAACGGGCGTCAATCACCGGGCCCAGAGAACAGCGATGTCTGCTCCGGGGGCGGAGGGGGTCCGTCGCCCCCGCCCACATCCCGGATGCACTCCCGATCGTCGTGTTCGGGCCGATTGACCCGACTCGACACCCGACGGACCAGGAACCGGGGTGGCTCCAGTGCCAGGAGGCGATCACGGACCGCCTCCGCCGCCCCACTCCCCCTCAGCCACCACTCCCGTTCGCCAGAGGGCAGGAGGACGGGCATGCGGTGGTGGATCCGGTCCATGGGAGGCGGCGCCGGACGGGTGAGGATGGAGAAACCGGGACGAGCCCCGTCCACCCCACTCTCCCAGAGGCCGGCCATGGTGAAGACCCGACCCTCCAGGTGGATCCACCACGGGGTGCGGCCGCCGGTCTCGTCCCTCCATTCAAAGAAGCCGTCGGCGGGGACGAGGGCCCGCCTCCCGGCGAAGGCCTCCCGGAAGGAGGGCTTCTCGTGGGCCGTCTCCACTCGGGCATTGATGAATCCGGTGCCGCGAGCGGGCTCCCGGGCCCAGCTCGGCACGAGGCCCCAGGTGGGGCGAGCAGGCTTCGGGGGGAGACCCCGGTCCGAAAGGAGGGCCGGGACCTCCTGCCCCGGGGCCACGTTCCACCGCGGCGACGGGTGGAGAAGCCCCTCCACGCCCAGCGCCGCGTTCAGGGACTCCTGGTCCAGAGTCAGAGAATATCGACCGCACATGTGTGGATCCGCCTCCGGTGGGGTCGGGAGGGGGAGGGAGTCCTCCCCCCGGCGGGAGAGCAATCCGGCGCCGGAGAAGGTAGGGGTCTCCACCGAACGGGGACACCGGTGCTCACTGCTCCACCCCTCACCCGAGGAGGAACCCACTGGTGGAGCGCGAGCCCGACCCCTCGCGCAGAGGGATC
>REBX01000096.1 GCA_007692505.1 Gemmatimonadales bacterium | reverse complement strand
GGCGGGGGGGCGGTGGCTCCAAAAGCGCCTTTCGCCCCGGGGGGGGTGTCGGGGCTGCTGCTGGGACACCCCCGCTTCGCATTGGGGAAGCTTCGTGCTTGACCCCGGCCACACCCCACCCCTAAGTTGTCCCAGCCGTCACCACTCTTCCCCATTCTTCCCCACCTTAACCCACCTCGGAGGGATGCGTGGCGAGCTTCCTGGGGCAATACGAGTACCAGATCGACCCGAAGGGCCGGGTCAGCCTTCCGGCGGATTTCCGTCGGGAAGCGGACGGCCCCCGGTTCATCTTGCTCCAGTGGGAGGACACGCACCTCACCCTCTTCCCCCAGGACGTCTGGGACGGCGTGCAGTCGCGGATCCTGGAACTTCGGAGGAAGAGCCCCGGGGCGGCCCGACACCTCAGGAGGATCACCTCCAGGGCCGTGAACGTGGAGCCTGACCGGCAGGGCCGGATCCTCATCCCCGCCTGGCTCAAGGAAGCGGTGGGCCTCGACGGCACTGTCCTGGTTACCGGGAACGTGGACCGCATCGAAGTCTGGAATCCCGCCACCTTCGAGGCGGCCACCACCGTGCAGGAGGAGGCCTCCGAGGACGTGGGTGCCCTGGCCCACGAGATCTTCGGGTGACGGGGGCGTTCTTGAATCCACCTTTGTCCCCCCACGCCTCGGACTACCACTCGCCGGTCCTGGTGGACCGGGTCCTGGAGTTCCTGTCCCTGGCGCCGGACCCCGGGGAGCGGCGGATCATGGACGGCACCCTGGGCGGTGGCGGACACACCGAGGCCATCCTCCGGCGGATCCCCGGGAGCGTCGTCCTGGGCGTGGACCGGGACCCGGCGGCCATCCGGGAAGCCCGGTCCCGCCTGGCCTCCTTCGAGTCCGAGGGCCGACTCCAGGTCGTGGAGGACCGGTTCGACTCGGTGGCCCGGCAGGTGGGCGTGGCCGGTCCGGTCCTCTCCGGCGCACTCCTGGACCTGGGGGTGAGCTCACGGCAGATCGACGAGGACGGTCGGGGATTCACCTTTCGCGACGGTGCGCCCCTGGACATGCGCATGGCCGGGGAGGGGGGCAGTGGTGCCGAACCCACCGCCGCCGACCTCCTTGCGGAGCTGGACGAGGACGAGCTCGCCCGCCTCTTCCGGGAGAAGGGAGAAGAGCGAGGGTCCCGGGCCCTGGCCCGAGCCGTGGTGGCCGCCCGGTCCGAGGCGCCCCTCCGGACCTCCGACGACCTTGTGGCGGTCATCGCCAGTGTGTATCGGCGGCCGCCCCTGGCCAAGGAAAAGGCCCGGATCTTCCAGGCCCTCCGCATCGAGGTGAACGACGAGATCGAGTCCCTGGAGGAAGCCCTCCCGGCCCTCCGGGATGCCCTCCTTCCAGGCGGCGTCCTGGTCGTCATCGCCTACCACTCCCTGGAGGACCGGCCGGTGAAGCGGACCCTTCGGGAGTGGAGCCGGAGCTGCATCTGTCCGCCGGAGCTCCCGGTGTGCCGCTGCCGGGGCGAGGCCCTGGGAGAGCTCCTGACCCGGTCCGTGGTCCGCCCCACCCCCCAGGAGGTGGCGGAGAACCCCCGGTCCCGGAGTGCCCGGCTCCGGGCCTGGAGGAAGGCACCATGAGGCGGGGCGGAAGCGGAGTCATCGCCACGGCCCTGGTGGTGGCCGTCCTCCTGGCGGCCCTCTCCTTCGTCACCTGGAGACAGTCCCGGGCCCGGGAGTCCCTGGCCGAACTCGATCGGCTGCAGCGGGAGATGTCCCTCATCCAGGCGGAGAAGTCCGAGTTCGAGCGTCGGATCCAGCAGCTGGAGAGCCGGGGCCACGTGGTCCCCACGGCCCGAGAGAGGCTGGGCCTCCGAACGCCGGGGGCCGACGAGATCATCATCCTCACCGATGGCGCCGGGAGCCCGGTGTCCCTCCACGAGCCCGCATCGGTTCCCGACGGGAGGCAGCCATGAGGTCTTCCTCCCACGCCGGCCTGGGCCCCACGGGCTCCCCGGTCCTCCGCCGCCGCGCGCTCCTGGCCATCTGGCTGCTCGCCGGTGTCTTCCTCCTCTGGAAATCTGCCGAGGTCCAGCTGGTCCAGGGGGCCGACTGGCGGGCCGAGGCCAACCGCCAGCACCGGGCCCAGGGGGAGGTGGCCGCCGCCCGGGGCACGATCCTGGACCGGGCCGGGGCCCCTCTGGCCCTGAGCCACGAGACCTTCCGCATCGGCATCGCCCCCCACGAGCTCTCTGACCGGGCCAACGCCGCCCAGGTGTTCATGGAGATCCTGGGGCTCTCGGAGGCCGATGCCCGGAGGGTCACACAGTCGGAGCGTCGCTGGGTGCAGCTCCCCGAGCGGTATCCCCCGGCAGCCCGGGAGGCCCTGAGCCAGGTCCGCGGTGTCTACGTTGAGCGGGAGCTCCGCCGCTTCCACCCCCACGGCGAGCTGGCCCCCGGCATCCTGGGTGCCGTCATCGACGGCGCCGGCGCAGGCGGGCTGGAGCAGCAGTATGACGACCTCCTGCAGGGCACGCCGGGGAGCCGCATGGTGGCCCGGGACTCCGAGGGCCGCCCCATCCCCGGGGAGAGCTGGCTCCTCCAGGCCCCCCGCTCTGGCGGTGCCGTGGTCACCACCCTGGACCGCGACCTCCAGGAGATCGCCCGGGAAGCCCTCATGGATGCCATCCGGGAGACGGGCGCCCGGGGTGGAGACCTGGTGGTGGTGGACCCCTCCACCGGAGACCTCCTGGCCCTGGTCTCGCTGGACGCCGAGGGGCGGGCCTCCCTCTCCGCCATCAACTCCCCCTACGAGCCCGGCTCCACCCTCAAGCCCTTCCTGGTGGCGAGTCTCCTGGAGCTGGGTCGGTTGAGCCTGGCGGACTCGGTGGACACGGGCGACGGCCTCCTCCGGCAGAACGGGCGCACGATCCGCGACGTGAGCCGCATCGGCCACGTCACCTACGGGGAGGCCCTCTCCGCCTCGTCCAACGTGGCCTTCGTGCAGGCTGCCGAGTCCCTCACCGAGGCGGAGCAGTACGAGGGGCTCAGGGACTTCGGCTTCGGGGTGGCCACCGGGATCCAGCTCCCCGGCGAGGCCTCCGGTCGCCTCCGCGCCCCCCGGGAGTGGAGTCGCCTCTCCAGGGCCTCCCTGGCCATGGGGTACGAGATTGCGGCGACCCCCCTCCAGATGGCCATGGGCTATGCGGCGCTGGCCAACGGGGGCGTCCTCATGGAGCCCCGCATCGTTCGGGAGCTCCGGGGCCCCGACGGGAGCTCGGTTGAGACGCTGGAGCCCAGAGCCGTGCGGCGGGTCGTCTCCGAGGGAACGGCGGCCACCCTCACCTCGGCCCTGGTGGATGCCGTGGACGAGGGCACGGGGAGCCGGGCACGGCTGTCTTCCTTCTCCGTGGCGGGGAAGAGCGGGACCTCCCGGGCCCCGGGCCCCGACGGCCGCTACGAGGTGGGGGCCTACTACGCCTCCTTCGCGGGGTACTTCCCCGCCGAAGCGCCCCAGCTGGTGGTCTTCGTGAAGCTGGACCGTCCCCAGGGCGAGTACTACGGAGGGGCCACAGCCGCTCCGGTGACCCGGGCGACCATGGAGGCCGTCCTGGCCGCCCGGACCTCGCCCCTGGATCGCCACGCCCTGGCCGCCATCGCCCGGGCCCAGGCCACCCACCGGGAAGAGATGGCCGTGGAGGGAGAGGACCTGGGCCCGGCCCCCGCCCCGCCCTCCACGGCGCACCTGGTGGCCCACAACCCGGTCCCCTCCGCGTCCTCGGCGCCTTCGGGGTCCGCAGGTGCCGGCGGTAGAGCGCCCTCCGATCCCCGGGACAGTCGGACCGGACCGGCCCTGGCCACCGGCGTTCCCGCCCTCATGGGCCAACCGGCCCGCACCGCGCTCCGTCGTCTCCACGGCCTGGGCGTGGTGGTGGAGCTGGAGGGCCGGGGCCGGGTCCTGGCCCTGGACCCGCCGCCGGGTACCCCGGTGATGCCCGGCGACACGGTGCGTGTCACGGCCGGACCACCCGGAGTGGAACCATGACCGTTGCCTCCCGCCACCGCCTCCCGGTGGCCCACACCGGCTGGACCATGGCCACGGTCCTGCGTGTCCTCCGGGACCATGGGCTCGAAGCCGAGCTCGAGGGGTCGGAGGACGCCGTCGTTTCCGGCTTGACCACGGACTCTCGGGAGGTGGAACCCGGCGACCTCTTCATGGCCTGGATCGGCACGGCGCTGGATGCTCATGATTTCGTGGGGTCGGCTGCCGCCTCCGGAGCCACCGGGCTCCTGGTCGAGATCCGGGCCCGCCCCCGCCTGGCCCAGCCGGCCGGGGAAGCCCACACCGGGGAGGCCGCCGCCGGAGATGCTCCGACACCCCTCCCGCCCCGCATCTTCGTGGAGGACGGCCGCCGCGCCGCCGCCATCCTCGCCATGGCCGCCCGGCCCACCCCGGCCCGCCCCCTTCACGTGACCGCGGTCACCGGGACGAACGGGAAGACGACCACCGCCCTCCTCCTCCGACAGCTCCTGGCCTCCCGCGGGCCCTCCGCCGCCCTGGGCACCCTGGGCGTGGTGGGTGCCGACGGCCGAGTGGCGGACGGCACTGCCGGACTCACCACCCCGGGGCCCGTGGAGCTGGCCCGCCGGGTGGCCGATCTGGAGGCGGGCGGCGTCCGCCACCTGGTCCTGGAGGCCTCCTCCCACGCCCTCCACCAGGGGCGCCTGGCCGGGCTCCCGGTGGACACGGCGGTCTTCACGAACCTGGGCCGGGACCACCTGGACTATCATTCCTCCCCGGTGGCCTACCGAGACGCCAAGCTCCGCCTCCTCGAGCTCCTCCGCCCCGGCGGAACGGTGGTGGTGAACCGCGACGACCCGGGCTGGGCCTCCCTCCGCCCACCCCGGGGCATCCGCGAGCTCTCCGTCGGCGTGGCCGAGAGCCGATACGAGGGCAGTTCGTCCGGCAACTCCGGAGGCAGCCCGATGGATAGCTCGAGAGGTGGTTCCACCCGGGATGCCGACCCCGCCTCCCTCCGCGCCCTGGGTGTCATCCTGGGCGCCGCCGGCAGCCGCTTCCTCCTGACCCGGGGTGAGGACTCCCACCCGGTGACCCTCCCCCTCCCCGGTCGCTTCAACGTGGAGAACGCCCTGGCCGCCGCCGGCGCCGCCCTGGCCGCTGGCCTCGAGCTGCCCGAGGTGGCCCGGGAGCTGGCTTCGGTCTCGCCCCCCCCGGGCCGCATGGAGGTCATCGCCCGCCACCCCGTCCCCGTCTTCCGCGACTACGCCCACACCCCCGACGCCCTCGAGCGGGTCCTGGAGGCCCTCCGTCCCCTCCACCGGGGCCGCCTCCTGGTGGTCTTCGGTGCCGGCGGCGACCGGGACCGCACGAAGCGACCCCTCATGGGCCAGGTGGTGGCCCGGGGAGCCGACGTGGCCCTGGTCACCTCCGACAACCCCCGCACCGAGGACCCGGAACAGATCCTGGACCACATCCTGGCCGGCATCCCCTCGTCTTCCCAAGTGGAGGTCCACCGAATTGCGGACCGCCGCCAGGCCATCCGGCGCGCCCTGGAGCTGGCGGTTCCCGGCGACGCCATCCTCCTGGCCGGGAAGGGGCACGAAACGGTGCAGGAAGCGGGTGGAGAGACACGCCCCTTCGACGAGCGCCAGATCGTGTCGGAGCTGTTGGGGGAGGTGGCCACGTGAACCCCGCACCCCGTTCGCCGGAGTCCACCCCACCGGCCCCCACCGGTCCCTTCCGCTGGCACCGATCGACGGTGGACGTCGTCCTGGGACCATCCGAACCGGCCACCGGCACCGGTGTGCCCCGGGGTTTCACCGGGATCTCCACCGACACCCGGACCCTCCGGGACGGCGAGCTCTGGATTGCCCTCTCGGGCCCCCGCTTCGACGGGAACGAGTACGCCCGACGGGCCGTGGAGCTGGGCGCCGGGGGGCTGGTCCTCCGGCGCGACCCCGAAAGCCCCAACGGGATGCCCCCGGTCCTCCGGGACGCCTCCGTGTCTGTCCCCGTCTGGCTTGTGGACGATCCCCTGGCCTCCCTGGGCCGGCTGGCCCGGGCCCGCCGGGACGCACTGGGGGTGCCCGTGGTGGCCATCACCGGCTCCACCGGGAAGACGACCACGAAGGGCTACCTCCGGGCCGCGCTGGAAGCCTGGGGCCCCATCCACGCCACCCGGGCCAACGAGAACAACCGGGTGGGGGTCCCCCACACCCTCCTGGCCACCCCCACGGGGGTGCACGCCGTGGTCCTGGAGCTGGGGACCAGCGAGCCCGGCGAAATCCGGGCCCTGACCCGGATGGTGGATCCCGACCTGGCCGTCCTCACCACGGTGGATCCCACCCACCTGGAGGGGCTGGGCTCGCTGGAGGGGGTCATGGAGGAGAAGCTGGACCTGATCCGGGGCCTCCGCCCCGGCGTCCCCGTGGTGGTGGGAGCCGATCCGGCGGAGCTCGCCGGCCGGGTCCGGGCGCTCCGGCCCGATTCGCCGGTGACAGTGGCCGGGATGGCCGGGATGGCCGGTTCGGCCGAGCCGGCAGGGACAGGCGACGCGACAGGTGATCCCCACCGGGAGGGCATGGTCCACTGGGAGGGCACGGTCACCGAAATGGACGACCGGGGTCGCCCCACCCTGCAGGTGAGGGGGCCCGACACGGAGTCCGGGACGGAGCCCGTCCACGTGGAGCTCCCCCTGGTGGGTCGGGCTGCCTCCGTGAACGCCGTGCTGGCCCTGGCTGCGGCCCGGACCCTGGGCCTGGAGCCGGTGCAGACGGCGCACCGCCTCGCCGGGGTGCCGGTGGAGGGCATGCGAGGCCGGGTCCGCACCGTGGGAGGGATCACCCTGGTGGAGGACTGCTACAACGCGAATCCCAGGTCCACCCGGGCCGCCCTGGACCTGCTGGCCGAACTCCCCGCCCCGGGGCGCAGGATTGCGGTCCTGGGCTCCATGCTTGAGCTGGGCGAGGCGTCCGGCGAGCACCATGCCCGGGTCCTGGAGCATGCCCGTTCGCTGCGACCCGCCCCGGACCTCCTGGTCCTGGTGGGGGAGTTCGTGGGCGCGGCCCGGGGCTCCGAGCCCGGGCCCGAGGGGCCTCGTGAGCTCCACGCCGGGTCCGCCGCCGGGGCGGCGGCCCTCCTGGCGGGGGAGCTCGAGGCCGGCGACGTCCTCCTCCTGAAGGGGTCCCGCGGGGTCCGCCTGGAAGAGGTCTCCCGCTGGCTGGAGGAGGCCTGATGTTTCCCCACCTCCTCCCCGGGCTTTCGGACCTGCACATCGTCTTCAACCTCTTCAACTACCTCACATTCCGCTCCGCCGGCGCCGGGGTGACGGCCCTGGTCATTGCCCTCTGGGCCGGCCCGGCTACCATCCGTCGCCTCCGGGCCCTCCGGGTGGGGCAGGTCGTGCGCACGGACGGTCCCCGGACCCACCTGCAGAAGTCGGGCACCCCCACCATGGGGGGCGTCCTCATCGTCCTCTCGGCCACGGTGTCCACCCTCCTGTGGGCCCAGCTCCTGAACTGGTACGTGGCCCTGTGCCTCCTCTCCCTGGTGTGGATGGGGGCCATCGGCTTCATGGACGACTGGCTCAAGGTGGTCCGGAACCGGTCCCGGGGCCTCATTGCCCGCTACAAGATGGTGGGGCAGCTGAGCTTCGGGCTGGGGCTGGGCCTCTTCCTGGTCCTGGTGCCCATCCACCCCGTGCCGGGCACCTGGACCATGGTGCCCTTCTTCGACAACTGGGTCGCCGCCTTCTGGCCCCCGGCCTACGTCCTCTTCGTCTCGCTGGTGGTGAGCGGCTCCTCCAACGCCGTGAACCTCACCGACGGGCTGGACGGCCTGGCCGCAGGGCTGTCGGCGGTGGCCTTCGTCACCTTCGGCGTCTTCGCCTACCTCATCGGCCGGGTGGACACCTCGGCCTACCTGGGGCTGTTCTACCTCCCGGGCACCGGCGAGCTCGCCGTGTTCGCCGCCGCCCTGGCCGGCGGGTGCATCGGCTTCCTGTGGTACAACGCCCATCCGGCCCAGGTCTTCATGGGCGACACGGGGTCGCTGGCCCTGGGAGGGGCCCTGGCCGTCATGGCCATCCTCCTCAAGGCCGAGTTCCTCCTCCTCATCGTGGGGGCCGTCTTCGTGGCGGAGGCCTTCTCGGTGATGCTGCAGGTCGGATGGTTCAAGTACACCCGCCGCGTTCGAGGCGAGGGGCAGCGGCTCCTCCGCATGGCCCCCCTCCACCACCACTTCGAGAAGAAGGGATGGCGGGAGACCACCGTGGTCGTGCGGTTCTGGATCCTGGGCATCCTCGCCGCCCTCCTGGCCTTCAGCACCCTCAAGATCCGATGAGCCCGCCCCGCCGAGTGGCCGTGGTGGGCATCGGAGCCAGCGGCGTCGCCGCTGCACGCCTTGCCCTCTCCAGAGGAGATGACTGTCATGTCTCGGACCTCCGTACCGATGCGCGCGCTCAGACTGCAGCCCGTGGACTTCGAGCCCTGGGAGCCGACGTCGACCTGGGCCGGCACGACCTGGACCGGATCCTCCACGCCCAGCGGGTCGTCGTCTCCCCGGGAATTCCGCCCGGTGCTCCGGTGCACCTCGCCCTCGCCGACGCCGGAGTCCCCTGGGTCAGCGAGCCCCAGTTTGCCCTGGAGTTCCACCCGGGTCCACTGATCGCGGTCACCGGGACAAACGGGAAGACGACCACCGTCCTCCTCCTGGCCCACCTCCTCCGGAGCGCCGGGATCCGGGCCACCGCCGCCGGGAACACCGGGGGCGGGCTTGCCCCGGCGGCCTCCGACGCCGTCCGGGAGGCAGACGGGGACCCCCGGACCCTGGTCCTGGAGCTCAGCTCCTTCCAGCTCGCCGGACACGGCCACGTGGCGCCCCAGGTGGGGGTGGTGACCTCCCTGGCCCCGGACCACCTGGACCGCTACCCGTCGGTGGAGGCATACTGGGCCGACAAGGCCCGCCTCTTCCAGGCGGCCACCCCGGACTCCCGGTGGGTCCTGGCAGCAGACCCGAACGTGGAGGTCCTGGCCGGCGACGCTCCCGGCCACCGCTACCGCTTCCACGACCGGGGCCCCGGCGGGGAAGCGGAGGGCGGCGACGAGGCGCTCGGGTCCAGCCATGGGCACCCCGTCCACGCCTGGGTGGAGGGCCCGAGGGGGGGCGAGGCCGCCCTGGTCCTGGCCACGGAGGGACCCGGGTCGCCGGAGGTGCTCGTCCCGACCGACGAGCTCGGGCTCCTGGGTCGGCACAACTGGAAGAACGCCCTGGCGGCGTCCCTGGCGGCCCGGGTCCATGGCGCTCCCCTGGAGGGCATCCGGCAGGGCCTCCGGACCTTCGAGCCCCTCCCCCACCGGATGGAGCCCGTGGCCCGGGAGGGCGGGGTGCTCTGGGTGAACGACTCCAAGGCCACGAACGCCGCGGCGGCGAGGGCTGCCCTGGAGAGCGTGGACGGCCCCGTCGTCCTCCTCCTGGGGGGCTCCGACAAGGGCGAGGACCTCTCCGGCCTCCTGGACGACCTGCCCCCGGGGCGGGTCCGGGCAGTGGTCTGCCAGGGCGACGCCGGACCCAGGATCCTGCACGGGCTCCGGGAACGGAGCCCCGAGGGGGTGGAGCTCGTGGGCGAGGCCGGGGGCTTCGGGAGCGCCGTGCGCAGGGCCCGCAGCCTGGCCCGTCCCGGCGACCTCCTCCTCCTCTCGCCGGCCTGTGCCTCATTCGACGCCTTCGAGAACTACGAGGCGCGGGGCCGCCGCTTCGCCGAGCTGGCCCGGGAGGCCCGGTCATGACCCCGGTGAGGACGGACATCGCCCCCCGGTCCCGACCCACCCTCCCCGACTCCGGGATCCCCGGCGGCTGGGAGCCGGCGGCCCTCATGCTGGCCACCCTCCTCCTCCTGGGCTTCGGCCTGGTGAACCTCTACTCGGCCTCCGCCTTCCTGGCGGCCCGGCAGGAGCTGCCCGACAGCTTCTACGTCCTGAGGCAGGCCACCGGTGCCGCCGTGGGCCTCGTCCTCCTGGCCGTGGCGGCCCGGATCCCCTACACCTGGTGGCGGACCCTGGCCTGGCCCCTCCTGGTGGGGGTCTTCGGGGCCCTCCTCCTCACCGTCCTCCCCTTCACCACGGGGATCGCCCCGGAGATCAACGGGGCCCGACGGTGGCTGAACCTGGGGGTGACCCTCCAGCCCGCCGAGTTCGCCAAGATCGCCATCATCGTGTGGACGGCCCACATGGCGGTGAAGAAGCGGGCCCGCTTCCGGAGCCTCTCGCAGGGTCTCATGCCCTTCCTGGTGGTCTGGAGCATCCTCCTGGTCCCCATCCTCCTCCAGCCCGACCTCTCCACCGCCTTCGTCCTGGCCCTCCTCGGTGCGCTGGTGGTGTTCGGAGCCGGGGCCCGGATCGGCCACTTCGTCTTCCTGGCCATCTGCATGGCCCCCCTGGCCTGGATCCAGCTGGGGACGGGCTTCCGGGCGGAGCGCCTCCGGGCCTTCGGGAACCTGGACCAGTACGCAGGCGCCGCAGGCTACCAGGTCCGGCAGAGCCTCATCGCCCTGGGCTCCGGCGGACCCACCGGGGTGGGCTTCGGGGAGGGCCGCCAGAAGTTCGGCTTCCTCCCGGAGCCCCACAACGACTTCATCTTCAGCATGATCGGAGAGGAGTGGGGGTTCCTGGGCACGGCGGGGCTCCTCCTGGCCTACCTGGCCATCGTGGTCATCGGCTTCCGGATTGCCCGGCGAGCCCCCGATCTCTTCGGCCAGCTCCTGGCCCTGGGCTTCACGAACCTCATTGCGCTGCACGCCCTCCTCCACGCTGCGGTGGGGCTGGGGGTGATCCCCCCCACCGGGCTCCCCCTCCCCCTGGTCTCCTACGGGCGCTCCCACCTCCTGGTCACCCTGGTGGGGATGGGCGTCCTCCTCTCGGTGGCCCGGGGCGACCCCTCGGCCCGACCCGAGCCAGAGGGAGAGCTCCCCGATGCGGCCATCTCCGACCCGGCGAGGGCCCATGTCTGACGCGCAGGTGGCCCGCAGCCGGGTGCACGGGACCCAGGTGGATCGCCCCGGGTCGGATCCCGTCCAGGTGGATCGGGTCCGGGGGGGCCGTGCCCCTGCGCCTCGTCGCCGGACCTGCGTGGTCTTCTCCGGGGGCGGCACGGGTGGCCACCTGCAGCCGGCCCTGGCCCTGGCCGGGGCCCTGGCCCGGGTGCGCCCCGACGTGTGGCCCTTCTTCGTGGGGGCCCGGCGGGGGATCGAGGCCCGGATCCTCCCGGACCGGGGGGAGCCCCACCTCCTTCTGGCGGTGGAGGGCTTTCGGCGGGGGGGCTCCCCACTGGCGAATGCGGCGGTGCTCGTCCGTCTCCTTCGGGCCCTGGCCCGGGTCGGGGGCCTCTTCCACCGACTCCGTCCCTCCATGGTGGTGGTGACGGGGGGGTACGCCGGGGGGCCGGCGGGCCTCATGGCGCTCCTCATGCGGATCCCCCTGGTGCTGCAGGAGCAGAACGCGGCGCCGGGTCTGGTGACCCGCGTCCTCTCCACCGGTGCCCGGGAGGTCCACGCGGCCTTCCCCGAGGTCCGGGAACGCCTCCCGGCCCGGGCCCGACCCCGGGTCCGCATCAGCGGGAACCCCGTGCGCCCGCCCACGTCCCCCTCCCGGGAGGAGGCGTGCCGGACGTTCGGGCTGGACCCAGCCCGCCCCGTGGTCCTGGTGGTGGGGGGCAGCCAGGGGAGCCTGGCGCTGAACCGGGCCATCACCGACCTGCTGCTCCACGCCCGCGACCAGGGGCGGCCCCTCTCCTTCCAGCTCCTGTGGTCCACCGGCCCATCGCACCGCGACGCCGTGGAGGCGGCAGTGGCCGGTTCGGGCGCCGAGCCCGGCGAGGGCGCGGAGGCGCCCGAGGCCCGAGACACCGCAAGGCCTGGCGAGGCCGCAGGCGCCCTGGCCGCCGCCGAGCCCCTCGAGGCCGCAGACGCCGCCCACCCCATCGATCCCGGGGTCCGGATCCTGGGCTACATCGACAACATGGAGGCAGCCCTGGGCTGTGCCCATCTGGCGGTGAGCCGGGCCGGGGCCATGGCCACGTCGGAGTTCCTGGCCCGGGGTCTCCCCTCGGTCCTGGTGCCTCTCCCCACCGCCGCCGCCGACCACCAGAGGGTGAACGCCCTGGCCCTGGAGGCCGCCGGTGCCGCCCTCTGCGTGCCGGAGGACGAGTTGGAGGGCGCCCGCCTCCGGGAACTCGTGGAAGGGCTCCTGGCCGACGGGGACCGCCTTCGGGCCATGGCCGGGGCCGCCCTTGACCGGGGCCGACCCGAGGCTGCGCTGGAAATCGCCCGTTTCCTGGCGAAGCACCTCCCGCCCCCGCCGGCCGCAGGGCCCGCGGAGGAGGGAGCATGAGCGCCGTGCAGGGGCAGGGTCCCCACGAGGAACGGGAGCGCGCCCGGGAGCACCCGGGGGATGCGCATCCCGAGGGGCACGGCCAGCCGGACCGGGACCTCCGGGTCCTGGCGGAACAGGGCGTGCTCCACTTCATGGGCGCCGGGGGCGCCGGGATGTGCGCCCTGGCTGAAGCGGTGGTCCGGGGGGGCGGCTCCGTCACGGCGTGCGACCGGTCGCCGGGCCGGGCCACCCGGATGCTGGAGGCCCTGGGGGTCACCGTGCACCCGGGCCACGACCCCGCCCATGTGGAGGAGGCCGCCGCCCTGGTGGTCACGGCGGCCATCCCCACCGACCACCCGGAGATCGCCCGGGCCCGGGAGCGGGGCATCCCGGTGGTCAAGCGGGCCGAGGCCCTGGGCAGCTGGACCCGGGCAGGCCGGCTGGCCGCCGTGGCCGGCACCCACGGGAAGACGACCACCACCGCCATCCTGGTGGAGATGCTTGCCGCCTCGGGCCACGACCCCACCGGGCTGGTGGGGGGAGAGGTGGCCCGCTGGAAGAGCCATCTCCGACCGGGTCGGGACGACCTCTTCGTGGTGGAGGCCGACGAGTACGATCGGTCCTTCCACTACCTCCACCCCGATGTGACCGTGGTCACGAACATGGAGGCGGACCACCTGGACATCTACGGCTCCGTGGAGGGGATCCGGGACGCGTTCGCGCGCTACCTGGAGAACGTGGTCCCGGAGGGTCGGATCTGGGCCTGCGCCGACGACCCGGGCTCCGCGAGCCTTCTGGTGGAGGCGGGCGCCCGGGGCCGGAGCTACGGCTTCTCGGCGGGCAGCCAGCTCCGGGGCGAGGGGCTCGAGACCCGGGGCTTCGGGACCCGCCTGAAGGTGGTGGAGGACGGCCACCGGGTGGCGGAGCTCCAGGTCCCCCTCCCGGGCCTCCACAACGCGCGGAATGCCCTGGGAGCCGCCGCCGCAGCCCGCTCCATGGGGGCCGGGTGGAACGCCATCGCCCGGGGGCTCCAGGCGTTCGCCGGTGTGCGGCGCCGCTTCCAGCTCCTGGGCAAGGTGGGGGGGATCCATGTGGTGGACGACTATGCCCACCACCCCACCGAGGTGAAGGCAGCCCTGGAGGCCGCCCGGCGGAGCTTCCCCGAGGCTCGGATCGTGGCCGTCTTCCAGCCCCACCTCTACAGCCGCACCCGAGACTTCGCCCCGGCCTTCGGCGAGGCCCTCTCCCGGGCGGATCGGGTCTGGGTGACCGACATCTACCCGGCCCGGGAGGCGCCCCTCCCCGGGGTGGACGCAGGGCTGGTGGTCCAGGCGGCCCGGGCCGGGTCCGGGGGGGGCGAGGTGCAGGAGCACGGTCCACTGGAGACCCTGCCGGAGGCGGTGGCCCGGGAGTTGGCCCCCGGAGACGTGTGCCTCACCCTGGGGGCGGGCTCCATCGAGGAGGCCGGACCCCGGATCCTCCAGTTCCTGGAGGCCCGCCATGGCTGATGGGTCCTTCCGCCACGAAACCCGTCTGGAGCGGCGTCGCCGCCGGGCCCGGGCCCGCCTGGAGGAGCCCCGGAGTCGTCGTGGCCTCCGGTTCCTCCTCCTTGTCGTCGTGGGCGTCCTGGTGGCCGTGGCCCTCACCCGGGCGCCGGATGCCCTGGCCCGCATGGAGCTCTTCCAGGTGCAGGAGATCCGCCTGGACGGGGCCCGGCACCTCACGGTGGAGGAGGTCCGGGAGACCGCCGCCCTCCCCCCGGGCTTCTCGGTCTTCGACGAGCGGGCCCCGGTGGCCCGCCGGGTGGAAGGCCATCCCATGGTGGCCCGGGCCCGGGTGAGCCGGCGCTGGCCCTCCACCCTGGTTGTGGAGGTGGAGGAGCGGGAGGCCGTGGCCTTCCACGCCACCCCGACCCTGGTGGTGGTGGACCGGGAGGGGCAGCCCCTCCCCCTGGACCCCGTCCTCCACCGCCTGGACCTTCCGGTGGTGGAGGCGGCCACCCCCGGCGGGCTCCGCCGGGTAGCCACAGAGGTGGCCCGGGTGGGAGAGATGGAGCCCGGCGTGGCCGCCGTCCTCTCCGACGCCGTGGCCCTCCCCGACGGTTCGGTGGCGCTCCATCTCTCCGATCCCGACGTGGTCCTCCTCTACCGACCCCCCCTGGCCCCGGCCCGGCTCCGGCGGGGACTCCGGGTGCTCACCGATGCCCTTGACCGCCGTCCGGACCGGATGCCCTCCGCCGTGGACCTCCGGTTCGCGGACCAGGTCGTCGTGCGCTGGGGTCCGACACCCGAGCTCGCGGCCCTTCCCCCCACGCCCAACGACCCCTGATCATGCGCTCCAACCTCATAGCCGCGCTCGACATCGGCACGACGAA
>REBX01000240.1 GCA_007692505.1 Gemmatimonadales bacterium | reverse complement strand
GCATTGGTTCCCACCACCCCTCCCCCCAGGATGACGACCCGTGCAGGGAGGGTTCCGGGCACACCACCCAGCAGGAGTCCCCGGCCGCCATAGAACCGTTCGAGGTACTTGGCCCCTTCCAGGATCGAGAGACGCCCGGCAACCTCCGACATGGGGGTCAGGAGGGGCAGCTCCCCGTTGGTGAGCTGAACCGTCTCGTAGGCGATGGCCACGGCCCCGGAGTCCATGAGTGCCCGGGTCAGGGGCTCGGAGGCAGCAAAGTGGAAGTAGGTGAAGAGGAGCTGCCCCTCCTGGATCAAGGGCCACTCCACCTCGATGGGCTCCTTGACCTTCAGGATCATCTCTGCATCACCCCAGACGGCTTCTGCATCGGGCACCACGGTGGCGCCGGCCTTCTCGTAAAGTGCATCGGCAAAGCCGCTTCCCTCGCCCGCGCCCTTCTGGATGAGAACCTCGTGACCGTGCCGCACCAGTGCTTCGGCGCCGGCCGGCACAAGGGCGACTCGATACTCGTTTGCCTTGATCTCCGTGGGTACCCCGATTCGCATCTCAGGCCCTTTCCATGTAAGGAGGGTGGGTCGGTGCGCGGGGCAACCCGCGCGAAGTGGCTCCAGATGGCGGAGCCGGCCAAATCTGACGGCTTTGAGGCGCGGGTCAACCCTGGAGAGCACCGTTCCCGGTCCCGGGACCCAGCCTCAGGATGTCCTGGGCTGCAGGATCCAGGTACCGGGAGGCCGCCTCCCGGACCTCCTCCGGCCGGACTGCATCGATCCTGGCCAGGAGGTCGTCCAGTCCCCGCCAGGGCTGACCATGCAAGGAGAACCCCGCCAATCGATAAAGGCGGGCTGACGTGGATTCCAGGGACAGCATGACCTGTCCCTTGACCTGGTTCTTGACGTCGTGGAGCTCCTCTGCACCGAGTCCCTTGGAGGCAAGGACCTCCATTTCCCCAAGGATGGCATCCACCGCGCGATCTGCCCATTCCGGCCGTGTCCCCACGTAGACCCCCGAGACGCCGGCCTCGGCATGGAAGGACTGGAACGAGAAGACCGTGTAGGCCAGCGCGAGCTCCTCGCGGACCTTCTGGAAGAGTCGGGAGCCCATCCCGCCCCCCAGCGCTGCCGAAAGAAGAATGAGGGGGAATCGCGCCGAGGAGGCCCTGGGCGGAGTGCGGGTACCGAGGACGATGTGGGTCTGGGTGGTATCCCGAACCACGTGCCGGGTCCGGGCGGGTCGGGGAGCCGGAAGGGGATCCAGAGTTGGGGGAGACGCCCGGGGGAGGCCGCCAAACCGCTCCTCCACCGTCCGGACAATGGCGTCGTGGTCCAGGTATCCTGCCGCCGCCACCACAAGGCTGCCACATCTGTAGCGCTCACGGTGGAGACCTCGGAGGGTCTCGATGTCCATGGCCTCCACGGAGGCACGGGAGCCAAGGATGGAACGGCCGTAGGGATGTCCGTCCCACAGGAGCTCCCCATGCAGCTCGAAGACCAGGTCGTCAGGGGTGTCCTCGACAGTGGAGATCTCCTCCAGGACGACCTGGCGCTCGAGCTCCAGGTCGGCGGCACGAAGGAGAGGCTCCAGGACCATGTCCCCGATGACGTCCAGAGCGATGGGCAGGTGGTCGGGGAGCACCCTGGCCTGGTAGGAGGTGTGCTCCCGGGAGGTGAAGGCATCGAGCCCTCCTCCGAGCCGCTCCAGGGCCATGACGATCTCCCGGGGACTCCGGCTCCGAGTCCCCTTGAAGACCATGTGCTCCAGGAGGTGGCTGGCCCCCATTACCTCCTCCGCCTCGTGGGCTCCGCCGTGGCGGACCCACACCCCCAGGGAGACGGAACGCACCCCGGGGATGGCCTCCGTCACCACCTCCAGGCCGTTCTCCAGCACCGTCCGTTCCATGCGGCCCCGGACCGGATCCGATCGGGTCTCTTCCGAGCTGGCAGCGTCTGAACGAACAGACGCCAGGCCCGGGGGGTGATGCCCCCCCGGAACCCGGCGTCCGATCCTTCTCGAGGTGGGGAAGATCATCCGCGGCTTGCGGCCTCCACCTCGGTGACGGCCTCGCCCTCTTCCTCCAGGGCGGCCCGACGGGAGAGGCGCAGGCGTCCCTTCTCGTCGATGGCCAGGAGCTTGACCCGGGTGATGTCTCCCCGGTTCAGGACGTCTTCCGTCTTCTCCACGCGCCCGCTCTCCAGTTCGGAGATGTGGCACAGCCCCTCCACACCGGGGAGGATCTCCACGAAGGCTCCGAAGGAGGTGGTGTTCTTCACCGGTCCCTCGTAGACCCGTCCGACCTCGGGCTCCTGCACGATTGCCTCGATCATCTCCCGGGCCCGGGCAGCGGACTCGCCGTCCACGGCCGCGATCTTCACGATGCCCGAGTCCTCGATGTCGATCTTGGCGCCGGTCTCGTCCTGGATGGCCCGGATCGTCTTGCCCTTGGGCCCGATGATCTCGCCAAGCTTCTCCGGGTTCACCTGCATGGAGGTGATGCGCGGGGCATAGTCCGACAGCTCCTCGCGAGCCTCGGACAGGGTGTCATCCATGATGTCCAGAATGTGCATCCGGGCGGCGTGGGCCTGCTTGAGCGCCTCCACCATGATGTCCCGGTTGAGCCCCTCCACCTTGATGTCCATCTGGATGGAAGTGACCCCCTGACGGGTCCCTGCGATCTTGAAGTCCATGTCGCCCAGGGCATCCTCGACGCCGAGGATATCCGTGAGGATCCGGTACTTGTCCCCGTCCTTGATGAGGCCCATGGCCACGCCGGCGCAGGCGGACGAGATGGGGACTCCAGCGGCCATCAGGGCCAGCGAAGTTCCGCAGACCGAGGCCATGGAGGAAGAGCCGTTGGACTCGAGGACGTCGGACACGACGCGAATCGTGTACGGGAAGTCGTCGTAGGCCGGGAGGAGCGGCTGGATTGCACGCTCCGCCAGGGCGCCATGCCCGATCTCCCGCCGCGACGTGCCTCGGATGGGGCGAGCCTCGCCCACGCAGAACGGGGGGAAGTTGTAGTGGAGCATGAAGGACTTGGTGATCTCCTCCGCCGTGTCGATGGAGTCGATCCGCTGCTCATCCCGGGAGGTGCCCAGCGTCACCACCGCCAGCGCCTGCGTCTGCCCGCGGGTGAACAGGGCGGAGCCATGGGTCCTGGGGAGGATGCCCACCTCGCAGGAAATGTCCCGGACCGTCGTGGTGTCCCGGCCATCGGTGCGGACCCCGTCGTCCAGGACCTGCCGCCGCATGGCCTCCTTCTCGAGCCCCCGGAGGATGTCTCCGACCTGGTCGCGGGCGTCGGCCCACTCGTCCTCGGGAAGCTCTTCCTCGAGGGCGCCTTCCACGTTCTCCCGGACGGTGCCCAGGGCCGTGCTGCGCTGCTGCTTGTCCCCGATGGTCATGGCCTCGGCGATCTTCTCGTCGGCCATGGCCCGGACCTTGTCCTCAAGGTCGGAGGGAGGCGACTGGGGGATCCAATCCATGGTGGGCTGCCGCAGTCCCTCCAGGACCTCCTCCTGGATGTCGATGAGCTGGCGGATGCCCTCATGAGCGACCTCCAGACCGTCGGCGATCTCTTCTTCCGGGACCTCGACCGCGCCACCCTCTACCATGAGGAGGGACTCGCGGGAGCCCGCCACCACCATGTCCACGTCGGAATACTCGAGCTGCTGGAAGGTAGGGTTCAGGATCCAGGTACCCTGGATGCGACCCACCCGGACCGATGCAACCATGGTGTCGAAGGGGACCTTCGACATGTTGAGGGCGATGGACCCGCCCAGAAGGCCCAGCACGTCGGCATCGTTCTCCTGGTCTGCCGACAGGACGTTCACGATGACCTGGGTCTCGTTCATGAACCCCTCGGGGAACAGGGGCCGGATGGGCCGGTCGATCTGCCGGGCAGAGAGGATCTCCTTCTCGCCGGGGCGGCCCTCCCTCTTGAAGAAGCCACCGGGAATCTTTCCGGCTGCGTAGGTCTTCTCCCGATACTCCACCGTGAGGGGGAAGAAGGGGAGGTGGGTGGGACGGTTCTGCACGGCCGCCGTGCAGAGGACGGCGGTCTCGCCGAACTGCACGAAGCAGGAGCCGGGCGCCAGACGGGCCATCCTGCCCGTCTCGATGATCAGCTTGCGGCCGGCGAAGTCCTTTTCGATTCTCTTCATCATTCGGTTCTTTTCCATTTCACTTCGGGGCATGCCGAGCGGAGGGGGACCGGATTGTCCCCGCCCGTCGACGGTTCATTCGTACTGCACCCTCGGGGAGCCGACTCAGCCAGGCCGCCGATCCCCCGGGGACCCGATTCGGGCCGCCGGGGGGCCGGCAACAGATGGTCCGGCCAGTCTGGTCCGGTCCCCTCCCGGTGCAGAAACAAGCGCGGCGACTTCCCGTTTGCGAGAAGCCGCCGCGCCAGACCTGCTCGTCACTTCCGGAGACCCAGCTCCTCGATGAGGGTCCGGTAGCGGTCGAGGTCCTTTCTCTTCACGTACTCCAGGAGCCGCCGGCGGCGTCCCACCATCTTCAGGAGGCCACGGCGACTGTGGTGGTCCCCCCGGTGCTCGCCGAAGTGATCTCTCAGATGGTTGATCCTCTCGGTGAGTATCGCAATCTGCACGCCGGCGCTGCCCCGGTCGGTCTCGTGGAGCTGGAACTTCTCGACCAGCTCCTGCTTTCTCTCTTTCGTGATCGTCATGTCTGTACCGCGTGCCTCCACAGGAGTCAGATGCTGCAGGGGAAGCAAACCGCTCTGCTGTCTCGGGTCTGCATATGATGAACTACTGGAGTCCAGCGTAAAAACATAAGGGTGCCTGGCCCGAGGTACAACCTCCACCCCTGGGTACCCGGGGATCAGGAGTCCAGGACCCTCCGGGCCTGCCTCACGTCCTCGTCCATCTGGCGAACCAGGGCTTCGGGCGACTCGAATGCCTCCACTCCCCTGAGCCTTTCCACCAGGTCCACTCGCACCTCCCTTCCATAAAGGTCACCCTCCCAGTCCAGGAGGTGCAGCTCGATAGAAGGGGGAGACCCCTCGAAGGTCGGGCGAGGGCCCAGGTGGAGGGCCCCGGGGTGCATTCCGTCCCGGAGCGCAGCCCTCACCGCGTAGATACCGGCCGGGGGCAGGAGCTTCTCGGGGAACCCCAGGTGTAGGTTCGCCGTGGGGAAGCCCAGCCCCTTGCCTCGGCCATCGCCCCGCACCACAACCCCCCGGATGGAATACGGACGGCCGAGTCCGTCCCTGGCATCGGATATCCGGCCCTCCGAAACGGCTCGACGAATCCGTGTCGAGGAGATGGGGGTGGGCTCACCCCCCGGGCTCGCCATGGGGACAGGTCGCACCACGTCCACCGCGAAGCCCCGCTCCCGCCCCAGCGCTTTCAGGGTGTCCGCATCTCCGGCTCGACCCTTTCCGAATCCATGGTCGTATCCGATGACCAGTTCCTGCACCCCCAACTCCTTCACCAGGATCTGATCCACGAACGCCCTCGGGCTCAGACGGGACAGCTCCGGGGTGAAGGTCAGAAAGATGGCCCAGTCGAGGCCGCTCTCCGCTAGGATCTCCCGCTTCTCCACCGGAGTGGTGAGGAGGGGCGGTGCGATCCCCGGCCTCACGATGCGGAGGGGATGCGGATGGAAGGTCACCAGCACTGCCCGACGACCTGTGGCCCGGGCCCGCTGCCGGATCTCCTCGAGGACCGCTCTGTGTCCACGATGGACCCCGTCGAAGGTGCCGACTGTGACCACTGTTCCTCTCCCGTCCTGGGGCATCCCACCCCGGATCCCTGCACCTGGCCCCGTCACGTCGTCTTCCTCCCGTCCGCGAGTTCCTCCGCCGTCTGAAACACCTTCCGAGGGTGAAGGAGCCCGTCGGATCGGCCTTCGGCGACGGCCAGGAGTTCTCCCCGGTGGGCCAACCGACAGAGTTCCCCAGCACCCACCTGGCCTGGACGGGAGAGCCGCTGACCGTAGGCTACCTTGAGGGCCTCCTCCCCATCCACGTCCAGCCGGGGGAGGTGGGAGAGGACATCCAGGGGAGTGACGAGTCCGGAACGGAGTCCCGAGGGCCCCTCGCCCCGTTCCAGGGACCCACCGGGGACGGCCCGGTCCACGGACCACGGCCCGATGGCCGTGCGCCGGAGAAGGGTAAGGTGAGCGCAGGTCCCCAGATGGAGGGCCAGGTCCCGTGCCAGGGACCGAACGTACGTTCCGGTGGAGCAGCGGACACGGAACGAGAGGGTGGCCGATCCTGCCTCATGTTCGAGGAGCTCCAGCTCATGGACCTCCACCTCCACCTCGGCAAGCTGGACGTCCTCACCTCGTCGTGCCCGACGATGAGCCGGCACCCCGCCGACCTTCTTGGCGGAGTATGCCGGGGGACGCTGCCGGATGCGGCCCATGAAGGCAGCCATCCCGGCACGGAGCTTCTCCTCGCCCAGGTGCGGAACCCGGCACCTCTGGACAACCTCGCCCTCTGGGTCATCCGTGGTTGTGGCCTCACCCAGTCGGGCCGTGGCCTCGTACGTCTTCGGAAGGGGGTCCATGTACTGGACCAGTCGTGTGGCTCGACCCACGGCGAGGAGGAGGAGGCCGGAGGCAAATGGATCAAGGGTGCCGGTGTGCCCCACGCGGCGGACGCCCAGGGCTCGGCGGGCAAGTGCCACGATGTCATGGGAAGTGGGGCCTGCCGGCTTGTCCACGAGGAGGAGGCCGGCGGGCTCCCCGGCCCCCGCATCCCGACGGCTCACTCCTTGTCCCCCTCCTCCGGGTCAGCGTCCGCATTGGACTCCTCCCCGACCCCGCGAGCCTCCGGGGGAAGGACCTCCCGGAGGAGGGACTCGATGCGGGCGGCATGCTCCATGGACCGGTCGAGCTGAAAACGGAGCTCGGGAATCCGACGGAGCGTCAGGCTCTTGCCCAACTCACGTCGGATGTAAGGGGTGGCGGCCACGAGGCCCTCAATCAGACCCGAGGGGTCCTCCCGGGTGGGGCCGGGGCGGACGAAGATCTTGGCAGACCAGAGGTCCGTGGTCACATCGGCCCCGGTGATGGTTGGAACCCCCACCCTGGGATCCCGAACGTCGGAGCGGAGGATCCTGGTGATTTCCCGCTTGAACAGCTCGTCGAGTCGGGCCTTGCGCTTGCCAGCCATGAAAGCCTCCGGGGGCGAAGAGGACGGTGTCCGGTCCCTTCCGTCAGGGATCAGTGGTCCTCGCGCCTGGTGCCGAGAATGAGGACGCGTGGCGTTTCTTCCAGGAAGGTGTCCACCCTGGATGCAATGGAGTCGCCCCGGCGCGCATCGGATGTCACGAATGCCACCGTGACCTCCCCTCGGTCGTGGACGTCCTGGGATCCGGTTTCAGCGACGGACACAGGGTACCTGGAACGAAGGCGGTCTACTACGGAACGCAGCACTCCGCGCTTCTCCTTCAGCGACCGGCAGCCAGGGATGGAGAGCTGGAAGGTGAGCACAACGACGTGAGGACGCGTGCTCACCTCTCACCTCCTCAGTCCGCTCCGGCTTCGGAAAGGGTCCGGGCGACCTCATCGATGCGGTACGCTTCGATGACATCCCCGGTCTTCACGTCGTTGAAGTTCTGGATTGAAAGCCCGCACTCGAAGCCTTCCCGAACCTCACGGGCATCGTCCTTGAACCGCTTCAGCGACTCCAACTGTCCGTCGTAGACGATGGACCCGTCGCGGATCACCCGGACGTTGCTGTTGCGGTCGATGACGCCATCCGTCACATAGCAGCCGGCGATCGTGCCCACCTTCTTGATCTTGAAGACTTCCCGAACCTCGGCGGCTCCCAGCACCGTCTCCCTCTCCTCGGGGCGGAGCATTCCCTCGAGGGCCTGTCGAACCTCATCCACAGCCTCGTAGATGACGTCGTAGGTCCGGACGTCAACTCCGCGCTGCTCCGCCATGTTTCGGGCGTTGGTGTCGGGACGGACCCGGAAACCGATGATCACGGCCCCCGTCGTCTCGGCCAGCAGGATGTCCGACTCGTTCACGGCACCTACCGACCGGTGGATGATCTCCACGCGGACCTCATCAGTGGAGAGCTGCTCCAGGGAGTCAGCCACCGCCTGCACGGATCCATCCACGTCGGCCTTGACCAGCAGGGGAAGGGTATCCACATCACCGGCCTCCATGAATGCCGCCAGATCGCCGAGCTTCATGCCCCGGTCCTTAACCCGGAGGGTCTTCTCCCGCTCGAGACGCTGGCGCGTCTGGGCGATGGAGGCAGCCTGATCGGCGTCCATTGCGCGGAAGATGTCTCCCGCCTGCGGAACACCACCGACACCGAGGATCTGAACCGGGACGCTGGGTCCGGCCTCCTCGACGGGGCGACCACGCTCGTCCAGCATCGCCCGGACACGTCCGTCCCAGGTCCCGCAGATGAAGGAGTCGCCCACCTTGAGCGTCCCCTTCTGCACCAGCACCGAAACGACAGCTCCCTTCCCGATGTCCAGCTTGGACTCGATGACGGTTCCCACTGCAGGTCGGTCCGGGTTCGCCTTGAGCTCCAGGAGTTCTGCCTGGAGGAGGACCTTCTCCAGCAGCTCGTCGATTCCCGTGCCCTTCTTGGCGGAGATCTCCGCGTAGAGCACATCGCCTCCGAAGTCCTCGACAGTCACGTCGTGCTGGAGGAGTTCCTGCTTCACCCTCATGGCGTCGGCCGCGGGAAGATCCATCTTGTTGATGGCAACGATGATGGGAACGCCGGCACTCTTGGCGTGGGAGATGGCCTCCACCGTCTGGGGCATGATGGAGTCGTCCGCCGCGACCACCAGGATGACGATGTCCGTGACATCGGCTCCCCGAGCCCGCATGGCGGTGAAAGCGGCGTGGCCGGGCGTGTCCAGGAAGGAGACGCTTCGACCGTCGTCCAGCTCCACGTGGTAGGCACCGATGTGCTGGGTGATCCCGCCCGACTCGCCAGCCACGACGTTCGTCTTTCGGACCGAGTCCAGGAGGAGCGTCTTCCCGTGGTCGACGTGACCCATCACGGTAACCACCGGGGCCCGGGGGACCAGATCCTCCGGATCTTCCTCCTCCTCGACATGCTCGGAGCCGGAGTCGGTGTATTCTTCCTCCCGGACGGCCTTGAAGTTGAACTCGTCCAGGAGGAGCTCGATCTGGTCGAAGTCCAGGCGCTGGTTGATGGTGATCATGAGCCCCAGGTTCTTGAACGCGGCGCCCACCAGCTTGTTGGAGGGAATGTCGATGAGCTCGGAGAGCTCGGCCACGGTGAGGAATTCGTTGACCTTCACGGTCTTCGCTTCCTCCTCGCGCTTCTTCTCCTCCTCCTGCTGCTGCTCTTCGATCTCCTCGCGGGACGGGCCGGATGACCCCTTGCGACGGCGCTTCCGACTGCCGCCTCCGCCCTTCAGTTCTGCCATCACCCGCTGGATGTTGTCCTGCACCGCATCCTGGTCAACGCGTTGGCGCTTCTTGCCGCGCTTCTTTCCACTGCGGCGGCCGTCGGACGTGTACCCGTCGGCCTGGATTCGCACCTGGCCACCGGGGCCGGCACTCGCGGCGGGAACCGGCTTGGCAGCGCCTGCAGGTCGGGCGGCGGCGGGCTTCACCCGGCGCCGAACCTTCCGATCGTCTTCGGTGGATTCATCCTCGCCAGCCGCGGTGTCCTCCTTCGGGGACGACAGATCCGGGACATCTGCTCCGTCCTTCGCCTCAACATCGGGCTCGGGATCCTGCGCCTCATCCGGTGGGGCCTTCTCGGTGGCAGCCTCCGGACTTGCAGGTGCGGGCTCCGCGTCGGGGGCCCCGGAAACACCTTCCGGGACGACGGGCTCCTCCGTCTCCGTGGGGGTCAGAGCTTCCGCAGTCTCTTCCTGAGGGCGCGGCTCGTCCTCGGCAGCCTCGGGCTCCGGGGAGGCCTCAGGCTCCGGGGAGGCCTGGGCCTCCGGCTCGGGGGCCTCGGCAGCCTCGTCGGGCTCGGCGTCCGCCTCCGCGACGTCCGCCCCGACAGCCTCATCCTCCTCCTTCGACTCCGGCTCCGGCTCGGACCGTCGGCGGCGGCGGCGGCGCGTTGATGTCTGGGAGTCCTCCAGGGCGGCCTGGATCGCCTCGGAGGCAGACTTACCCCCGGAACGGCGCTCACGCTCGACCCTGGCCAGGACCTTGGCCACGGCTGCATCCCGCACATTGGAGTCCGCGTCACGCGCAGGGATACCCATGGCACGCAACAGGGCCAGAAGGTCGTCGACTGCGACCTCGAGATCTTCGGCTAGCTCTTCCACCTGCATCGGATCCAGGATCCTCCTCGCTTACATCGCCGCCGGCCGCTCTTCGGGCAGGCGACGACCGAGCGGTTCTGCAAACGCTCGATCAGTGATGACGGCCACGGAGACCGAGGCGGTTCCCACCGCCTGGCCCAGCATGGCCCGGTCCGACACCCATCGCGTGGGTACCGGGTGGTACTCCAGCAGGCTCCGGACCTTCCGGAGCTGCCCATCTGCGGCATCCGCCGCCAGAAGGACCAGGTGAGCCCGGCCCTCCCGAATTGCGGCACGTGCAACCGCCACTCCTGCCTCCAGTGCACCGGCACGCCGTGCCAGTCCCACCAGACCCGGAAGCTCGGTACTACCCGTCCTTTCGCTCATCTCCCACATCCTCCCCCTCCGGCGGTACCTCGACCTCCTCAACAGCCGCCGGTACCTCGACCTCCTCAACCTTCGCCGGCACCTCGGCCTCCTCCGGGGACGAATCGGTGTCCCCTGCCGGTAGGGGATCCGCGGAGTCGGTTGCCTCCACGGCTTCCTCCACCGGATCCTCTTCCACCACGGTGAGCTCGTCGATGACGGCCAGAATCCTGGCAGCGTCGTCCGGACCCAGGTTCTCTACCTTCTCCAGGTCGGACTGCTCAAGGTCGATGATGTCGAAGAACGTACTATACCCGGCGCCCTCCAAGGCCGCCAGAGCGGCCTCAGGGAGGTCCAGCTCTGAAAGGGGGAAGTCCGCAGACTCCGCTTCCGCCTGGGAAGGCGCCGGAGCGAAGAGACCGGAATCCGCCCCCTTCTCCAGCCACTCCCTCGAACCGTACAGGTCGATCTGCCACCCGATTAGCTGGCTGGCCAGTCGAACGTTCTGACCATTTCGTCCGATGGCCAATGACAGCTGGTCCTCGTCCACGATGGCCGTGATCACTTGCCTGGATGGGTCCGAGATGACCTTGGAGACCCGGGCCGGTGCAAGGGCCCGCCGTGCAAAGGTCTCCGGATCCGGGTGCCAGGGCACGATGTCGATCCGCTCTCCGCCGAGCTCCGAGACAACGGCCTGCACACGGGAGCCCTTGAGCCCGACGCATGCGCCCACGGGATCAATGGACTCGTCCCGGGAGGAGACGGCAATCTTGGTGCGCCCCCCCACTTCCCGGGCGCGCTCCTTGATCTCGACGATTCCCTGATAGATCTCCGGCACCTCGAGGTTGAAGAGGGCCTCCACAAACCCGGGGTCCGCCCTGGAGAGGATGAGCCTGGGTCCCTTGGGTGTCTCGTCCACCTTCTTGAGGACCGCCCGGATGGGGTCGCCCTGCCGGAAACGCTCCCGGGGATTCTGATCCTTCCACGGGATGATCGCTTCTGCATCCCGGGCGCGGTTCAGGAGGATCACGATCTTCCCCCGCTCCACCTGCTGGACCTCCCCGGAGAGGAGTTCCCCGATCCTGTGCTCGAACTCGTCGCGGATCTTCTGGCGCTCGCCTTCCCGAACCCGCTGGATGATCCGCTGCTTCACGGCGGTGACAGCGTTCCAGCCGAACTCCGAGAAATCGACAGGGATCTCCATGACATCGCCCACCTCGTAGGTGGGGTCGTCCCAGCGAGCCTTCTCCAGGGAAATCTCCGCCGAAGGGTCCTCCACGTCCTCCACGACACGCTTGAGCACGACCATGTCGATCTCGCCCGTCGACTCCTCGATCTCGATCTCGGGGCGGACGTTGGGACCGAAGATGCGGGCAAGACCGGCCGAGATCCCATCGCGGATCAGGTCGTTCATCTCCTCGGCCTCCAGGCTCTTGGTCGCCGCAAGCTCCCGGATGGCGGCTACAATCTGTCCGGCGTTCGTCATGGTCACCTTCTCGGTAGGAAACTTCCGCGGGGTCCCTCCCCTGCGGCACATCCCGTGGCTGTCGGGTCCTGTCCCGGAGCCCCGGCGGGAGTCCTGTCCCGACCCCCATCCCATCTCACCAACTCAGTCGTCCCCGTCCTCCCAGTCCCAGAGCAGGTGGGCCCGGACGATACGGTCCGAGTCCACCTGGAGTTCCTCGCCGCTACCGAGGCCGATCCTGACCCGGAACGAGGCCGGCGACGGTCCCTCCTCCACATCCTCCACCGTTCCCTCCATCCTGGAGGAAGAGAAGCCTTCCGGCGGCCCATCGAACCGGAAGGAAGCACGGAATCCCCGGAACCGAACGAAATCCCTCCTTCTAAGGAGAGGCCGTTCGATCCCCGGGGACGAAACCTCCAGCGTATAGCGCTCGGACAGTTCGCCGAGCCCATCGAGCCAAGGCTCCAGCTCACGGCTGATCCGTGCACAGTCGTCCACCGTCACTCCCCGCCCGGGCTCCGAATCCGGGCGGTCCACCCGGAGCCGGAGAATCGGGCGTGCCCGACTCCCGGCCCACTCGAGTTCCACCACCTCGAAACCGAGTTGTTCCACTCGACGGTCGAACTCCTCGTCGATCCCCGGAATCGTCTGTCCCATCATGCCTTCCCTGCGTGTAACCCGACCTTCCGGGAGCCCTCGTTTCCTGCCCCCACCGGCGCGTCGGGAACGAAAAAAAAGCGGGGGCTGGCCGCTCCCCCACTTCGACGAAGGCCGCCCGGAGCGGCACTTTCAGCGATTCCTATGATACGTGGAAACGGGCGGACCTTCAAGAGGTGGGTCCAGTTCAAAGCTCCTCGCCACCCAACCGGCGGATCCTGGCTCCCAGGGAGGCCAGACGCTCGTCGATGCGTTCGTACCCACGCTCAATCTGCCGGATGTTGTGGATTCGGCTCGTCCCCCGGGCTGCAAGGGCCGCCAGGAGGAGAGCCATCCCGGCCCGGATGTCGGGGCTCTCGAGGGAAGCGGCCCTAAGGGGCGAGGGCCCCACCACCACCGCACGGTGCGGGTCGCAGAGGATGATCCTTGCCCCCATCCCCACCAGCTTGTCCGTGAAGAACATCCTGGACTCGAACATCTTCTCGTGAACCAGGATGGTCCCTCGGGCCTGGGTCGCCGTCACCAATGCGATGGAGGTAAGGTCCGCAGGGAATGCGGGCCAGGGACCGTCATCCACCTTGGGAACGTGGCCGAAGGCATCCTGGCGGATCTCCCCGCCCCGGTCCCCGTGGACGATGAGGTCACCGCCGTCGACCTCCGTCTCCACGCCCAGCCGCCCGAATCCCAGGAGGGTGGAGTCCAGGTGCTCCAGCGGCGCATCCTCGATGCGGAGTCGACTGCGCGTCACCGCGGCCAGGCCGATGAAGGAGCCGGTCTCGATGTGGTCGGCCCCGATGGACCCCCGGGCTCCATGGAGTTCCCTCACCCCCTCGATCTCCAGTACGTGGGTGCCAATCCCCCGGATCCGGGCCCCCATTTCCACGAGGAGTTGACATAGGTCCTGTACGTGGGGCTCGGCTGCGGAGTTGCGCAGCCTGGTGATGCCCCGCGCCAGAACGGCAGCCATGATGGCGTTCTCTGTGGCCGTGACGGACGGCTCGTCCAGGAAGATATCCGCCCCGTGGAGAGCCTTCGCCCGGATCTGGAACTCGCTCCCCTGGAGGTCGATGTCGGCCCCCATCTCCCGAAAGGCCAGGAAGTGCGAGTCAAGCCGCCGCCTGCCGATAACATCGCCCCCTGGAGGCGGAAGCGTGACCGAGCCGAACCGGGCCAGGAGCGGACCGGCCAGGAGGATGGACGCCCGGATCCGCTCTGCGAGCTGCGGGTCGGGCCTCCCTGCCTCAACTGCAGAGGCGTCGACCCGGACCTCTCCGGGTCCCGTCCACTGGACGTCGGCACCCAGGGAGACCAGGATCTCCAGGAGGGTTTCCACGTCGCGGATCCGGGGGATGTTGCCCAGGACCACCGGTTCCCGGGAGAGAAGGGTGGCGGCCAGGCAGGGGAGGGCCGCATTCTTGTTGCCGGTGGGGCGAATCGAGCCGGCGAGCTCGTGTCCGCCCTCCACTTCGAAGATCGACATCGGGTGGGTGGTTCCGGGTCTTGGGGAATCCGTTGGGGAACGGGGAAGAAGGTAGGGTACGGGCGCCATCCCGTACACCGCCCCCCGAGAGCGGCTCCCCGGGGACCGCGATGGGAGGGGGTCGTGTTGGAACCTTCGGGCCCACTTCCGTTAATCTTCATCAATGGCAACTTCAATGGCGGGCTCAATGGGAACCAGTTCTTCCGTCCCGGTACCGAGGGGACTCGAGGTCCTCCCCGACACCGTGGTCATGGTGGCGTCCAGGGATGGTTTCGACGTCATCATGGCACTGGCCGCAGGTTCGGTCGCCGCCACCTTTTTCGCCATCCTTCTGGGCATGGCCTTCCTCTTCGTGCAGGCTCGGGCCACCGTTCGGCGGATCGAGTCACTCAGGAGGTCGCTGGTGGCCGACCCGGCAGTGAAGAGCCTTCGGGAGACCGCGGCCAACGTGGAGGCCGTCTCCGATACGGTGCGGACGGAGTTGGTCCGACTCACCGAGTCCCTGGGTGGGGTCTCGGATCGGGTGGACCAGGCCTCCCGCCGGATGGAGGAGCGCATCGAGGAGTTCAATGCCCTCATGGAGGTGGTCCAGCGGGAGGCGGAGGATGTCTTCCTGGACACCGCCGCAACGGCACGGGGGATCCGTCACGGGGTCCGGGGCTCCCGGCGCCGCCCCGCCAACCCCCGACGTCCATCCCCCCACCCAGGTCCTCCCGGGCCCCCGCCCGCTCACACGGACGAAA
>REBX01000107.1 GCA_007692505.1 Gemmatimonadales bacterium | reverse complement strand
CCGGTCCCGCTGCCCGGGTGCCGCCCTCCTCCTGGCGCTCGTCCTCCTCCTGGCAGGTTGGGGGATGGCGCCCGGGGCGCTTCAGGGCCAGGTGGCCATGGAACGACAGGTGCCCCTCCTCCCTTCCGAGGGGATCGAGGAGATGGGCAGCGAGCTCCGACAGCGCCTGGGAGCGTTCTCCGACGTGGAGGGCTTCCGGGTGGCTCGCCTCTTCCAGCGCTCCGACGACGACGCGGCGCCGTACGTCCTGGAGGTGGAGGCCCGGGTGGACGGCGTCCTGGTCCGGAGGCGGGAGCCCCTGTCTGCCAACGAACTCGCCTCGCGCCGGAGCGCCTGGACCGAACGCCTGCAGGCGCCGGAGATGGACCGGCGCCTGGTCTCGACCCAGGAGGGTCGGGGGCGGCTGGTCTGGGGGCAGACCCTGCTGGCCCTCGGATACCACGGCTGGGCCGTGCCCGTGGCGTTGGACGTGAACTCGTCGCGGGGGGCCGTGGGGACCTACCTGCTGACGGCGGGTGCAGGCTTCTACCTGACGAATCGGCTGACCCGGAATCGCACCGTCACCCACTCCCACCGCATGGCCACGGGATGGGGCGGGAGCCGGGGGATCGTCACGGGAGTCTTCCTGGCAGATGCGCTGCAGGGACGGTCCGACGACCAGTCCAGCTCGGATCGGGGGCGGGTGCGCCTGGGCGGCGGGGTGGTCGGAGGGGCTGGAGGTGCGGTGGGGGGCTTCCTGACGGCGGACCGGATCCGTCCCGACCCGGGGACGGCGCGGCTGTGGGGCGCCATGGGCGACCTGGGGCTGGCCGGGGGGGCCGCGCTGGCGGTGGCCGCAGGGCCCTGGAGCGAGGAAGAGGTGGTGCGGCAGGGGGACGGGTTCGAGTTCACCGAGACCCGGCGCCGGAACCCTGCCCTGGGGAGCGGTCTGCTGGTGGCCGGAGGGGCGGTGGGGACGGGGGCCGGGCTCTGGCTGGGCGGCCGGCGGGCCTACTCCGAGGGCGATGTGCCGGCCCTTCGGTCCGCCATGGTCCTGGGAACCCAGTCCGTGGTGACGGCCACCCGGCTGGCCGGCGCGGACGACCAGCGGGCACTGGCCGGTGCAGGGCTGGCCGGTGCGGTGGCGGGGACGGTGCTGGGGGATCGGGTCCTCCGGGACCGCGAGCTCACCATCGGGGAGGGCCTCCAGTTGAACGCCGCGCACGTGGCGGGGGGCGCCACGGCGCTGGGCCTCACCTACCTGGCCGCCGACGAGATGGGGGGCCGGTCCCGCCTCTACCTGGCCACGTCCACGGCGGGGTCGCTCCTGGGGGCGGGGCTCATGTGGCGGAGCATGCGGCCGGTGGGGACGGGGGCCGATGCGGGTGCCGGTCGCGGCGGCGCAGCCTCCGCCCGAGTCCACCTGGACCCGGTGGCCCTCTTCCTGAACGGCGGGGCCGACACCCGCCAGATGGCGCCGGTGCTGCGGGTGACCTGGTAGGGGCGCGCTCCCCAGGCCTACAACCCCTCCACCACCGTCCGGATCTCCTCCAGGTCGGGGAGCCGGGAGGCATCTTCGGTGACCCAGGCGTAGCGCACCGTGCCCTCGGTGTCGATGACGAAGGCGGCCCGGTTCGACACGCCCTTCATCCCGAAGAAGTCGTCGTTTCGCACGCCCCACGCCGTGGAGGCCTCCCGGTTGAAGTCCGAGAGGATGGGGAACTCCGCGCCGCATTCCTTCGCGAAGCGGTCGTTCACGAAGGGCGAGTCCACGCTCACCCCCAGGACCCGGGCGTCCAGCTCGAGCCAGCGGGAGTGGTCCTCCGCCACCTGGCAGATCTCGTCCGTGCACCCCGGCGAGAAGGCCAGGGGGAAGAAGAGGAGGACGACCGGGCCCTTCCGGCGCTCCTCCGAGAGGGTGACGGGGTCCTCGCCCACGCGGTGGACGAGGGTGAAGTCGGGCGCGGTGTCGCCGGAGCGCACGGGGGTCATGGGGTGCATCCTGTAGAGTGGGATTGTTCAGGTCCGACCGGCCGAAACGGCTATTCCAGCCGGTCGGGGAGGGTGGGGTCTTCCGGGGCATCCAGGGCGCGGCGCACGGCACGGCCCAGCGACAGGGGCGTGAAGGGCTTCTCCACGAAGTGGATGCCCGGGTCGAGCATCCCCTGGTGCACGATGGCGTTCACCGTGTACCCCGAGGTGAAGAGCACCCGGAGCCGGGGTCGGAGTTCCTGCGCCCGGTGGGCCAGGTCCCGGCCCGACATCTCGGGGAGGACCACGTCGGTGAGGAGGAGGTCGAACTCCGCCCCCGTGCGGAGGACGTCCAGGGCCTCCTCGGCGGAAGCGGCCTTCTCCACGTCGTAGCCCAGCTGCCCCAGCACCCGCACGGTCACGGCGCGGACGGCGTCGTCGTCTTCGGCCAGGAGGATCCGCTGGGTGCCCTGGACCTCGCTGCCCGGGCCGCCGGGGATGGGCCGAGCGCCAGTCCCTGCCCCGGTCCCCGCCCCCTCGTCCACACCGACCGGTTGTGGGGACGCGTCCTCGGCCTCCGTGCCCTCTCGGGACACGGCCCCGCCATCCTCCCAGCGGGGCAGGTAGATCTTGAACGTGGTGCCCTCGCCGGGCTCGGAGTACACCCAGATGTCGCCCCGGCTCTGCTTGACCACCCCGTACACGGTGGAGAGCCCCAGGCCCGTCCCCTCGCCGTGCTTCTTCGTGGTGAAGAAGGGCTCGAAGATCCGGTCCAGGTGCTGGGGTTCGATTCCCGTCCCCGTGTCCGACACGGTGAGGAGGACGTACTCGCCCTCCTCTGCTCCCATGTGGGTCTCGGTGTACGCCTCGTCCAGCTCCACGTTGGAGGTCTCCACCGTGAGCCGTCCGCCCCGGGGCATGGCGTCCCGCGCGTTCAGGACCAGGTTCATGACGACCTGCTCCATCTGCGAGGGGTCGGCGCGGACGAGCCACAGGTTGTCCGAAAGGTCAAGTCTGACCTCGATGTGCTCGCCGATGAGGGGGTCGAAGAGGCGGGCCGTGTCCCGGGAGAGCTCGTTCAGGTTCAGGGCCACGGGCTGGAGCACCTGCCTCCGGCTGAAGGCCAGGAGCTGCTGGGTGAGGCGGCCCCCCCGGTCGGCAGCCCGGGCCACCTCCTCCAGCTCGTAGCCCACGTCGGCCCCCTCCTCCAGGACGCTCCGGGCCAGGTCGGCGTTCCCGCGGATCACGGTGAGGAGGTTGTTGAAGTCGTGGGCCACCCCGCCGGCCAGCCGCCCCACGGTCTCCAGCTTCTGCACCTGCCAGAGCTGGTCCTCCAGCGCCTTTCGGTGGGTGAGGTCCCGCACGCTGATGGCGAAGAGGGGACCTCCGGCCACCTGCACCCGAACCACCTGTACCTGGCACGGGAAGACGTCGCCCCGCTCCGTCCGGCCCTGCCGTTCCATCCGGAGGGTGGTCCAGGGTCCGGGCCTCAGCTCGTCCAGGAGCCCGGGGAGGCAGTCCTGCACCACCCGCCCCACCCGGAGCTCTGCAAGGTCGGCCCCCTCGTCCTGGTCCGGGAGGAAGAGGCGGATGGCCGCCGGGTTGCACTCCAGCACCTCCCCGGCCGGGGTGGCCAGGAGGAAGGCATCCTCCGACGCCGACACCGCCGCGGCCATGCGGGCATTGGACTCCTCCAGCTGCAGGGCCTGCTTCTCCCGGTGCACCGCCCCGGCCAGGAGGTCGGCAGCGGAGCGGAGCACGTCCAGCTCCCCCTCGGTCCACTCCCGGGCACGCACGCAGTCGTCGAGGCCCAGGATGCCCCAGAGCTTCCCCTCCACCGTCACCGGCATGCAGAGGAGGGCGTGGATGTCCATGGGGCCGAAGAAGTCCCGGATGAAGGGCTCCGCATCGGGGATCACCTCGTGGACGGGCCTGCCGGCCAGGAGCCGCTCCTCCCACTCGCCGAGCCCCCGCTCCCGGAAGATGACGCCCTGGAGCTCGGGGTCGTCCCGCTGCGACCGCACCCCGGGCGCCGCCCACTCCTCCACCTGGTCGAAGACGGGAGGGTCGTCCGAGTCCGGCCGCCGCACGAAGAGGTAGGCCCGACTCATGGCGGTGGATCGCCCCAGCTCCGCCATCACCTGGGGGAGCACCTCCCTCCAGGGGCGCTCCAGGAGGAGGCGACCCACCCGGGCGGCCCCCCTCAGGATGGACTCCCGCTGCTGGCTCTGCCGCTCGGCCCGCACCCGCTCCGTCACCTCCATGAGGCGAAGGGCCAGGAGCGAGCCCACCCGGCGCGCCCGCACCCGGAAGGCCCGGGTCTTCACGCCGTCGTCCACCTCCAGCACCCGCTCCGTGCTGCCCCCCTCCAGGCGCACCGCATCCAGGACGTGGAGGAGGTCTGCCCCCAGGATCCCGTTGGGGTGCTCGTGGACCCGGGTGCCCAGGAGCGAATGGGCATCCTCCCTCACAAGGGCCCGAGCTGTGCGGTTCATCCACACCCTCCGGTACGCCGCGTCGCCCCAGAGCTCTGCTTCGCCCTCCTCCGAAGCGGCGCCCGGCGAGCTATCGACCCCAACCCCCTCCCAGGCGTCCGCGTCCGCCGACATGTCGAGATCGTCCAGGTCGGACGCGCCATCCAGCGGCTCCACCCGATACATGAAGATGGCGTCCGGCGACTCCAGAACGATGCGCTGGAACGCCATGCGGACCTCCGGATCCCCCACCTTGAGGACCCGGCGCGCCTCGTCGGCCCTGCCCTCCGCGCTCCGGGCGTCGCCCCCGGCCGGGCTGGCGCCCTGCCCCTCGTCCTCTCCGGTCACGCTGCGCCCTCCACGGGTCCGAGTTGCTCCAGGGTCCGCCGCATGATCACGGGCACCATGGCCTTTCTCCAATCCGGATCCACGATGTGATTCTCCAGGGGGGTGCACTGGGCGTGGGCGCGGGCGGCCAGCGCCTCCATGAGATCGGGGCTCCAGCGCTCGCCCAGCGCCAGCTCTCCGAAGCGCGTCAGGTGCCGGGGCCTGGATCCCAGTCCGGTCACCACACCCTCAAGTCCGACCACGGTTCCAGCGTCATCGAACCAGGCGGCCAGCCCCATGGAGAGGAGGGGGAAGTCGATGGACTTCCGAACCCTCAGCTTCCCGTGGGCGGTGCGGCGTCGGAGCCCGTCTTCCACCGGGGGCACCTCGATGGCGGTCACCACCTCGTCGGGCTCCCGCTTCTGGTTCCAGACCCCATCGGGCATGAAGAAGTCCCGAATCGCCATGGTCCGCCGCCCCCGTGGGGAGGCAAGTTCAAGGGTGGCCCCCAGCGCCATGAGCACAGGCGGGGTGTCGGCAGAGTGGGCCGCCACGCAGACCCGCCCCGTGCGGGTGACGTGGCACCGGTCGCCGTCCTTCTTCAGGCAGTAGCCCAGCGCCTCCCGCCAGAACTCCGACTGGTTGTAGTAGGTGCACCGGGTGTCCAGGCAGAGGTTGCCCCCCAGCGTGCCCGCGTTCCGGAGCTGCGGGCCCGCCACGTTCCGGGCTGCCCGGGCCAGCGCCGGCGCCGCGCCGAGGACCGCCTCGCTTGCGGCCACTTCGGCCAGGGTGACGCCTGCGCCCAGCCGAAGTCCGCCCTTCGGCTTCGCCTCGATGCCTTTGAGCTCGCCCAGCCCCCGCAGGCTCACCAGGTGGTCCGGGGTGAAGAGCCCGTGCTTCATGTTGGGGATGAGGTCGGTCCCTCCGGCAATGATTCGGGCCATGGCGCCGTGGGCCTCCAGGAGTTCGAGGGCCTCATCCAGCCGTTCGGGGCGGTGGTAGCGGTACGGGGGGAGCCTGAGCATGGCAGCCTAGACCTGAGGTCCGACGCGGCGTGCGCCGGGGGCGGAGGTTCCGGTGGGATCGGTGCGGTCCGGGTCAAGCGTCTCCCCGGCGGCCTCGGCCAGGGTGGGGTCGCGGAGGAGGGGAATGAGCTCCGCCCAGGCCAGGGTCACCTCGATGGGGCCCATGGACCAGGGGCCGATCTCGTAGGGGTTCCAGAGGAAGCGGACCCCACTCCCCTCCAGGGCGAAGGTGCCGGGCTCCGAGAGGGTCTCGTCGAAGAGGCCCACGTCGGTGAGGGGCCGGTTGTCCTCCAGCTGGAAGCTGGCCCTCAGCTCGGCGTCGAGGAGCTCCAGGAGCTCGGGGCGGGCGTCGGGGAGGAAGAGGGCGTCCAGGTCCAGCACCTGTCCCGAGGCCGGGTCCAGGTTCACCCACCCCAGGGCGTACGACGGGTGGGCGCCCCCGGTGTAGGTGGACTCCTCCACCGAGAGGGTGACCCAGCGGGAGGTGGCCTCCTCCACACGCACGTGGCGCTCCAGGAACCACTGCTGCGGGGCGTCGGGGAAGTCGTCCCGGAAGGCCTGGTATCGGGTCTGGAAGGTGTCGGCGGCGGCTTCGGGGGTGGAGGCGCGGCCGCCCTCCCCCAGGCCGGTGGCGGTCATCCGGTCGCGGGTCCAGCCCCGGACCGCGTCGGCCAGGGGGGAGTCGCCCTCGGCCTCGGGGAAGGAGAGGCGGACCCGGAGGCCCTCCGGCTCGTCCCTCTCCACGGTGGCCTGGGGCCAGTCCAGGGCGGCCCGGGCCCGGTTTCGGGCGGCACCGGGGTCGTCGGCTCCGGCGTCGGCGTCGGGGTCGGCCGATGGGTCGTGGGCCGCCGTGTCGCCGGCCTCGCCGTGGAGGTTGGCACCGCCCTCGTCCAGGTCGGACCGGGGTTCCGAGCCATCGGAGCAACTGGCGGCCAGGACGGGGGCGGCCGCCACCAGGAGGGCCAGAGCCAGCAGGCGGGGCGCCCTGGCGGGGGTCACGGGGTCCCCCCGGGTGGGGCACCGGCCGGTGCGCTGGTGCCGGGGGCCAGGGGGCGGAGAACCCGGACCCCCATCTGCCCGGAGATGTCCTGCATGCGCTCCGCCAAGGGACGGCCCGTGAGCTCCACCGAGTCCCCCACCAGGGGGGCGTGGATCATGTGGAGGCGTCCCTCGTGGCGGAGCGCCAGCCCCGTATGGGCAATGTCCAGCCCGTCCACGCTGCTCACGGCGGCCAGGATGTCGCCGTTCTCGATGCCGTCCTCCACCTGGGCAATGCGGTCCTGGGGGATGAAGGGCCGGGGCACCGCCGAGAGGCGCTCCTCCACGGCGCGGATGTCGTCCAGGAGGGCGGGGTCCTCGTCGAGCTGCCGGTACGCCTGGGGGTTCGAGGTCATGAAGTGGATGGGGCGGTCGTCCATCTCCAGGGCGCCGGCCGAGGCGGCGACCTCCTCGGTGACGTCGCGGAGCACGCCCCGGTCCGTGGCCTGCTCGATCCACTCGCTGAAGTAGTGGAGCCGGGACGGATAGCCGTCGATCTGCCCGCCCCGGTAGCGGAGGTCCGTGAGCTCGGTGCGGTAGGCCTGGCCGAAGGCGTCCTCGTTGTCGGGGTCCACGGCGGGGTCGGCGGCCAGGCGGGCCAGGACCAGGGCGTGCTCCACCAGGGTCACGCAGTCGAAGGTCCGGAGGTTCACGACCAGGCGCTCCTCGCCGGGGAGCTCCAGGGTGCCGGGCTCGTAGGGGGCTCCCACGAAGGTGGCCGACAGGATGGCCATGACCTCTCCGGTGGGAAGGCTCTCCAGGCGCTGCGCCCGGATCCAGTCCACCATGCCCCGGGCGATGGCCCAGTCCCGCTCCGTCTCGGCCACCAGGCCCTCCTCCGCCTCGGCGGGGACGGGTGGAAGGTCATCCAGCACGGGTCCGGTGAAGCCCGGGGAGATGGAGGCGCCGGCCGTCGCCCCGCCTGCATCGGGTGCGTCCGTGGGCGGGGTCGCGGCCCCGTCCGAATCCACGGTGGGGGCGTCGGCCGGGGGCTCGCCCTGGGCGGGGATGCCGCTCGCCCCATTGGGGCCGTCGTCGTTCGCCCCACAGCCCGCAGGAGCGAGGACGAGGCCGGCCATCGCCGCCATGACAAAAACAGTATACAGAATCTTCTTCATTATATTAAACACTCATGCGTGCCTTGCAGCGCAAGGCATCCAATTGTTTTGGGGGGTGCGGGGCGCGGACGGCCGGGCAGTCCGACGCGGGGGTGCGTTGCGGGGGTGCGAGGCGCGGGGCGCGGACGGGACGTTGCGCGGGTGCCGCCGCGGGGGCGCAGCCGCGAAGTTGCGCCGCGGGGGTGCAGCTGCAGGGAGGGGCCGGCCAGCGGCCCTGCCTGTGTGTGGATTTTCGCCGATAATGGCGAGAATCCATACACGGGCGAGCCGCCGCCGCGTCGCGTGTAGAGAAACCGGTCATATACGGCGAAAATCCTGCACGCGGCGGCCAGGTCGGCGGGCGGGTCGGCGGCCCAGTCGGCGGCCCAGTCGGCGGGCGGGTGCGCGGCCCGGGTCACGACCCACCCCCACGTTCGGCTCGCGCGGATTGGGCGCGTCCGGCTTCGGCCCGTGCGCCCCGGGCCCGTGCGGCCTGGGCGCGCGCCACCCGGGGCGCGGCCGGCTTTTCCAGGGTGCCTTCGTCCCGGGCCTTCTGGATGGCCCGCCACACCGCCGGGGCCGAGAAGGGGAGCCGGGTCATGCGGACCCCCACGGCGTCGAAGATGGCATTGGCAATGGCGGGGATCGCCGGGTGGAGGGGGCCCTCGCCGGCTTCCTTGGCGCCGTAGGGGCCCTCGGGGTCGATGCTCTCCACGATGTGGCTCTCCAGGAGGGGCGTGTCCAGCGAGGTGGGGATCCGGTAGTCCAGGAGCGAGGGCGCGTCGTGGAGCCCCGACCGGCCGTGGTCCGGCCCCTTGAAGACCTGTTCCTCCATGAGGGCTTCCCCGAATCCCATGTAGGCCGAGCCCTCCATCTGCCCCTCCACCAGGACCGGGTTCAGGGCTCGGCCGCAGTCGTGGGCGACCCAGATCTTCTCCACGTGCACCTGCCCCGTGTCCACGTCCACCTCCACCTCGGCCACGTGGGCCGTGAAGGAATAGGCCGGCGACGCCCCGATCGTGCCGCCCCGGTAGTCGCCGTGGATGTCCTTCGGGGTGTTGTACCAGCCCACGCTGCCCAGGGTACCATGCATCTCCTCGGCCAGTACGAACGCCTGGCGGATGGGCATCCGCCGCGACGTGTCGGGGCCGAAGAGGGCCTGACCCCCAGCCAGCTTCACCTGGGAGGGCCGGCACTCCCACTCGGCGGCCACCGCCTCCTTCACCTTCGCCTTGAGCTTGCGGGCGGCGTCCAGGCAGGCGTTGCCCAGCATGAAGGTCACCCGGGACGAGTAGGCGCCCAGGTCCACCGGGGTGAAATCGGTGTCGCCGGACTGGACCCTCACGTACTCCAGGGGCACCCCCAGCTCCTCGGCGGCCAGGTAGGCCACCATGCTGTCCGTGCCCTGCCCGATCTCGCTGGCGCCGGAGAAGATGGCCACCCGGCCCGAGCGATCGAGCTGGAGCTGGATGGCGGACTGGGGCATCTCGTTGGGGTAGACCGGGTAGTTCGTGCCCGAGATGTAGCAGGATCCGGCCACCCCCAGACCCCGTCCGAAGGGGAGGCGCCGGAAGCGGGACCTCCAGTCCGACGCGGCTTCCACGGCATCCAGGCACTCCAGGAACCCGTTGGAGGTGACCCGGAGCTCGTTCACGGTGCGGGTGTTCTTTCCCATGAAGTTCCGGCGGCGGAGCTCCATGGGGTCGAGCCCCAGGGCGTGGGCGATGCGGTCCAGCTGCACCTCGAAGGCGAAGCGGGGCTGGACGGAGCCGTGCCCCCGCTTGGGTCCGCAGGCCGGCTTGTTCGTGTAGGCCCGGCGCGAGCGGAAGCGATAGGCCGGCATGTGGTAGGGCGCCGTGAGGAGCTGGCCCGAGTAGTACGTGGTCACGAGCCCGAAGGAGGCGTAGGCGCCCCCGTCCAGCACGGTGTCGGCCTCCACGGCGGTGAGGGTGCCGTCGGAGCGGGCCCCCACCTTGTAGCGCATGTGGAACGGATGGCGGCCCCGGTGCGAGTAGAAGACCTCCTCCCGGGTGTAGAGGATCTTCACCGGACGCCCGGTGCGCATGGCCAGGAGGGCCACGCAGAACTCCAGGTCGAAGGGCTCGGACTTGCCCCCGAACGCCCCGCCCACCGGGGGCTGCACCACCCGCACCCGGGCCGGGTCCAGCTCCAGGACGCGGGCGAGTTCGCGGTGGAGGTAGTGGGGCACCTGGGTGGCGGAGTAGACGGTGACGCGGCCCGGCCCCTCCGGGCCCCCGTCCGTCTCCACCAGCCCGATGGCGCAGTGGGGCTCGATGGGGGCGTGGGTCGTGCCCTCGAAGAAGTAGTCGTCCTCGATGACCACGTCGGCGTCGGCCATCCCGGTGTCCACGTCGCCGAAGTCAAGCTTCACGATCTTGGTGACGTTGCCGTTCCAGCCCTCCTTGCGGGGGGCGTGGATGAAGGGGCGGTCGGGCTCGCCGGTGGCCTCGAGGGCCTCGTGGGGATCCAGGTAGTGGGGGAGCTCCTCGTACTCCACCTGGATGAGGCGGAGGGCCTCGTTCGCCGTGTCCTCGTCCACGGCGGCCACTGCGGCCACCCCGTCGCCGATGTAGCGCACCCGGTCCAGCGCCAGGGGATACTCGTCGGGGGTCCAGGGGATGACCCCGTAGGTGATGGGCATGTCGCGGCCCGTCACCACCGCGTGCACGCCCTCCAGCGCCTCGGCCCCGGAGGTGTCGATGGAGACGATGCGGGCGTGGGGATGGGGGCTCCGGAGGATCTTCCCGTGGAGCATGCCGGGGAAGACGAGGTCGTCCGTGTAGCGGGCCCGGCCCTGGGCCTTGGCGGGGCCGTCCACCTTGCCCTGGGGGCGGCCCACCACGGTGAAGTCGGCGTCGGACCTGGGGTTTGAGGGGGTCATGACTCACCCCCGCCCCGCTGGACGCGGGCGGCGTGGAGGACGGCGTCGTAGATCTTCGTGTAGCCCGTGCAACGGCAGAGGTTGCCGGAGAGGGCGTCCCGGACCTGGTCGAGCCCGGGGTCGGGGTCGCGGGCCAGGAGGGCGGCGGAGGAGCAGAGGATCCCCGGGGTGCAGAAGCCGCACTGGCCGGCGCCGAAGCGGTCGAAGGCGGACTGGAGGGGATGGGGTGTGTCGGGGCGTCCGAGCCCCTCTACCGTGGTCACCTCCCGGCCCTCCGCCTCGTGGACCGGGGTGATGCACGAGAGGACGGGCTCGCCGTCCAGGAGGACGGTGCAGGCGCCGCAGTCGCCCTTGTCGCACCCCTGCTTGGAGCCGGTGAGGCCCAGCCCGTAGCGGAGGGTTTCCAGGAGGGTGTAATGGGAGGGCACACCGGCAGCCCGCTCGTCTCCATTCACCCGGAGGCGAACGACGTCGAAATGGACGGACATGGCGTGCACCTCCGGTTGCGCGGGGAGCCGGTGGCCTGCCGGGGTCAAGGTGACCGCCCGGCGCCCCGGGGGCAAGATGGCGGTGCGGGCTCCCGGTGGCGCGCTGCCCGGGTGCCGGCTGCAAGGCGAGCGGCTCGGGCGGGCGGGCGCAGAGGGAACCTCTGTTCCCTCCCGTGTAGACATGGCATGATGCATGGAGCCCGTGCTCCATAGCCGTCCCCATTGCCCCAACCCGGATCCCATCATGCCGTATCCAGACCTGCTCGTTCAGCCCATGCGCGAAGACCTCACCCGAATCGGCTTCCGCGAGCTCCGAAGCGCCGACGATGTGGAGGCCCTGGTGGAGAACGCCTCCGATCCGATCCTCGTCGTCGTGAACTCGGTGTGCGGATGCGCGGCGGGCAACATGCGCCCCGGCGTGGCCCTCTCCCTGAAGAACGACGTGACCCCCCCGGTCCTGACCACCGTGTTTGCCGGCCAGGACATGGAGGCCACCGAGAAGGTGCGGGGCTACTTCACCGGCTACGCCCCCTCCTCGCCGGCCGTGGCACTCCTCAAGGAGGGCGAGCTCCTCTACATGATGGAGCGCCACCAGATCGAGGGGCGCGGGCCCGAGGCCATCGCGGAAGACCTGAAGAACGCCTACGCGGAGCACTGCGGAGAGGCGGCATGACGGGAGGCCGGACAAGCCACATCACCGCAGGCCGGCTGAAGGCCCTGGTCACGGTGCTCCTGGTGCTCCTCATCACCGCCGGGTGCTTCATGCGGTCCAGCGGCCCCAGCGACTCGGAGCGCCGCGCCCCCTGCGACCGATTGGCCGCCCAGGCCATCGATGCAGACGACCTGGGTGAGGCACGCCGGCTGGCCGCCCGGGCCTCGGAGTGCTACTCCGGGCTCCAGAGCGGCGACTGAACCTGGGGGCTCGACGGGCGCCGTGTCCCGTCGGGCCCCAGCGGGGGGGAAGGCCCCGCGAACCATCGGGCCCCAGAAAACCGACAGCAAGGAGACGACGACCCATGGATGAAGAACGCAAGAAGGCGTACCAGGACCGCTTCAAGGCCCGCATTGCAGAGTGGGAGGCGAAGCTGGACCAGCTCTCCGCCCGCATCCGCAGGAGCGAGGCCGACCTCCGGGTGAAGCTCAAGGACGAGGAGTCGGACCTCCGGAAGAAGCTGGACTCGGCCAAGGCGCGCCTCCGGGAGCTCCAGGAGGCCTCCGGCGACGGCTGGGACGAGATCCGCGCCGGCGCCGACACCCTCTGGACCGACCTGAAGGACGCCTGGGAGCGCACCTCGAAGAAGGCCCCGCCGAAGGACCCCCAGGCCTGAAGACCCGGGCCCTCCCTTGAAGGCGGACGCCCGGACCCTCAGGGACCTGGACGTGTTGCCGGGGGCGGCGTCGGGGCCGTGCCTGGCTGACCACCTGGACCGAACGACCACCCGGGGCGGGCGCCGGGCCTTCATCCGGCGCCTCTCCAACCCCCTGGGCTCGGCGGCGGAGATCGCCCGGGTCCAGGAAGCCCTCCGGTTCCTGGCGGACACCCCCCAGGTGGACGAGGAGCTGCCCCGCGCCGGAGAGCTGGACCCCGTGGTCCACTACCTGGGCTCCCGGTACCTGACGCTGGGCCGGGGGCGCCTCCCCCGTAGGTGGTGGCAGGCCGGGGTCATCCGCCTCCGCTTCCCCGACATCCACGAGCACGCCAGCCAGGGCGGGCGGGGGGTCCTCCTCTTCCTGTCGAGGCTGGGGCGCCTGGCCCGGGAGCTGGAGGCCGGCCCACCCCTCCTGGCCGAGATGGCCTCCGGGCTCCTGGAAGCGCTGGACGAAGGTCCCCTGGCGGGCCTCCGGGACGGGAAGGGCGTGCCCGGGGGGTTCGATGGGGTGCTCCGGCTGGATCGCCTCCTCCGGGAGGACGCCCGGGAACTCCTGGCCCACCTGGTGGAGGAGGTCCACGAGCTGGACGCCCTCATGGGGATGGCCCGCCTGGCCCGGGAGGAGGGCTACTCGTTTCCCCGGGTGGAGGAGGGCGAGGCGGAGCTCGTCCTCGAGGGGCTCGTCCACCCCTTCGTGGCGGATCCGGTGCCCAACGACCTGGTGCTGGGCGAGGAGGAGCGGGTCGTGTTCCTGACGGGGCCGAACATGGCCGGGAAGAGCACGTGGCTCAAGGGATGCGGGGTCGTGGTCCTCCTGGCCCACTGCGGGATGGCCGTGCCGGCCCGGACGGCCCGCATGGGGGTCTACCGGACCCTCGTGGCCGCCACCACCACCGAGGACCGGATCTGGGACGGGGTGAGCTACTTCCTGGCAGAGGTCCGCCGGGTGAGGGAGATCGTGGACGCCGTCACCGACGAGGGCCCCTGCTTCATCCTGGCCGACGAGCTCTTCCGGGGCACGAACGTGCGCGACGCCCTGGAGGCCACCACTGCGGTGCTCCAGGGGCTGTCCCGGGCCCGGGGGAGCCGGTTCCTCGTGGCCTCGCACCTGCCGGAGGTAGCCCTGGAGCTGGAGGGCGAGGACGCGGTGGTCTTCCTGCAGGTCCGGACCACGGTGGAGGACGGCGTCGTCCGCTTCGACCACCGGGTGGGCCCCGGGGTATCGAAGCAGCGCCTGGGGATGGAGGTCCTCCGGGCCGAAGGGGTGCTGGATGCGCTGGAAGGGGTCAGGGACCGGACGCCGGGGAGCAATTAGTATTTTATATAACCTGGAGCGCCCGGGGTCGGGGTTATTAGTTATTTATATAACCCAACCACTCGGCAGGCTGGCCCGCCGTGAGGTGGGGGTGTACCATCGGGGTTCGAACCTCCGGAGCACCCTGTCCCCAACCCTCTCCACCGTCCCGGCCCACCCATGAACGCTGCCCTCTACCGCCACTTTGCCCGGCCCTTTGCCGTGGAGCCCGTGCCGGACCCCGAGCCCCCGGAGGATGGGGTCGTCATTGCGGTGCGGGCCACGGGGCTCTGCCGGAGCGACTGGCACGGCTGGATGGGGCACGACCCCACCATCGCGCTGCCCCATGTGCCCGGCCACGAGTTTGCCGGGGTCGTGGCGGCCGTGGGCTCCGGGGTGCGGGGGTGGGCCACGGGGGACCGAGTGACTGTGCCCTTCATTTGTGCCTGCGGCGCCTGCGCCCAATGTGCCGCCGGCGACCAGCAGGTGTGCCCGAACCAGACCCAGCCTGGCTTCACCCACTGGGGGTCGTTTGCCGAGCTCGTGGCCATCGACCACGCCGACCAGAACCTGGTGCGCCTCCCCGACGGGGTGGACTTTGCAACGGCTGCAAGCCTGGGGTGCCGCTTCTCCACGGCGTTTCGGGCCGTGGTGGACCAGGGCCGGGCCCGGGCCGGGGAGTGGGTGGTGGTCCACGGATGCGGCGGTGTGGGGCTGTCGGCCATCATGATTGCGGCCGCCCTGGGGGCCCGGGTGGTTGCGGTGGACATCCGGGAGCCGGCGCTGGAGCTGGCTCGCGAGTTGGGCGCCGAAGTGGCGCTGGATGCTCGCCGGGGCGATATGGCGCCCACCATCCTCGAGCGCACCGGGGGCGGTGCCCACCTCTCGCTGGATGCCCTGGGGAGCACGGAAACGTGCCGGGCCTCCATCCAGAGCCTCCGGCCCCGGGGGCGCCACGTGCAGGTGGGCCTCCTCCTGGGGAAGGACGAGGACCCGCCCCTCCCCATGGGCCGGGTCGTGGCACAGGAGCTGGAGCTCCTGGGAAGTCACGGGATGCAGGCCCACCGCTACGATGCCCTCTTCCAGATGATGGAGGCCGGCCTCCTGGAGCCCCAGCGCCTGGTCCGGGAGCGGATCACGCTGGAGGAGGCCCCCGAGGCGCTGGCGGCCCTGGGCGGGTTTGCGCCCGTGGGGGTGCAG
>REBX01000126.1 GCA_007692505.1 Gemmatimonadales bacterium | reverse complement strand
GGCAGGCTGACCCGAGGGCTCAGAAGCGGCCCACCAGCGTCACCTGCACGGATCCGTCCCGGTTCGTGTCGGCGCCCCGGTCCCGGGCCCCCGAGTCGTACTCCGCCCGGGCAGAGAGCCTGAGGCCGATGATCTCCGTGAGGCTCACCGTGAAGGAGTTCCGGGTGGAGAGATTGAAGTTCCCGAAGGAGTCGAAGACGGGCTGGTAGGAGTTGTTCGTGTCCAGGGTGAAGCGACCGTCGAAGTAGGCCCGGCGCACCCGGAGATTGGAGGACCACCGGGTGAGGCTCACCTCATCGGGGGTGTCGCGTCCCCCCTCCCTGGCGTAGGTGCGCTCCGCCAGGATGGAGAGGGAGAAGCCCACCCGATTCCGGCGGTCCCGATCCCAGTTCACCCTGAGGCCGGCGCCGGCGTCATAGCGGAGGGCAATGCGGCGCTCGAAGGAGGACTGCATGTGCCCCGACACGAAGGGGCGCCAGCGGTCCTGCGGGCGGAAGTCCAGGCTGGCGTCCGCCGTCCAGGAGCGCCGGGTTACAACCCTGTCGCCATCGGAATTGGGGGCCTCTCCGTAGTTGAACCGGAGGTCGGTGGAGGACTCGAAGAGCTCGTCGGCCCGCTCCACCTGGGTCCGGGTGCTGAAGGTGGTCTGCTCCCGGTTCCCGAAGAAGAAGGAGCCCCCCAGCTCGCTCTGGACACGCCAACTCCCGGACTGGGCCGAAGCGGCCTCGGGGAGACCCGGGAGGAGTAGTCCGACCAGCAGCACCAGGAGGAGGAACGGGCCCCGCTCAGGGGCCGATCTCCTCCATGGGGAGCCGCTCCGGGTCCTCCTTCCAGCTCTTGTACTCATACGATGTCCAGCGGAAGAAGACGGCGGTGATGGCGATCCAGAAGATCAACATACCCGGGATCCACATGATCAGGCCACCCAGTCGCTGGTCGTCCAGGACGTCCAGTGCCGTGATCCTGGGAGCCGCCGCGTACCAGGTGTAGAGGACCGTGTCCGAGAGGGTGATGAGGGCGGAGACGATGGTGCCCGGGATCCCGAAGAGGAAGACGTAAGCCATGAGGAGGGGGCCGGTGGGGATCCGCTGGAGCTCGGGAACAGGATTCACCACGGGCCACCACATCATGACGGCCACCGCCATGAAGCTCAGGTGCTGTATGATGTGGACCCGGTGGTCCATGAGGGCCCAGTTGTAGTACTCGGGGATGTGCCACCCGATGAAGACCACGTTGTAGCTCACGAAGGCGACCACCGGGTGGGTCAGGGTGCGGGCGACCCGGTGGACCACGCGGTTCTCCAGCGCCTTGCGGATGAGCCACTTGGGGAGCCCCCAGATGAGGAGGGGGGGCATGATGAGCATCAGGAGGAGGTGCTGCACCATGTGGGCGGAGAAGAGGTAGCCGTCCGCCCAGTCGTGGAGGGGCCCGTTCAGGGAAAAGAAGATGATGAGGACTGCGGAGATCCAGGAGGCGGTCCTCCAGGCGGAAGGACCCTCCGATGCCCACCCGAACCTGCGACGGGCCGGCCCCACCAGGAGCCACCAGGCGCCCAGCAGGTACAGGCATCCCACGAGGATGCTGGGGAAGACCTGGAATCCGTGGATGTCCATGGTTCGGTCCTGCAGTCGGCAGGTTCCGGCGCCACCGGGAGGCGGGCGACGCCGACACCGGACGGGTGAGTACGGCTAGTAGTGCAGTGTCGCCAGGGCTCCGCACAGAACCGAAGCGGGCGATGCGCCGCTCCGGCGACACTGCACTAGAACAACTGGATCCCGGGGAGGACCTGATAGAGGATCACGAGGGCCGTCACCAGGAAGACGAAGAGGACGACCCCGGTCATGAAGATCCAGGTGAGGGCCCGGTGCTCCATCTTCAGGTGCATGAAGTACATGATGACCAGAATCACCTTGGCGGTGGAGAGGACCACCAGGATGGGGACCTCGATGTGGTCCAGCGCCTCGATGTAGAAGACGGCCACCTCCACGAAGGTCAGGACCGCCAGGATCACCCCGATCCAGATGTACATGGCCACGGACCCGTGGGCCTCTCCCTCGCCGTGCGCTTCGTTTGCCTGAACGTCGCTGCTCATGGTTCTTCCTTACGGAATCAGGTAGACGAGGGTGAAGATCACGATCCAGATGATGTCCACGAAGTGCCAGTAGAGGCCTGCGATCTCCACCTGCTCGGACTTGGCAGGCGGGATCCTGTCCTTGTGGAGTCGCCACGCCAGGATCCCCATCCAGATCATCCCGAAGAGGACGTGGACCTTGTGGGTCCCGGTGAGGACGTAGTACGAGGACCCGAATGTGCTCGACGTGAGGGTGAGCCCGTAGTCGATGTACTTCAGGTAGCTCTGGAACTCCATGACCAGGAAGATCCCGCCCATGGCGATGACGGCGAAGAGCCAGCCGATGGCGGCCTTCTTGTTGGCCTTCTGGACCTGGTCCAGGGCAAGGACCATGGCCAGGGAGGAGAAGAGGAGGACCGTGGTGCTCACCGTGGTGGTGATCACGCTGAAGATCTCCTCCGGGTACGGGCCCACCAGGGCCGTCCCCTTGTACACCATGTAGGTGGAGATCAGGGTCCCGAAGAACAGGCATTCCGAAGCCAGGAAGGTCCAGAAACCGACCTTCCAGTTGGAGATGCCCGTGTTCGTGGCGTGTTCGCCTGCGACTGCTGCCTGCGCCATGTCGTCGTCCGCTTCTCGGGGTGCGGGTGCGGGATTCTTCAGTCGGAGACCCCGGTCAGTGACCGGAGCCCTCGGGGAATGCGGGCTCCAGGGCCCACATGAGGGTCGACACGAAGACCGGGATGATGCCCAGTGCGATCACCCACCAGATCCCGGTCATGACCAGGGCCCAGGAGAGGGTGATGGAGAAGGCCAGCACGATGGGCCAGAAGGACGGGTTGGGCATGACCGGCTCCGTTTCGACCTCCTTCATGGTCACGGCCTGGATGCTCTCCCGCTCCCCGTCGTTCCACAGGGGCTCCCGGCTCTGCACGGTGGGCAGCTCCGGGAAGTTGTAGTGGTGAGGGGGCGAGGGGATGGACCACTCCAGGTGGGGGGCGTCCCAGGGGTTCGGTCCGGCCCGTTCACCACTCCGCCAGCTCTTCACGATGTTCCACACCATGATGACGGCGGAGATGGCAAAGATGAAGGCTCCGATGGTGGCCAGCTGGTTGTAGATGTCCACGTTCAGGTCGGCGGAGTAGGTGTAGATCCGCCGAGGCATCCCGAACAGCCCGGAGAAGTGCATGGGGAAGAAGGTCAGGTTGAATCCGACCATGGTGGTCCAGAAGTGCCACTTCCCCAGGGTCTCGTTCAGAAAGCGGCCCGACACCTTGGGGAACCAGTAGTAGAGCCCGGCCCAGAGACCCATCATGGCTCCACCCACGATGACGTAGTGGAAGTGGGCCACCACGAAGTAGGTGTCGTGCTGCTGCAGGTTCACCGGGGCGGATGCGTGCATGATCCCCGACAGCCCGCCCACCGTGAAGACGGCCAGGAGCCCCACGCTGAAGAGCATGGCCGTGGTGAACCGGACGGAGCCTCCCCACATGGTGGCGATCCAGTTGAAGATCTTCACCCCCGTGGGGATGGCGATGATCATGGTGGCCGCCACGAAGAACGAGTCGGCGATGGGGCCCAGCCCCACCGTGAACATGTGGTGGCTCCAGACCCCCCAGCCGATGAAGCCGATGAGGATCCCGGCGTACACCACGATGGGATACCCGAAGAGGGGCTTCCTCGAGAAGGTGGGTATGACATCGGAGATCACCCCGAAGGCCGGGAGGATCAGGATGTAGACCTCCGGGTGCCCGAAGAGCCAGAAGAGGTGCTGCCAGAGGACCGGGTCACCTCCCATGCTGGGATCGAAGAACACCGCCCCGAAAAGGCGGTCGAAGCCCAGGAAGATGAGGGCCACGCTGATGATGGGGATCGCCGTGATGAGCAGGAAGCTCGTCACGAAGGTCATCCAGGTGAACAGGGGCATCCGCATCATCTTCATGCCGGGCGCCCGCATGTTCACGATGGTGGTGATGAAGTTCACCCCACCGGCAATGGACGCGATGCCCAGGATGGAGAGCCCGATGAACCAGAAGTCCGTGTTGAACCCCGGGGAGTACTGGGCCGACGTGAGGGTCGCGTACCCCGTCCAGGCCGCGTGGGGGGCCGCCTGGAAGAGGAAGGACGAGGTCAGGTAGATCCCGCCGAAGAGGAAGATCCAGTAGGAGAGGGCGTTCAACCTGGGAAAGGCCACGTCCCGGGCCCCGATCTGCAGGGGCACCAGGTAGTTGAAGAACGCCACCGCCATGGGCATGGCCACCAGGAAGATCATGGTGGTCCCGTGCATGGTGAACAGCTGGTTGTAGAGCTCGGGGCTGATCAGGCTCTGTTCCGGGTTCCAGAGCTGGACCCGGATGATCATGGCCTTGATTCCGCCGATGAAGAAGAAGACCGTGGCGGTCACGAAGTACATGATCGCGATCCGCTTGTGGTCCACCGTAGTGATCCAGCTCCACAGCCCGGTGTCCTCACCCTCGTGGCCGAGGGTGTGGCCCGCCGTCTTTTCTCCTGCAGTGGCTACCGACGACATCTGATCAGTTCCTGGTTCTGGTGGAGGGCCCGAAGGTCACTTGAGGCTGAGCAGGTAGGCCGCCACGGCCTCGAGCTGCTCGTCGGAGAGGGCCGTTGCCGGCCAGAATCCTGCCGTGCCCTCCATGTCGTAGTCCGTGCCGGGCATGGCGGCGGCCGGCTTGAAACGCCACGGGTCGCGGATCCACTCAACCAGGTTCTCCTGGTTGTTCTCCATGATCCCGGCAGCCAGCGTCCGGCGTGTCCCGAAGAGGGTGAGGTTGGGCCCCCGGTCCCCCTGGGCGTGGGTGCCCTCGATGGCGTGACAGGCACCGCACGTGGCCTGGTTCAGAAAGGCCTCCCGGCCCTCGGCCACCAGGGGGGTCTCGTCGATCTCGCCATCCTGGGCCGCCTGGATGGCCAGGCCTGCGTCCCGGCCCTCCTCGTCGGGGTCCTGCACCTCGGCCAGGGCGCCGGGGGACGCCTGCCAGCTCTCGGTCCAGGCCGCGAAGTCGTCGGGCTCGGCCACGTTCACCCGCATGAGCATGAAGGCGTGGGACTCGCCGCAGAACTCGGCGCACTGGCCGTAGAAGTGCCCGGCCACCTCGGGGGTGAAGAAGAGCCAGTTGTAGCTGGGCTCCTCACCCTCCCGGACGGCCACAGTTGGATTCAGGTCTCGCTTTCCGCCCAGCTTGGGCACCCAGAAGGAGTGGATCACGTCGCTGGATGCCAACCTGAGGTTCACCGGGCGGTCCTTCTCGAGCCACAGCTCGTTCGCCGTGGTGATCCCGTACTCCGGGTAGTGAAACTCCCACCAGAAGCGCTCCCCGGTCACCTCCACCAGCATGGCGTCCTCCGACACGGGCTGTTGTGTCGCGAAGACGGCCTGGATGGTGGGGATGGCGATGAGGACCACGATGATGGCCGGCCCCACCGTCCACCCGATCTCGAGCCCCAGGTGGCCCCGGATCTGCTTGGGCTTGGGGTCGTCGGGTTTGGCCCGGTACTTGATGATGACCCAGGTGAGGAGCACCCAGACCACCGCCAGGATGAGCATGGTCCACCAGAAGATGGTGGTGTAGAGCCCGTGGATGATGTGGGCGAAGTCCGAATGGGGACTGATCGAACTCTGCGGGTACTCGACGCCGCACCCGGAGAGGACCAGGGTGAGAAGGAGCAGACCCGGGGAGTACCTGAGTAGCGTGGCGCGCATGATTAGAATTCGTCCGGCCGCGGTGCGGCGGTTGGGACGTTGGCCTTGCCCCCACACACTGTCCCCCCGGTTTCGGGCTCGGTGCAGCGCCCGGGTGAAGGTGGGGAGCCCGTCGGGCGGAACCAGACGGGGTGGACAGGGGTGGGACGGATTCAGGAGGGGCGATCGAGGGGAATCGCCTGATCGATCAACATGACGGGGATGTCGTCCCGCACCGGGTAAAGAACCGCTCCATCCTGGCGGACGAGCGCTCCTTCCAGGGGCTCACGAACTTCATCTCCGCCCCTCGTCTTGAGCTTGTGCTCGGCGATGGAACGATTCACCTCGGCGAGCTCTTCGGGCTCCATGAGACGAACCGGTTCCTTCGTCTCCGGGCAGACCAACAGGTCCAGAAGTTCCGGATCCACCATCGACAAACCCCCCTGCGGTGTCAACCGCCGGGCCGGTGCCTCGGGGGCACCGTCTCCGCCGGCACATCTTCTCTGGAAACGCCGCACAAGTTAGCATGTTGCCCGGTGCGATCAAACCCTTTCACCCCGGCCCCCGGCCCCCCATGCGCGTTGTCTTCCCCCGCCCTGCCCTCCTCGCCCTCCTCGTCCTCCTGGTGCCCCTCACCGCCTGCGGGAATGGCCCCGACGACGATCCGGGCCCTGTCGAGGGAGCCGCCGAGCTCCGTGACCGCCCGGCCCGGGGGATGGCCTGGGTCATCATCGGACCGGACACGGTCCTGGCCGAGGTGGCGGACACCCCGGAGCTCCGCGAGGAAGGGCTCATGTTCCGCACCGAGCTCCCCGACGGCGAGGGCATGTTCTTCATCTTCGAGCAGGAGGAGACCCTGTCCTTCTGGATGCGGAACACCTTCATCCCCCTGGACATCGCCTTCCTGGACGAGACCATGGAGATCGTGGACATCCAGGCCCTGGAGCCCGAGGACGAGGAGATGACGGAGTCGAACGCCCCGGCCCGCTTCGCCCTGGAGGTCCGCCAGGGGTGGTTCCAGGAGCAGGGCATCGAGGTGGGGGACCAGGTCCGGATCGTCTTCGGGCGCTGATCCGGGCGCTGGCGACCCGGCCCTACCCCAGGGGCCACCCCGGCTCGGGTGCAGTGGCGCCGGACGCCTCCCCTGCATCGGCACCCCCTGCATTTGCGGCCCGTCCATCGGGGGCCACCAGGACCACGTCGCCGGGGTCGTGGGGGTTCACGAGCCCGAGGACCAGGCACTGGCTGGTGAACCCGGGGAGGTGGAGGGGCGGGAGGTTCACCACGGCCAGAACACTCCGACCCGCCAGGGACCCTCCGTCGTAGCGCCGGGTGAGCTGCGCCGCCGACTTCAGGGTCCCCACCCCTTCACCGAACTCCACCTCCAGCGCCAGGAAGGGCTTCCGGGTCCCCTCCAGCAGCCCCGCTTCCAGAACCGTCCCCACCCGGATGTCCAGGGCCCGGAAGGTGGACAGGTCCACCGGCGGCTTGAGGGGGGGCATTGCCATCCCCTCAGCCCGAAAAGGCATTCACCACGGCGGCTACCACCACGGTGATGATGAGGGCGGTGGCCACCGAGATGGTGACCCCCTGCCCCACCGACTTCCGGCCGTCCATGAGGGCCGCGCCCAGCCCCACCAGTGCGTAGCACCAGAGATTGAACAGGTCCGTGAAGGTCAGGAGGGTAAGGAGGAAGCCGTCCTCCAGGAAGGGGAAGAAGGCCGCGGCGGTCAGGCTCGCGGTGAAGTCGCCGGTGACGACGCGGAGGGGGATCAGGAGGACGGCGGCCACTGCCGGGACCAGGAGAGCGTGGGCAGTGATGTTCAGGAGCTGGCGGAAGCTGCCCTCGTACCCGAAGAGGAAGAGGAAGACCAGCGCGTAGAGCCCGGCGGAGAGGACCGCCACAACGGGCCAGAAGATGGCGGCGGCGGCCACCCCCACCGTCCAGGAGACGAGGGCCCATGTGGAGACGTCGGCCGGGACATCCTGGCCTGCCTCCACCATGGAGTCCCGGATTGTCTCCTCGAAGGCCTCCAGCCCGAAGAGTCCGGGCACCAGGACACCGATGGCGGCCAGGAGGGCACCCACCACCAGGGCGCCCAGACCCCAGCCCGGGGCATGGCGGAGCGCCTGAAAGAGGTCGCCCGGTGAGAAGAAGACCTGGACGATGCGCGCCGGGAGGGAGGGGAGGGCGGGGGTCTCGGGGTCCGGAGCCGTGGCCGGGGCCGGGGCCTCGGAGCGGGGGGGGTCGAACTCGTTAATTTCAGCTCTGCCTTGAAGGGAAGCAGGGGTCGGGGTCCGGAAAAAGCAGGGGTCCGGGGCCAGGACTCGGGACGTGCAGCTGCGTCAGCCCTCCAGCCGGGGCCAGTGAAACCAGATGTGCACCTGGTCCGTGCTCCATCGGGCCCCCAGGTAGCCCTCGCCCACCGCCTCGGCCAAGTCGCGCAGCCCGAAGGCGGAGGCCACCAACTCGCCTGGTGTGGTGAGCCCGGTCCCCGTGCCCCCCCGGGTCCGACCCCCATGGAAGAGCCTGGCCCCCAGGTGGCCCGCGTTCCGGTCCAGCCAGCCCGCCTGGTCCGGGCTGATGGCGTTCGTCACCACCCAGCGGAGTGCGCTTTCCGGGACGGGGACAATGCGGAGGGCGATTTCCCCGTCTACGGTGAAACGGAGGGCATTGTTCACCAGGTTGTAGAGGATCCGGTCCACCGCCGACGCCTCCAGGCAGCAGGAGGCCAGGCCGCCGCTCCACTCGCTCCGCACCGACACCCGGGCCCGGCGCACCGGGGCGGCGGGAGGTGTGCGGGCCTCGAAGCCCTGCCACTTGGCCACCACGTCGTCCAGGGAGTGGATCCGCTCCTCCTCGTCGCGGGCCCGGCCCTCCGGGTCCAGGTCCACCAGGAGGTGGCGCATGATCTTGGCCTGGTCCCGGGCCAGGAAGACACCGGCCCGGAGGAGGTCCGGGTCCTCCTCGAGCTCCTCCTCGCCCAGTTCGCCGTAGAGACGGAGGGCGAAGAGGGCGCCCCCCCTGAGGTCGTGGATGGCCCTGCGGAGGGCCGCGTCTGCCCCGGCCGGTGCTGCCAGCGTCGCCGTCCCCAGAGCCTCGGCGCTCCCCACCAGGGGCGGGGAGGCGAAGGCCCGGTTGTGGCGGGCCAGGGCGGTGGGGTCGGGCTCGGGGCGGTGGTCCAGCCAGTACTGGTAGAGCGACTGCAGGGCCCGGTACAGCGAGTAGAGGTGCTCCCGGTCCGGGGGAAGGAAGTCGGACACGGAGCGGCCCCGGTCGCTGCCGCGGTATCGGTCCTTCCGGTGGCTCCGGAGCGGTACGGGGGCCAGCTCCATTGGGTCGACAGCGAGTGGCATGGGGACCGTGGGAAAAATGAACGATTCGGGGGAACGGGGTGGATACCCCGGCAAAGGTGCATGCCGGGGGCCGAACCATGCAAACACGGGCACTGTCGGGATGCGGGTCGGGGGCACCCCACCCCGCCTCGGTGGTACTTGCCGGGGGCGGACGTTATCGTCCGACACCGTCCGGCCCCCGTCCCACCCCCACCAGGAGCGGAGCCCCATGAGCTTCCGAACGAACCCCGATCGAATCCTCGAATCCATCGATCGGTCCCGCACCCGCGACGACGGCGGAACCGATTTTGTCCGGGACGCCTCCATCCGGGAGCTGGACACCGACGTCCCGCCCCCCGATGCCACCTCGGCCGAGCGGGCGCGGCGGATCTTCGGGGTCGTGGAGAAGGCCTACACCTCGGTGGCCTCCTCCCGGGAGATGCGGCGGCTGGCCCAGCGGTTCCAGGCCGTGGGCGACATCCCCGGCCGCCACGCCCGTGGCGACGTGTCCGTCTCCATCCACTGGATGGACCATGAGCGGGACGACGACATCGGGGTGAGTCCCTTCGAGATCGTCCCGGTGGAGTTCACCGAACTCAAGAAGAGCACCGGGACGTCGCGGCCCGACGCCCTGGGCATCCGGCTCCTCCGGGCAAACCTGAGGGACGGGGTGATGAACGCCTACCGGAAGATCGAGCCCAGGGTGAAGGAGGCGATCCGGGAGCGAGCCGACCTGGGCCATGTGGCGGCCCGGGTCACCATCGACCTCCGTCCGGGAAGCTGACGGCCATCCTTCCCGAGAAGCCGCAGGGCTGGGCGGGGGCAGGGCCCCTTGTCCTCGTCTTCCTGGACGGGGTGGGCGTCGGGGCGCCGGACCCGCAGACGAACCCCCTCTTCCGGGCCCGCGCCCCCATCCTCCGGGGGGAGCGCGGACTCCTCCTCCCCCTGGAGGCCACCCTCGGGGTGGAGGGCCTCCCCAGCTCGGGGACCGGCCAGACCACCCTCCTCACCGGCCGGGACGCCGTCCGGCTCCACGGGGCCCACTTCGGGCCCTGGACCCCGGCCCGACTCCGTCCCCTCATGGGCCGGGAGAACCTCATGACCCGGGCACTGGCGGCAGGCCGGGAGGTCCGGTTCCTGAACGCGGTCCCGGAGGGCTGGGCCCAGCGGGTCCACTCCCGGAGGATCCCCCCGGTGACCCTTGCAGCCCGGGGAGCGGGCCTCCTGGACCGCCACGAGGAGGCGCTCCGGAGGGGGACCGCTCTGGCCTCCGGCATCGTGAACCGGGCGTGGCGACGGTGGCCCGGGGTCCGGGACCTGCCGGACCCGACCCCCGGAGAGGCCGGACGCACGGCGGCCCGCCTCTCGGTGGGGGCCGACCTGGCCGTCTTCGCCCACTTCGACACCGACCTCCTGGGACACCGGGGGACCATGGAGGAGGCCGTCCGCCACGTGGAGCTGGTGGAGGCCTTCCTGTCGGGGCTCCTGGAGGCGCTCCCGGCCGGCGGCCGGGTCCTGGTCGTCAGCGACCACGGGAACCTGGAGGTCCTGGGGGGAGGGCATACCCGGAACCCCGCCCTGGGCCTCTGGCTGGAGGCGGGCCCTGCAGGAGGCGAGCCGGGAGGAGGCGACCCCGGGGAGGGCGAACCGGGAGGCGGCGATGCAGGGGATGGCGACCCCGGGGGTGCCAGGGGGCCGGCGCTCCTGCCCCGCAGCCTCCTGGACATCGCCCCCCTGGTCCTCGGGGAGCTGGGCCTCCACGAACCGGGCGTCCCGAAGGAGTGACCCATCCGGCCATGGCCCAGCCCCGGCGGTCCGCCGAGGCTGGAGCATGGCCAAGTCTCCCCCTCCTCCGGCGCCCCGATCCCGGATCGTGCGGCCCCCTCCGGGCCGCGGCCCCACACCGGGTTCGCCCCCGGCCCTCCTCAGCCACCTCCTGGCCCGGGCCATCGACGACGGCGCCAGCGACCTCCACCTGGAACCCGGCCCGGACGGCCTGTTGGTGCGGGCCAGGGTCGACGGGGTGCTCCGGAGGATGGAACTCCTCCCCGAGGCCGGCGCCCGACCTCTCCTCTCGAGGCTGAAGGTGGTGGCGGGAATGGACATCGCCGTCCGGAGGCGGCCCCAGGACGGGGGGTTCCCCCTGGACCACCGGGGGCGGGAGCTCAGCATCCGGGCCTCCACCCTCCCGGTGGACGGCGGGGAGAAGGCCGTCCTGAGGGTCCTGGACCCCCGGGCCGTGCCCCCCAGCCTGGACGGGCTGGGGCTGGCCGACAGCGACCTGGAACGACTCCGGCACCTCCTCCGTGCCGGGAGAGGGGTGATCCTGGCCGCTGGACCCACGGGCAGCGGGAAGAGCTCCACCCTCTTCGGGGCCTTGGGCGAGCTGGACAGGCAGCGCCTGAACGTGGTCACCCTGGAGGACCCCATCGAGTATCGGGTGCCCGGGGTGAACCAGGTGCAGGTGCACCCCCGGGCCGGACTCACCTTCCCCTCCGCACTCCGGTCCGTCCTCCGGCAGGACCCCGACGTGGTCATGGTGGGGGAGATCCGGGACGGGGAGACGGCGGAGATCGCCATGGCCGCCGCAGTGACAGGCCACCTGGTGCTCTCAACCGTCCACACCACCGACGCACCAGGCGCCATCACCCGGCTCCTCCACATGGGGGTGCCCCGCCACCTGGTGGCCGGGGGGCTGGCAGGGGTGGTGGCCCAGCGACTCCTGCGCACCGTCTGCACCGCCTGCGGGGGCGGCAGGCACCGGAGCTCCGGGGAGTGCCGGGAGTGTCGGGACGGGCTGCAGGGGCGAACCGGCGTCTTCGAGGTCCTCACGGTCTCGGAGCGCCTCCGGGATCGGGTCATGGCCGGGGCGGCCACCGGCGAACTCCGGAGGCAGGCCCGGGAGGACGGGATGGGCTCCATGGCCGACGACGCCCGGCGGAAGGTGGCCTGCGGCGACACCACCCCCCACGAGGTCGCCCGGGTCCTCCACCGGCCGGCGGGGGCCCTTCCCCCCTGCAGCCACTGTGGATCGCCCCTCCCCGACGACGCCCGAGCCTGCCCCGGGTGCGCCCTCCCCACCCGGGACCGCTGCAGGTGCGGACGGGTCCTGCAGCCCGGCTGGCGGTTCTGTCCGGCCTGTGCCCGGCCCCGCCCCCCGGCCCACTCCCTCCCGCCGCCGCCAGGGTAGCCAACGGCTTGCTGGGGACCGGGATTTCCCTGACCTTTCGGGACTGCTGTCCACCGCTTCCGGACCGGTGTCGCCCCATGCGCCTCGCCAAGACCCTCCGTGCCCGGCTCTTCTGGGCCCTGCTCCTGGCGGCGGTAATCCCATCGGGCCTCCTCCTCCTGGGCGGCTCCTTCCTCGTCCGGGAGGCCGTGGTGGCCACGGGGACGGCCGGACCCTGGGGGACCGTGGCCGAGTCGGGCCGGGAGCTCCTCTCCACCCTCGAGGAGGACCCGGACACGGATCCGGCCGTTCTGGAGCTGGCCCGGGAACACCGGGGGCAGCTGTCCGAATCCGTCCGGCTTTCCCGACTCTACGGGTACCTGGGCGAACGTGCCCTCACCCTCCTCCCCCTGGTCTCGGGCCTCCTCCTCCTCCTGGCGGCAGCCCTCGCCCTTCTGGCCGCCACCCTGGTCTCCCGGAGCCTGGCAGCCCCCGTGGGGGAGCTGGTGCACTGGACGGAGCGTCTGGGGAGGGGAACTCCCCTTCCTGCTGGAGGCGCGGAGGACGCACCCCACCCCATCCGGGAGATCGAGACCCTCCGGGAGGCCCTCCGCACCCTGGAGAGCCGTCTGACCGAGGCCAGACGGCGGGAACGGCGCCAGGCGCGGCTCCAGAGTTGGAGCGGAATGGCCCGCCGGATGGCCCACGAACTCAAGAACCCCCTCATGCCCATGCAGATGGCCGCCCGCACCGTGGCGCGGTCCGGGGACCCCTCCGTGGCCGAGGCCGGACAGGTCCTGGTGGAGGAGATCCGAAGGCTGGACGACATGGCACGCACCCTCTCCCACTTCGGCCGCACCCCCGACGGTCCACCGTCCCCTGTGGACATGGAGGAGCTGGTGCAGGGCGTGGTGGATCGCATGAGCTCCGGGACCCCCGGGGTGGACCTTTCGGTGACCGACCTGGAGGACCCCATGATCCAGGGTCATCCCGTGATCCTGGAGCGGGTGGTCAGGAACCTCCTGGCCAATGCCATGGAGGCTGCCCAGGAAGCCGGTTTCGACCCGGCCACGGGCCCCGCCGTCGAAGTGAGGCTCCGGGGTGCGACCTCCGGGGTGGAACTCCGAATCCTGGACCGGGGGCCGGGCCTGCCCGAGGGCGAGGCGGAGCGGATCTGGGAGCCCGATTTCACCACGAAGCGGAAGGGGACCGGACTGGGACTCCCCATGGTCCGGCAGGTAGTGGAGGCCCATGGGGGGGTCGTGTCTGCAGCGAACCGGGCAGGCGGGGGGGCCGAATTCCTGGTCCGCCTGCCCCGGGATCTGCAGACGGCCCGGGAGGATTCCGGGGACGCCGGAGTCGACTCCACGGGAGGGCGGCAATGAGGGTCCTGATCATTGACGACGAAGGGAACCTGAGGCGGATGCTCCGGGCCGTGCTGGAGTCGGAGGGATGGGCCGTGGAGGAGGCCGCCGATGGCCGGAGCGGGCTGGCCATGGCCCGGGAGGTCCGGCCGGAGGTCGTCCTGCTGGACCTGGTGCTCCCCGGGGAATCAGGCCTCGAGATCCTCCCCGAGCTCCTTGACGAGACCCCTGGACTACCCGTGGTCATGATGAGCGGTGAGGCCACGCTGGAGGATGCCGTTGAGGCCACCCGGCGGGGAGCCTTCCACTTCCTGGAGAAGCCCCTCACACCGGAATCCGTCCTCATCACCCTTCGGAACGCCCTCGATGTGGGCCGGGCCCGAGACCTGAGCCGGGCCCTGCAGGACGAGATGGGCCCGGGGGCTCGCCTGGTGGGGGAGAGCGAGGCCATGGACGAGGTGAGGGCGACGATCCGGAAGGTGGCACCCACCGATGCCCGTGTGCTCATCACGGGGGAGAGCGGTACCGGGAAAGAACTGGCCGCAGCGGCCATCCATGCCCTTTCCGGCCGACGGGGAGGCCCCTTCGTCCGGGTGAACTCGGCGGCCATCCCCCGGGACCTGGTGGAGAGCGAGATGTTCGGCCACGAAAGGGGCGCCTTCACCGGGGCCACCGAACGCCGGAGGGGCCGGTTCGAACTCGCCCATCGGGGCACCCTCTTCCTGGACGAGGTGGGAGACCTGGGCGCCGGGGCCCAGGCCAAGCTCCTGCGGGCCCTGGAGAGCGGGACCATCCAGCGGGTCGGTGGACAGACCACCCTGGAGGTGGATGTCCGACTGGTGGCGGCCACGAACCGGGACCTTGCCCTGGAGGTGGCCGCCGACCGTTTCCGGGAAGACCTCCTCTTCCGGCTGGAGGTGGTCCCCATTCGGATGCCGTCCCTCAGGGAGCGACCCCAGGACGTGGCCCCCCTGGTGGACCACGGCCTGGAGCGACTCCGGAAGCAGCAGGGCCTGGTGGTGCCCCGGGTGTCGGAGGAGGGTCGGGCCGCACTGGGAGCCCATACCTGGCCCGGGAACGTCCGGGAGCTGTTTAACCTCCTGGAGCGGGCAGCCATCCTCCATCCCGGTGCGGAGCTGGGAGCTGCCGAGATTCGGACCCTCCTCCTGACAGGGGGGCGCCGACCCCGGGCCTCCGGGCCGGAGTACCGGAGCGGAGACGCCCGCCCCCTGGCCCATCGTCTGGAATCCTACGAGCGGTCCCAGATCGAGGGCGCCCTCCGGGAGGCCGACGGAACGGTGGCGGAAGCCGCCCGGATCCTCCAGACGGATCGGGCCAACCTGTACCGCAGGATGAAGAGACTCGGAATTCGCACTTCCAACGGAGAGAACTGATGCACCTCACTCCCCGCCCAGCGTCCCCGGGGAGGCTCCGGCTTTCCCTCCTCCTCCTGCTCGCGGCCCTTTCGGGGTGGGCCCCCGGGCTCGTCGGGCAGGTACCGGCACCCCTCAACGCCCCCGTTCCCCCCGAGGTCCGGGAGGGGGTCCTTGAACTCCTCAACGATCCGGGAACGCTGCGGCTCCTGGGGGATGGCCGGATCCCGGCGGGCACCTCGGAGGACGGAGACGTGGGGGTCGAGGGTGGAAACCTCTGGGTGGGGGGGGCCATTGCCGGGA
>REBX01000268.1 GCA_007692505.1 Gemmatimonadales bacterium | reverse complement strand
GCCTGGCGGTGCGGGTTATATACATAACTCATATCGGGGCCTCCTGGCGTCGGGTGATATATAAATCACTCATGACCCCGACCTGGTGTCAGCCGCCAAACATAACCCCTTCAAAAGCCCGGGCGCACAGCCAGGCCGAGCTGCAGGTTGCCGGGGCCGTAGGAGACCCTGGCGTTCGTGCAGCCGCTACAGCTGGTCGTGCTTGGTGGCGCGGCCCTTCGCCTTCTCCACCGGGTAGCGGGTCTCGTTCGTCCGAAGCTTGTCCAGCACGAGCTCCGAGATGTCCAGGTCATAGTGGTTCGCCAGGAGGAGGGCGTAGGAGAAGACATCGGCCAGCTCCTCCTTCACCTGGTCCACGTCTGCCTCCTCCGGCTCCTTCCACAGGAAAACCTCCAGGAGCTCGGCGGCCTCGATGGAGAGCGCGGCCGCCAGGTCCTTGGGGTTGTGGAACTGCTGCCAGTCGCGGGCATCGCGGAAGGCGAGGAGGGCCTGGACGGCCTTGGGGATGGAGGACACGGTGGACCTGGCTTGATTGGGTTTGGGGCGGAGATGCGATGTCGGAAAAGCAGGTGTTGGCGGGACTACCCCACCCGTCCCCCGCACCCGCATCGGTACTTGACCATGGCGAACATCTCGGGGGTCCCGACGAAGGCCTGGTGCACCGTTTCCTTCAGGTTCCCGATGCAGCAGAACCCATATGCCGTCCCGCACGACAGGCAGAAGTACGTGTTGTCCACGGCCCAGCGGGTGCCGCACGAACTGCAGCAGTGGCGGCCCAGAGCGTCCACCTTGCGGTTGAAGAGCTCCCGATACCGCACCTGAAGCTGGTCTCGCACTGGATCGTCGGACAACGGTCCCCCTCCCTTCTTTCGGTGGCTGGCCTCTCCTGAAACCTGCGTCGAGGGAGCCGCAGGGGCCCAATCCCGACGCCGGAGCGCCCTTGAGAGTAGCTCCCGGCTCCGACACTCCCCTGGGCAGGCCGAACCTGTTTGCCCCTGCTCCAGCGGCATCTCGCTCCCGGACCCGCCCTGGCCCACGAGGAGGAAGGCCGGGATCCCGGCAAGGGGCACCAGCGGAGTGAGGAGGATATCTCCCTGACGACACTGCATAACCTACTCGTCCCGCCCCGCGCTGGAGGCCTGGACGCCTGTGACGCCCAGGCGGAGGGCCTCGACGGCCTGGCGCTGCACCGGCCCCAGCCCCTCGATGAGGCCGTCTGCGGCGGCGCGCCAGGCTTCGGCATCGCCATCCTGTGCCGCCAGGTCCAGGGCAGCGCCCCATTCCTCCAGGCTGCTCGCCAGGCGCTCACCCATGCGAAGGGCAGCCGCCCCGGCGGCGCGACCCCCTGCCCCTTGCTCGCTTGCAGCGGCTCCCTGCCCGATGAGGTGCTCGAGGGCCTCGCCCCCTCCGCCCCCCGTTGCCCATTCGGCCAGGGCAAAGGCGGAGCCCACCACCTCGAGGCGCTCCACGTCTTCGTCGGACTGGATCCAGCAGGCATCGGGAGGCGTGATGCCGTGCCCCATGAAGGGGAGCGCAAAGTTGTTTCCGGCAAAGGGACCGTAGGGCGAGGGCACCAGCCAGACATGGAGCATGTGCAGGGTCTGTCCGCTCCCGCCCAGTTCGGGGTGGTCATGCCAGTGGGCGAGCGCGCTCTCGAACGAGGCCGGGATGTCCGCGTCCGGCGGTCCGATGAACGCATAGGCAATCCCCACCAGCGTCTCCTCGCCGTTCACCGGCGCGAACATGAGGTGGTCCGGCTCGCCGGGATCGAACCCCCGCGCCATGCGGCCCTGGTGGATCCAGTGCACGCCCATGGTGGGGATATTCCCGAAGGCCGGGCGGAATCCTGCCTGCCGGGCGGCCTCGGGGGTGTCGAGGCCGGCGATGGCCTCCTGCAGCTCCCGAATCAGCTGCAGGTCCGAAGCAGACAGCCCGGACCAGGGGGGCGCAGCCAGCGAGGTGCACTCCACGGGGCCGCCCTGGTGGTGGGTGTGGCCCTCCGAGGCGTCGTGGTCGTGGTGGTGGTGATGGCTATGGTCCTGGGCACCGGCCCCGGCAGGGGCGAGCGCCACGGCCAGGGTGAGCACGAGTGCCATCATGGGAAGGCGAATCGGTGTGGGCTTCGTCATGCTGGTCGTCCTGGGAGGTGAATGGCCCCGGTGGTGGGTGCCAACCGGAGGTGCCACATCGTGTGGATGGCGGTCTGGAGGGTGGGGCGTCCGGGGGTCGGCAATGTGCATTCGGCCTTCCTTCCTCCTGATGCGCGGGACTGCGGTTCCGTTAAGGCGGGTTGGCCGAGTCACCGCACTCCGGCCCCCAACGCCGAGCCTTCCTGGCGGGAACCTTGGAAGGCGCCCAAGGTAACGGCTCGGGCTGGGTACGGTGATCGTCACCTTTCCTCCAGCCCGGGAGCCACGTGGCCACAGATTCTGTCCTGTATGCGGTGCTCCTCATCGCGGGCCTCATCCTCGTGGCAAAGTGGATTCGACGAAGCTCCGGGGTCCTCCGAAAGCTCTACCTGCCCAGCGCCATCATCGCTGGCGTGATCGCTCTGCTGGCCGGTCCCCAGGGTCTCGGGCGGCTCGCTCCCGGAGACCGCTTCTCCGAAGGACTCTGGAACGAGTCCGTCCTGGACACATGGTCCGCCATGCCGGGACTCCTCATCAGCGTGGTATTTGCGACCCTCTTCCTTGGAAAGCGGATCTCTCCACCCGGGGAGATCTGGGACAAGGCGGGGCCCATGGTGGTCCACGGACAGACCCTTGCCTGGGGGCAATACGTGGTGGGTCTGGGCCTCGTGATCCTGCTCCTCCAGCCATGGACCGACATCGACCCCATGGCGGGCGCCCTCATCGAGATCGGGTTCGAGGGTGGGCATGGGACCGCCGCCGGCCTCGGCGACACCTTTCGGGACCTCGGGTTCGAAAGCGGTCTGGACCTCGCCCTGGGCATGGCCACCGTGGGGGTGGTTGCAGGAGTGGTTCTGGGGACCCTGCTCATCAACTGGGCCGTCTGGCGAGGTCACCTGGAGCCGCCGGACGAAGTGAGCGAGGACGAGGCCGAGGCCATGAGCAGTCCGGAGCGGCTGGAGGAGGAAGGGGACGAGGTGGGCTACACCGACAAGGCGCTGGAACCCCTCTCCGTGCACCTCGGATTCGTGGCGGTTGCCATCGGTGTGGGATGGCTCCTCCTTGAAGGACTCGTCCTGGCGGAGACGCACCTCCTGGTGCCCCTTGGCTGGCCCGAGCTCATGGAGCACATCCCCCTCTTCCCGCTGGCCATGATCGGGGGTGTTCTCA
>REBX01000057.1 GCA_007692505.1 Gemmatimonadales bacterium | reverse complement strand
CCCCCGCCATCCTCCCGGCCCCGGTCCTCCTCCTGGCCCTCCTGGCCCTCCTGGCGTTCTGGGGCCCCGAGCCGGCCCAGGCGCAGACCTCCGGCGCCGCCGCCCCCACCGACCTGGTCTCCTCCGAGCTCCCCCTGCCGGGCTACGCGGATCCGGAGCCCAGCGATCTCCGCCACGTGGTGGAGCGCTTCTCCCAGGACCGGGCCGTCCTGGGGCGCCGGTACTCGCTGGCCTCGCCCCGGCAGCGGGAGCGGATGGAGGCCTTCTACCAGGAGTGGATCCAGCAGCTGGACGCCCTGGACTACCAGGCCCTGAATGTGGAGGGGGCCATCGACTGGCAGCTCCTCCGGAACCGCGTGGAGTACGAGCTGAGCCGCCTTGAGGTGGCCGCCGAGCTGGAGGCCGAGGCCGGCGTCCTCCTCCCCTTCCAGTACGACATCGTCGCCCTCCACGAGGCCCGCCGCGACCTGGAGGAGGTGGACCCCCGGGAAGCCGCCGAGACCCTCCACGACATCACCGAGGCCATGGGCGAGGCCCGCGCCCGCATTGCCGGGGCCCGGGACGAGGGCACCCTGGACGGGGTGGAGCTCAGCCCCGAGGTGGCCATGCGGGCCGTGAACCGGCTGGGCCAGCTCCGCCAGCACGCCAGCCAGTGGTTCTCCTTCCACGACGGGTACGACCCCATGTTCTCCTGGTGGGTGCGCACCCCCTGGGAGGCCTTCGACGAGTCCATCCGCGACCTGGAGACCTGGCTCCGCCGCGACATCGCCGGGATGCGGGGCGGCAACGACGACCCCATCATCGGCGACCCCCTGGGCCGCGAGGCCCTGGTCCTGGACCTGGCCAACGAGCTCGTGGCGTACTCCCCGGAGGAGCTCATGGAGATCGCCGAATACGAGCTGGCCTGGGGCCGGGAGCAGATGCTGGAGGCCTCCCGGGAGCTGGGCTTCGGCGACGACTGGCAGGCCGCCCTGGAGCACGTGAAGGGGCTCTCGGTGGAGCCCGGCGAGCAGACCCGCCTGGTGAAGGAGTTCGCGCTCGAGGCCGAGGAGTACATGCTGGAGCACGACCTGGTCACCCTGCCGGAGCCCGTCCGGGAGGTGTGGCGCATGGAGATGCTCTCCCCGCAGCAGCAGCGCACCGCCCCCTTCTTCCTGGGCGGAGAGGTCGTCCGGGTGGCCTTCCCCACCGACGGGATGGCCCACCAGGAGCGCCTCATGAGCCTCCGGGCCAACAACGAGCACTTCAGCCGGGCGGTGGTCCACCACGAGCTCATCCCGGGGCATCACCTGCAGGGCTTCATGACCTCCCGCTACAGCACCCACCGGAGCGCCTTCTCCACCCCCTTCTGGGGCGAGGGCTGGGCCCTCTACTGGGAGCTCCTCCTCTGGGACATGGACTTTGCCCGGAGCGCGGAGGACCGCATGGGGATGCTCTTCTGGCGGAACCACCGGGCCGCCCGGATCCTCTTCTCCCTGGCCTTCCACATGGAAGAAATGACGCCGGAGGAGGCCATCGACTTCCTCATCGAGGAGATCGGGCACGAACCCGCCGCCGCCGAGGCCGAGGTCCGCCGCTCCTTCACGGGCCAGTACTCGCCCCTCTACCAGGCGGGCTACCTCCTGGGCGGCCTCCAGATCCGCCAGCTGCACCGGGACCTGGTGGAGTCGGGGGAGATGTCGAACCGGGCGTTCCATGACCACATCCTGAAGAGTGGGAGGATGCCCATCGCGATGGTCCGACAGTCGCTCCTTCGGGAGGCTCCCCCCCGGGACTACCGACCGTCCTGGCGCTTTCACCCCCAGGTCCCGTAACGGGGGGGCAGCTGGGCAGCCCGGCGCCCACCGCCCCCGTCCTGGGGCGAGGGGGACGAATGCACGAGGGCCCCGGCCACCTCTCGGTGACCGGGGCCCTCGCTTTCGTTCCGGGATCCTTCAGGCGGGGGTCAGCCGCCGAAGAGTACCCCGAAGGAGAGGCTGATGAAGCCGGCTCCCGTGGTGCTGTACTGCAGCTCCGTGAAGGCCGGGATGTCGCCCAGGCCGAACATGATCCCGCCCAGGAGGTTCAGGCCGGACCCGGAGAAGCTGAAGGGTCCGTCCACCGAGATCCGGTAGTGGTTGATCCCCGTTCCGGCGAAGGGGGTGACCCCGGCGTCGATGTCGAAGGGGACGTGGGCGTTGATGTTGAAGATCAGGGTGGTGGCGTCGTTGAAGTCGTCGAAGACGTAGTTCGCGTTGAACGAACCCGTCAGGTTCTCGAAGAACCCTTCGTCGATCTCGAACGCCTCACCCATGTTCCAGTCCACCCGGGCTCCGACCCCCAGGTCGTCGAAGTCCCACAGGACGGCCTGCGGTCCGAAGGCAACCTGGGCCTGGACCTCCTCGGCGGGGGTGCTGACGACGAGGAATGCGGCTGCCAGAGCAATACATGCCAGTTTCTTCACGGATGTTCCCTCCGTTCGAATTCTAGAGTCGCCAGGACCGCGCCTCCCTGGCCGGGAGGGCGGTGGCGCGTTCGGGTGGACCGTCGGCCGACAGGTGCAGGCAACCCCGGCAGGAGATACAGGATGCGCCTTGGCGCATTGACCCGCTTCGGGCGGCGTCTCTACCTTGGGCCGTCGGTCGGCCTGCCCCACAATGCGGAAAACCACCGGGGACTCCGCACCGAACCCAACCTCCGGCTCCACCCACAGGACCTTCGCATGTCACGAACGCCCATTGTAGAAACAAGGTATCTGTCCCGCCACCCCGGTGAAACCGTCACCGTGAAGGGCTGGGTGGAAACGACCCGGGTCCACGGAAAGGTTGCCTTCGTGGTGGTCCGCGACGGAACGGGCCTCCTCCAGTGCGTGGTCCTGAAGAAGCAGGTGGACGAAGCCACCTGGGAGCTGGCCACCACGGGGCTCACCCAGGAGTCCGTCGTGGCGGTCACCGGCACGGTGAAGCCCGACGACCGGGCCCCCGGGGGCAACGAGCTGGGGCTCGAGGGCCTGGAGCTCCTGAGCCTGGCGGAGGAGTACCCCATCCAGCCCAAGGAGCACGGGGTGGAGTTCCTCATGGACCACCGCCACCTCTGGCTTCGCTCCTCCCAGCAGCGGGCCGGCCTCAAGGTGCGTTCGGAGGTCATGCAGGCCGTCCACGACTACTTCTACCAGGAGGGGTTCACCCGCATCGACACCCCCATCCTCACCGGGGCCATCGGGGAGTCGGCAGGCGAGCTCTTCAGCACGGACTACTTCGGCGATACGGCCTACCTGGCCCAGACCGGCCAGCTCTACGTGGAGGCGGCCTGCCCCGCCT
>REBX01000018.1 GCA_007692505.1 Gemmatimonadales bacterium | reverse complement strand
CCGCCAACCCCGGACGTCCTTCCCCCGACCCTGGTCCTCCCGGGCCCCGGCCGGCTCACACGGACGATACCGGCTTCCCCGGCGAGCCGTCGGCTGATGACAACGATCCATCTCCTGCCCCCACATCTCCCTCCTCCCGGCCCTGACCCCCATGCTCCCCAGAGACACAGTGGAATTCGCCGCCGCCGCAGCAGCCGGAGCCCTCCTGGCAGCCATCGCTGTCCAGGCCCTCCGTCCTCACAGGTCTGCGGTCCACAGAGTGCAACAGGAGGTCCGGAAACCGCTTGAGGCAGCCCGATCCGCCTCGCGGGAGGCATCCTCTTCTGCCCGTCAGGCGGTCCGGGACTCGGGTCGCGCAGCCGGCTCCTTCGGCGACCTGGGACAGGAGTTCGTCCGGGCGGCCACCCGGGAGGTAGGAGCCGTCCTGGATTCGGCCACTCCGGGCCGGAAGCAGGGGCTCGACGTTCAGGGAGCCTTCCGTCGCCTCCGCGAACTCGCAGGAGGATCTCGCTGACCGGTCCCCTGGACCGATCCAGCCTGTTCCGGGCATGATGGCCAAACCACGCCTTCTCCTCTCCAGCCTCGTCGGAGCGTTCCTCTGGCTTCTCCTGATGCCAGGCGAAGCACTCGCCTGGGGTCCGGCGACCCATATCGCCATTGGCGAAGCCGTCCTCTCCTCAGTGCACCTGCTCCCCCCTGCCGCACAGGAGCTGCTCCGACGGCACCCCGTGTCCTTCCTGTACGGGGGGGTAGCCGCCGACATCTCCTTCGGAAAGAAGTACGCGCCGGCCGGACGCCACTGCCACCACTGGCATGTGGGGGAGGAGATCCAGGCTTCGGCAGACACCCCAGAGCTCCAGGCGGTCTCCCTGGGATACCTCTCCCACCTGGCCGCCGACACAGTGGCGCACAACTACTACGTGCCACGCAGGCTCCTCCTCACCAGCACCACCCAGGCGCTGGGCCACACCTACTGGGAGCACAGGATGGATCTCGAGATCGGGGATCCATACCTGACGCGAGCCCGTCAGGTCGTCCTGGAAGCAGACCACCAGGCGGCCGACGCACACTTCGACCGCGTCCTCTCCCGGACCCTTTTCTCGTTCCGGACGAATCGCAGGATCTTCCGGGGAATGGTGGCCATCCAGGACCGGGACCGCTGGAAGCGAATGTTCGGCCGGGTCGTGGAACGATCCCGTTTCGAGTTCCCGAGGCCGCTCAGGGACCGGTATATCCAGCTCTCCTACGAGTACGTTATGGAGTACCTGGCCCGGGGGGAGGAGAGCCGGGCAGCCGAACTCGATCCCATCGGGGACGAGAACCTGGGACTGGCAAAGACCATCCGGCGACGAGGAATGGCCCGGGGGGGCTTCGAGGACCCCGAGATCCTCCAGGAATGGGCGGATGACTTCTTCCCCATCCCCACCCCTTCGGGCCTCTTCCTCCCCAGGGCAGCAGGTCGGATCGACGTCCCCGGGTTGCGGGCCACACCGGACGGTAGACTGGAGGCGGATGCCCGGATACCCGAGGGGAAGATCCACTTCGACCCCCGCACCCTGCGGGCCGACGGAAGCTGAGGCTCCTTCACCTCTGGCGGATCAGAACTCCCTCTCGAGCTGGGCGTACCGGGCCAGGAGGCGCTTCTCGCCCACGGAGTCGAAGCGCACGGTGACCTTCAGGTCGTCCCCGCGACCGGACGCGGCCATCACGGTGCCACCGCCAAAGGTCGGGTGGGAGACCCGGGCGCCCTTGGCAAGGACAGGCTGATCCTGGTCCAGGCCTGCCTCGAAGACCTCCTCCTCCCTCGCCCTTCGGGCCGCCTTCCGGGCTGCGCTCCCGAAAGCGTCGTTCCCGCCTCCCCGCGTCCGCCCGCCCCGGCGATCCCCTGCCCCCGACCGTGACCGGGCGGAAGGAGCGATATCCTTCTTCTCCCGCTCGAGCCTGGGGGACCGTCGGGGATCCAGGAGCTCGTCGGGCACGGTGTCGATGAAGGAGGAGCGCTTCGAGTACATGAAGTCACCGGCGCGTCGCCGCTCCCGTGCCCAGGTGAAGCCCAGTCGGTCCTCCGCCCGGGTAATCCCGACGTAGAAGAGGCGACGCTCCTCCTCGAGCTGCTCGGGGTCGTCGAAGGCACGCCCCATGGGAAAGAGGCCGTCCTCCAGCCCGGCGATGAAAACCACGGGGAACTCCAGCCCCTTGGCGTTGTGGAGGGTCATGAACGTCACCGTGTCGGCATCGGGATCCGCCCGATCCAGGTCGGTGATGAGGGCAACCTGCTGGAGGAACAGGTCCAGGTCCGTGAGACCTTCCGGGGGCGGCCCCTCCCAAGTCTCCGATGCGCTGGCATCGAAGTCCATGGCCCCGGCCACCAGCTCCTTCACGTTCTCGGCCCGATCCTCCCCCTCGGGCCCCTCGTCCCGGAGGTGCTCCAGGAGGTCCAGTTCCTCGATCAGCTCCTCCACCAAGGGTCCGGCGGCAACCTCGCGGGCCCGAGCCGACAGGCGCTCCACCAGGGAGGTGAAGCGAGCCAGAGACTTCCGGGCACCGGCGGGCAGGTCCGGGACCTCCTCGGATCTCCGGGCCGCCTCCAGCGCCGGGATCCCCCGGTCCAGGCCCCACTGCAGCAGGCGCCCCAGCGAGGTCTTCCCGATCCCCCTCCTTGGATAGTTCACGATTCGCTGGAAGGCGGCGGAGTCCTGCGGGTTGGAGATAAGCCGGAGGTACGAGAGGACGTCCTGGATCTCCCGACGCTCGTAGAACCGGACCCCACCCACGATCTGGTAAGGGATCCCCCGACGGCGGAATGCATCCTCCAGGGCCCGCGACTGTGCATTTGTCCTGTAGAGTATGGCTACGTCCCGGTAGCTGGTGCCCTCCCCCTCCCGCCGGATGGTCTCGATCTCCTCCGCGAGCCAGCGGGCCTCATCCCGCTCGTCGGCGGTCTCCACCAGGAGGATGGGATCGCCTCCTTCACGGTCCGTGCGGAGGGTCTTCTCCTTCCGCTGGAGGTTGTGGCGGATCACCGTGTTTGCCGCCTCCAGAATGACCGGGGTGGAGCGGTAGTTCGTCTCCAGCCGGACCACGGCCGCCCCTTCGTAGGTCCGCTCGAAGTCCAGGATGTTCCGGATGTCTGCCCCTCTCCATCCGTAGATCGACTGGTCGTCGTCGCCCACCACCATGAGGTTACGGTTCTGCCGGGCCAGCATCTCCAGGAGGACGAACTGGGCCCGGTTCGTGTCCTGGTACTCATCCACCAGCATGAAGGAGAAGCGCTCCTGGTAGCGCGACAGAAGCCCAGGGTGGT
>REBX01000144.1 GCA_007692505.1 Gemmatimonadales bacterium | reverse complement strand
CCCCCCCCCCCCCCCCTGCCCCCACCCCCCCCCCCCCCCCCAATACCCCGGGGGGGGGGGGGGCGGCATCAATGGGCCGGTGCGCCGGGGACATGGCGGGAAGGTCCGTCCTCGCTCCGGCGCAGGACGAGTCCTCGGTAGCGGAGGACCCCCCGGCGCATCCCCTGCTGCAGGGCGTTGCCACCGATCATGTTCCCGAAGAAGGGGACGTCCGCCAGCCCCAGCGCACGGGATACCGGAGCCACCAGGGCGATGACCCGGTCCCTGGGGCGCCCCGGCCGGGTCCAGTGGGTGAAGTCGAAGCCGGAGAGGGGCTCCAGGCCCAGCCCGATGGCCTCCGCCTCCAGGCGGGCCACGGTGCAGAGGCTCGGGAGGCGCCACCCCCTCCGGAAGTCACGGATGCGTCGCTGGTCGCCCGGGGAGAGCTCGTCCTCGGAACGGGCCAGGAAGTCGTCCACGACGACGAGTAGCCCCCCCGGAGCCAGGTGGTCCCGGGCTGTCTGGAGGAAGCGGGCCGGGGTCTCGGCGTGCACGAAGGACTCCACCGCTACCGCCGCCTCGAACCGCAGGCCCAGCTCGAGGGCGTTGAAGTCGCCCTGGTGGATCCGGACCCGGTCCTCCGCCCCCCTCGACCGTACCAGCTCCCGGCCCATCTCCACCTGGCGGGGGCTGATGGTCACGCCGTGGAGCTCGGCCCCCGGGAGGTGCTCCGCCATGTGGAGGAGGGTGCCGCCGACGCCGCAGCCCAGGTCCAGGAGGGTTCGGGGTCGGGGCGAGCCGTGGAGGGCCAGCGACTCGGCGAGCCACCGGTTGATCCAGTTCCCCGCCCCACGGGCATCCACCACACCGGGGGCCCACAGGGCTCGATGGATGGCGGCGCTCCCCCGCACCCGGCCGAAGCGGAGGAAGCGACCTGTGTTTCCATCGTAGTAGCGAGCGACGGGATCAGGGGAGGTCATGGGAGCCGCAAGGGAGGAACGGGGATCGGGACCCATTACCCCAGAGTAACCTCCACCGCCAGCGCCCCGCTTCCGGCCAGGGGGATCGCCGAGGGATCCGTCTCCACCCCGTCCACCCGGCAGGAGACCACGCCCCGGTTCACGCCATCGGGATTCCGTACCCGGAGCTCCACCTGCCGGTCTGCCATCCGGACCCGGACCTCGAAGCCGTCCCAGGCTGCGGGGATGCAGGGGTCCACACGGAGGACCGTCCCGGCGCGGGACACCCCGAGGACGTCCTCCAGGGCCACCCTCCAGAGCCACCCTGCCGCCCCGGTGTACCACGTCCACCCCCCCCGGCCCACCCAGGGGACCGTACCGTAGACGTCTGCGGCCACGACGTAGGGCTCCACGGCGTAGCGGCGGGCCTCCTCCGAACCGGGCGGACGGCGGTTGGGCAGGAGCATGTGGAGGAGCTCCCCGGCGCGATCCCCGTCTCCGGCCCGGGCCACCGCCCTGAGGAGCCAGGTGGCCGCATGGGTGTACTGGCCGCCGTTCTCCCGGACCCCCGGGGGATACGCCGCGATGTACCCCGGATCGGGCCCGGCTCCGGTGAAGGGAGGAGTCAGGAGGAGCGCGATCCCCTCGTCCTTCCGGACCAGCTCCCGCCACGCCGAGTCCAGGGCCGTCCGTGCCCGCTGTGGGTCCGCTGCCCCCGAGATCACGCCCCACGACTGGGCGATGGAGTCGATGCGGGCCTCCGTGGAGTCCCGGGAGCCCAGGGGGGTGCCGTCGTCGAAAAAGGCCCGCCGGTACCACTCCCCGTCCCACCCGTGCCCCTCGATCCCGTCCAGCACGACCTGGCTCCAGCCCTCGAGCCGTCTGGCCCGGTCCTCCTGGGAGCGGGCCCGGGCCAGGGGGACCAGGAGTCGGCAGACGTCGATGAAGAACCATCCGAGCCAGATGCTCTCGCCCCGCCCTTCGTGGCCCACCCGGTCCATCCCGTCGTTCCAGTCCATGGTCCCGATGAGGGGGAGCCCCCGCTCGGACAGGAGCCCGGCCGTCCGCTCCACGGCCCGCAGGGCGTGGTCCCACAGCGTCCCGGTCTCGTCGGAGACCGGGAAGGCGTCGTACCGCTCGTGGGTTCCCGGGGGCAGGGGCTCGCCGTCCAGGTAGGGCACCTCACGGTCCAGGAGGGACGGGTCTCCGGTCCAGTTCACCGTGGACGCCAGGACCCAGGGCAGCCAGAGGAGGTCGTCGGAGCAGCGGGTCCGGACACCCCGCGTCGTCCCCGGGTGCCACCAGTGGAGGACGTCACCGGCGAGGAACTGCCGCTGGGCGGCCGCTTCCAGGTGGGCCTCCGCCAGAGTGGGATCAAGGGGCAGGAGGGTGTAGACGTCCTGGAGCTGGTCCCTGAACCCGAAGGCCCCCCCGGACTGGTAGAATCCGGTTCGGCCTCGAAGGCGGGAGGTGATGGTCTGGTAGGGGAGCCACCCGTTCATCACCTGGTCCAGCTCGGGGTCGGGGGTGCGGACCCGCACCCGCCCCAGGTAGTCGGACCACTCCCGGCTCGTCTTCTCGGCCGGCTCCTCCTCCGGCCCCACCCCCGACTCCTCCGACCGGAGCTCCTGGAGGAGTGCCTCCAGCTCCGCCTTCCCACTCGTGCCCTGGCCATCGGCGACGGCGCCCAGGAAGAAGGTGACCCCGGAGGCCTCCCCGGGCTCGAGGACGAGCTGCCGGCAGATGACGCCGCAGGCCGCTCCCTCCGGGACCTGGCGTTCGCCGGGTCGGCTCCGGAGCATGCCGGCAGGCATCCGGACCATGGGATCGCCATCGGGGCCCAGGAACTCCCTGCGATCCGTGGCCATCCCGTCGGCGGCCGAGTCGGCCGCCAGGAAGGCCAGCCGGTTCGAAAAGGCGAGGGAGTATCGATTCCGGGCCAGGACTGCAGAGAGGTCGGAGTCGAACCCCACCTGGAGGCGCCCCCTGGAGTGGAGGGGGTGCGACCCCAGGACCCAGTCCGCCAGGAAGGTCAGCGAGATCCGACGGGGGACCTCCCCGCGGTTCCGGAGCCGGACCCGAACCACCTTGACCGGACGCGTGGGGTGGAGCGACCAGCTGACCTCCTCGTCGAGCTCGTCGCTGGAGGCGTTCATCCGGGTCCGGCCCCACCCGTGCCGGACCTGGTGCTCCCTCTCGCGGCCCAGGGGTCCGGGGGTGGGTGTCCAGGTCTCCCGGCTCTCCTCGTCCCGGAGGTAGAGCACCTCACCCCGCAGGCCCAGGACCGGGTCGTTGTGCCACGGAGTGAGCCTGAACTCCCCTGCGTCGCCGATCCAGGTGAAGCTCCCCCCCGACTCGGTGACCAGGAACCCGATGTCGTCCCGGGAAACGATGTTGCTCCAGGGAGCCGGCGTGGTCTCGCCCGCCCCCAGGTCCACGACGAACTCCCCGGTCTCCCCGTGGAATCGTCCGAGCTCGGGGGATGCCTCGCTCCGGGCCCCACCTGGTGCAGGCGGGCGCACCGGCGCGGGCTCCGGTCCCGTTCCCCGCACGCCCGGGTGCCTGGGCGCCACATCCCGCAGCTGCCTCTCCAGGGAGGGGCCCCAGGTCCTGAGCCGGAGGGCGGCCAGGGCACCCAGGCGGGTACGCTCCTCGGTCCCCACGTCTTCCCCCCGCACCACGTGGACGCCCCCGCGGTGACCCAGCAGGTCCTCGGCGCCGGCGTCGGCCAGCCGGTCACGGATACGGTGCTTGAGCTGGTCCTGGTACTCGCCGGCGGCCTGGTCGACGATGACCAGGTCGACCTCCTGACCGCGACGGGCCCACCAGCGCTGCGCCCGAACCAGGGGACCCAGGATGCCACTGCCTCCCGCCTCCCCCTCCCCTGCGGCGCCCTCCAGGAGGATGAACGGGATGTCCCCCGAGATCCCCCACCGCCAGAGGGAGGACTGGCGGAGGTCGACCTGGGGAGACACTGCTCCGATGCCGGGAGGATGGAGCACATGGGCCAGTAGCTCCTCCCAGACCACCGGGTCGTCCACCTCGGCGTTCAGTCGGAGCAGCTCCCCCTCGGCCCGGGCGCGGGCCTGGACGAGCGCCCATTCCCGCCGATTGGGCGACCGGAGGTCGGCGGCCCGCTGGAGGACGGTCTGTCGGTCCTCCCCCACAACGAAGAGGAAGGTGAGGTTCACGTCCTCCCAAGGCCCCAGCTCCAGGTCCAGGACGCCGGCGGCCACGGGGTCGAGGGGATGGTGCGGGGTGCCGGGACAGTCGAGCCGATCCGGTGCGTCCAGGGCAGCCGGGCGGTCCGGTGAGCCCTTCCGTCCCAGGTAGGCCTCCCGGCTCGTTCCCCACCGGAGGGGAGGCGTGGAACCGTCGCTGCCCTGTACGGTGGCCAGGAGGACCGGGGAGGCGCCCAGGGACTCCTGCCCCCTGCGCTGGTAGAGGATCCCCTCGCCGTCGGGGAGGGCCTCGGCCCTCACGAAGAGCTTGTGGAAGGCCGGATGCCGCAGGTCGCCATGGACCGGCGCAAGGGCAATGTCCGCCGACACGGCAAGGCGGAGCCTGCGCGGACGGGGGGACTCGTTGGCCAGGAGGAGTTGCCGGACCTCGGAGCCACCGTCGGGCGGAAGGAAGACATCCATGCGGGCCCGGATGCCCTTCGTCTTCCGCACGAACTCTGCCCGATGGGCCTCCAGGATCATCCTGGGCTCCTCGGAAACCGGGGAGCGCCCGTCGGGGAGCGGGCTCCAGCTCTCGTTCGTCTCCCGGTCCAGGAGGACCAGATGCGGACTCCCGGCCGGCGCCCCATCTCCCACCCATCCGCGGATGATGGACCAGTCCCCCCAGCGACTCCCGCCCCGGCCATCGGACCCCATGGCCACCACCAGCTTCCGGCTGGCCAGGTGGTGGCTGGGCGGGGGCAGTCGGTCCAGGGGCGGGGACCAGCGCCGGATGCCCGGGCCCCATCCACCCAGCTTGACGGGGGCCGAGCGATCCACCCATGCCCGCTCCACGGGCCGACGCCAGGGGATCCGCTCGAAGAGGTACGGCTCGATGGCGCGGATCCCCGGGTCGCGGTGAAAGCGCTCCACCAGGAGGTTTTCCGTCAGGTGGTTGCCCAGCGCCGCCAGGAGCATCCCGTGGTGGTGGCTCATGTAGCTCCGGACCACCCGGGGCTTGTCCCGCCACTGGGCATCGATGCCGAAGTCCAGCGCCTCGTAGGGCCCCCACGGTCCCATCCCCCCCAGGGCCCTCATGGCCTCCAGGTTCCGGAACGCTGCCCCGGGCGCCAGCGAGATCGCCATGAGGGAAGCGTAGGGGGCCACGACCTGGCGGTTCCCCCCGGTGCGCCTCAGGCCCAGCAGGGGCACTCCGAAAGCCCGGTACTGGTAGTGCCCCTCGGGGCTCAGCACGTGGTATCCGGACTCGGACACGCCCCAGGGGATCCCCAGCTTCTTCCCGTGGTCGCGCTGCACGGCCACGGCCCGCCGACATGCATCCTCCAGGACGCTCTCGGGGGGACACCGCATGAAGATCAGGGGCATGAGGTACTCGAACATGGTTCCGGCCCAGGAGAGGAGCACGGTGCCCCGACGAGTCCACTTGAAGGGCCGGCCCAGGTGCAGCCAGTGGGTGGGGGGAGCGTCGCCCACCGACATGGTGATCGCGCTGGCCAGGCGGGCCTCCGACGCCAGCAGGTCGTAGTGGTTCTGGTCCAGTGTGCCCTCCGTGACGGAGAATCCGATCCGGAAGAGCTCCCGCTGGTCGTCGTACAGGAAGGTGAAGTCCATCTCCCGATACCAGACCTCGAGCTCGGAGACCAGGTCGGAGAGGTCTCCGGTGAGGATCTGGAGGGCCTGCAGGGCCTCCCGGAGGCCCCGCTCCAGGGGATCCTCCGGATGGCCCTCCCCGCCCTCGGCCTCCTTCGGGAGTTCACGGGCCAGGAGGGAGGCCAGTCGGCGGAGCGAGGGGATCCCGGAGCCCGGAGGGAGGACGCGGGCGTTCAACGCAGCGGCTGCGGAGCCTTCGCGGATCTCCGGGTCCAGCCAGGGGAGGAAGAGGAGGAGCTCGTCCAGGAGCCGCTCCACATGGGCCTTGAGATGGCTCATCCAGACGTGGATCGCATCCCACCGTTCCACGTCCTCGGCCTCCGAAGCCGGCCCCTGCACCCGGAGGAACGCCTGCTCCAGGGTCTCGATACGCCCATGTCGGAGCTCCTCGAGGGACTCCACGAAGCCGGGCAGACCCCCATCCCATGCCTGGAAGAGATGGCTCCGGACCCAGGCCTCCAGCTCGTGGACCTCGGCCAGGAGCGCCCTGGCGGTGCCGGTGCCGCCTGCCTCCTCCACGGTCTCGCCCACGACCCGCACGGTGTCCAGGACTCCCTCCACCTGGTCCCGGGTCCACAGGGGCCGGGATCGGGCATCCAGAAGGGCCTCCCGGGCCGCCAGGAAGGCAGCTGCCAGGTTGCCGCTGTCCACCGTGGAGATGTAGAGGGGGGCCAGTGGCTTGCAGTCGACGGTGTCATACCAGTTGTAGAAGTGGCCCCGGTAGCGGGGCAGGCGATGCATCCCGTCCAGGTTGGCGCGCACGCGGGCCACGAACCGGCCCGTGTCCACAAACCCCAGGTCCCATGCGGTGGCCACCGCCACGAGCCCCATTCCCAGGTTTGTGGGGGAGGTCCGGCGTGCCACCTCCCTCCCCGGAGACTCCTGGAAGTGGTCCGGGGCCATCCAGTTCCCCTCGGGGCCCTGGAAGGCCTCGTAGTACCCCCAGGTCCGCCGGGCCAGGGTCCGGGCAGCCTCCCGGGGGAACACCCCCCGAGGGTCCCGAATGGGCCGGTGGCTCCGACGGGCCCAATGACCCACCAGGGGCGACGCCAGCCAGAGGGCCAGGAGGGGAGTGGCGGCGACAGGAAAGGAGATGGGGAGCAGGAGGAGCCCGGCCGCGCCCACCAAGGCAACGGCGGGCCCCGGCCACATGCCGCGGAGGAGAGACCCCAGGCTGTCCCGCCGACGGACCTGGCGGGCCATGAGGGCCGACGAGGTCCATTCCAGGAGTCGCTCCCGGCTCACCACCACCCGATAGAGGGTGCGGAGGATGGCATCGGCAGAGGTCCATGCCTCGAAGGGCAGGAAGGAGAGCTCCATCCCCCACCGGGCAACGGCCCGCCCCAGCGCCCGGGCCTCGACCCCCACATCGGCCCGCGCCGGCAGGGCCCTCAGGGTCCGCAGGAGGGCGTCGACGGCTGCCATGAGCGAAGGAAGCCCGACCACAAGTGCAAGGAGGACAGTCCAGAACGCCGCTGCAGGAGGGGCCAGGAGGGCCCATCCCGCCAGGAATGAGAAAAGGACCGTGGGGGGTTGGAGAGACCGCCGGAGGTTGTCCAGGATCATCCAGCGGCCCAGGAGCGGGATCCGGTTCTCCAGTCGGACGCCGGCCGCCCCCAGGACCCTGGGGAACAGCCAGGGCAGGAGCTGCCAGTCTCCCCGGATCCATCGGTGGGCTCGACGGGAATGGGTCAGCGGGTGCCCGGGAAACTCCTCCAGGAGGGTCAGATCCGAGACCAGGCCGGCTCGTCCATGGGCTCCCTCGAAGAGGTCGTGGCTGAGGATGGCGTTGTCCGGGGTCCGACCGGCCAGGCTGGCCTCGAAGGCCCTCACGTCGAAGATCCCCTTCCCTGCGAAGATCCCAACGTCGAAGAGGTCCTGGTAGACGTCGAACGCCGCCCGCGAGTAGAGGTCGAGCCCCTGCACTCCGCCGTAAATCCGGCTGAAGATCGTTCCCCCATCGGGCTCGGGGAGGGGTTCGAGGCGGGGCTGGAGGACGGAGTATCCCCGCAGGATCCGTCCCTCCTCCCCCACTTCGGGCCGGTTCAGGGGGTGAGCAAGGGTGCCCACCAGCCGGGATGCAGCGTCCTGTGGGAGTCGGGTGTCGGAATCGAGGGTGAGGACAAAAGGAGTGTTCTCCAGTCGTTCTGCATCGCCCTCCGCTGCCCAGAGACTTGACGGTCCGCCAAGGAGCAGGTGGCTCAGCTCGACCAGCTTGCCCCGCTTGCGCTCCCAACCCATCCATCGACGCTCCACCGGGTTCCAGCGGCGGCCCCGGTGGAGGAGCAGGAAGGGGGTTCGCCCGCCCTGCCCGTATCGCCGGTTGAGTTGCCGAACACCTCGGGAAGCCACGGCAAGCAGCTCCCTGTCCTCCTCCGTGTGCTCCGAGTCGGAATCGGGAAAGTCCGAGAGGAGAGCCCAGGTGAGGTTCGGATCGGGATTCGCCCGATGGTTCGACTCGATGGTCTGCAGGAATTCCCTGACATCGGCCCGGGAAGTGAGGAGGACCGGAACCGAGACCACCGTGCGGAACTCGTCGGGGACCCCCTCACGCATGTCCAGCCGCGGGAGGGACCGGGGAAGAGAGAATTGGCCGGCCACGCGGTTGGCCAGCGCCACCGCCACCCCCACGGCGGGCACCAGCGCCAGGAGGACGGGGATGAGGGAAGAGGGGGTCAGGCCCGACAGGCTTCCCCCACCGGCCAGGGCGGCGAAGAAGAGGACCAGCAGGACCGACAGGACCGAGATCCCGCCAAAGTACAAGACTCCCGCCCAACGTCGGCGCCTCCGGGGGGTGCCCCCGACAGGCACCCTCCTTCCCAGCGCCCGGAAGAGGGCAGCCCTGCCCTCGTCGACAAGGTAGTATCCCACGTGCCCCTCGCGTGGCCGTGCAGCACGGGACCGGGCCTCCTCCAGGGCCATGCGAGCCACCCGCTCCTCCCCGGCCCCGGCGGCTCGGGAGATCCTCTCCACCTCGTTCCGGTAGCGGTCCCGCGTCCGGAAGTCCATCCGGGTATAGACTCCACATGGGTCCTGGCGAAGGATCTGCTCCACTCCGCTCAGGGCCTCGACCACGTCCCTCCAGTCCTGGTTCGCCAGGGTCCGGAGGGACAGGATGTACGGCCCAACCTCGAAGGACTTCCCTCCGCCGGTCAGCCCTTCCAGGAGTTCCTCCAGGAGGATGAGCCTCAGGAATGCCGGCAGGGCCCAGAGTTCAGCCAGCCGGAGGGAGTGCACCTCCTGGTAGCCTTCCACGAAGAGGGCGATCTCGTCGGTGTCGAGTCGTCCCCTGTCGCGGCAGACGAGCTCGCCTGCAATGACCTCGATACGGGGACGCACCTTCAGCTCATCGGAGGGGTCCGACAGACCGGGCAGACGACTCAGGAACTCGGAGGTGATGGCCCCATCCAGCGTCTGCAGGGCCTCGGCCACGATGAAGTCGTTCTCGAGGAGCCAGTCCCGCCCACCCCTGGAAAGGGAAGCAAACCCCTCGGCGGTGGGGTCTTCCCGGCATTCCTTCAGAAACCGGGAGAACCGCCGGTCCAGGGTCCGGAGGCGCCTGCGGATCATCCGCTCCCGGATGCGGGTCTCGCCGGGCACATGTCCCGAGGCGAGCAGGTGTCCGTCCTGACGGGAGGCGTGGGTCAGGAACGGCGACATTGCGAGCACCTCAACGCATGTTCCGGGGAGAGTTGTGGGAGGAACCGGCGGCTGGGTCCTGCAGGATCAGCACCGGCCGATGGACACCGAGGAGGAGCTCCATGGCGGTTCCACCGATCCGCCCGCCCGAGGACTGCCCCCGGCCGTGGGCACTGAGCACCACAAGGTCGATCCCCTCGGATGCTACCCTCCTGCATACCACTTGCGCCACACCCCCTGCCGATCCGGGCAGGACCCGGGATTCCATGGTGGCTCCGTCCCCACCCAGGCGCCGAACGATGGAGTCCAGATACTGCGTCGCCTCGGCCCGATTCGCACGAACGACCCCGTCGACGAGGGCGCGGGTCGCCTCGTCCAGGGGCATGCGGGACACCAGCTGCGGGGGATCCAGGACATGGACCGCCTGAAGCCGCGCTCCCGACCCGCGAGCCAGGTCGCTGGCCACCTTGAGGCACCAGTCGCTCCTGGGGGAACAGTCCACCGGCGAAAGGATCTTCCTGTACATGACCGGGGGCACCTCCGCGTCGTCGGGCCCTGGCTTCGAGCCCATGGCCAGGAGGGTCGAACAGCGGGCGTTCAGGACAACCCCCGTCGCGGTGCATCCCATGGCCAGGTGACGACTCTGCCCCGTCCCGTGGGGGGTCAGGGCCACCAGGTCGTAGTCATTCCCGCTGGCCAGGTCCACGATGACCTCGGCAGGCCCCCCTTCCAGGGTTCGGGAGTGTACGTCCAGCCCCTCCCCGGCCATGATCCTGGCCCGCCCTGCCAGGTACCTGGAACGGTTCGCCCGGGCCAGCCGGCAGGACATGGGATCGGAGGGACGATATCGATCCCCCACCGCAGTGCCGGGGAGCACGTGCAGGAGGTCCACCCGGGATCGGAAGACCGTGGCGATGGCGACGACATGGGGGAGGACCGCCTCGGCCCTCGTGGACCCGTCCAGTGGAACGAGAATCCGGTGGATCATGGCCGACGCTCCCCTTTGGCTGAATGGCACGGGAGCCCGACCACGGCCGAGTCCGCTCTCTCAGTGCGTTTCCGTTCAGGGAATGCAAGGTCCAGGCCACGGTCTGACAGAAGGGAGAAGCCGCTTCCCCGTGGGGTTACCGGGGGCACGGGGCCTCACGGCTGTACGGAGGATGCCCCATCCGAGAAGATGGCGACCTCGACGCGGCGATTCGCCTGGCGTCCGGCCGCCGTCTCGTTCGTGGCCAGCGGCTCCCACTCCCCGCGACCCACGATGTCGATCCGGCCTGCAGACACCCCCTGGGCCAGAAGCACGTTGGACGCGGCCCCGGCCCGTCTGAGGGAGAGGTCATGGTTGTAGGTGTCGCTTCCCACCGAGTCGGTATGACCCACCACGACGACCCGGGTGTCCGGATACGTCCCGAGGCTGGTGGCGAGCTGCCTGAGGTGGCCGGCTGCATCGGGGCGGACCGCATGGGAATCGAAATCGAAGAGGAGGCCCGACGGGAAGGTGACATGGATACCCTCCCCGACCCGCTCCACGATTGCGCCGGGAACCCTGGCTTCGAGCTCCTCGGCCTGCCGGTCCATCTGGTGGCCGATTACGGCACCTGCAGCGCCCCCCACCACGGCCCCGATGATGGCACCCCGGGCCGTCGAGCCGCTCTGCGTTCCGACGATGCCGCCCACAGCCCCGCCGGCTGCGGCGCCCACAACTGCGCCGGTTTCCCGCTGGCCCCAGGAGGAGCAGGAGGTCAGCACGAGGGCCGCGGCGAGGTACAGGCCGATCCGTCCGGTGCGTCGGAGGGTCGGACGGGAGGGCAGAGCTGGCCGTCTTGGGCCTCGGACGGAGCTGACTACCGTGGGACGTTGCATTGGGACTCCCGGCATTGCGAGACGTGGAACTGGGACGGGCCGTGCGGGCCGACGGTGGCAGGTCAGGCGGTTCGGCGTCCGGCCATGAACTGCATGAGCAGGACGATCATGGCGATGACGAGGAACAGGTGGATCAGGCCTCCCATGGCGTATCCACTGAAGAGGCCAAGGGCCCAGAGCACGAAGAGGACGATTGCGATGGTGAACAGCATGGATGGCTCCCTGACTCGGGGTGGAGGGAATTCGCCGAACCTTGAATATCGCGGGATGCCCACCCCATCCCCATCGGCCATGAGGGGGAGACGGGGGCTTCCGAATCCCTCCGATGACGGATGGTACGGGCTGCCCGGGTCGACGAACCTTGATGTGGGTGCTCCACGCAGGAGTCTGTGTGGCCTTCGTGCCGCTCCCTGGCATCGACACCGGGCACGACCCTCCATCCAATCGGTCCACCGTCCGGACATCGCCGGCCCGGTGCCCCGAGGGATCCACCATGAAATCAAGCAAGCGAAGCGCGGAGCCCCAGGGTTTCTGGGCCTACGGGTACGAGTTCGACCCTCCCATCCGACGGGACCGCACCGGCCCCATGGAGGCCCTCCTCGAAGCCGGGCACAACAGGGCCCTCCTTGCCCGAGGCGTCTGGGAAGGACGCCTGATCAACGGGGACGACATCACCCACATCCTCGTCGTGAGCGACGGACCCAGTCAGACCCTGGAGGTCAATCATATGCTGGAAGCGGAGCTGAGGCGCCTCCAGGCCCCCTTCCAGGTCACACTACCCGTCCTCATCGCAGGTGGAGGGTCTCCTGGCCCGAATTCCCCCGGCCTTCCCCTGAAGGAAGCATGAACGGATCCGGGTGCGGACGGAGGTCTGCAGCCCCACGGTCCCGTATCGGCGAGGGCACTCCACCGGCTACATTTCAGGTGGTCGAACTCCCGGACCGGCTCTACATGGAGTTCCACCATTCCCCTTCCCGGACCAAGTGAGGCCCAGGTGACCGAGGAACCCGCCAAGCCGGAAGGTCGGATCGCTCCCCAGGAAAGGGGAGGCCCCGACCGCTCTGGTGAAGACATCATCCAGGTCGCCCTCATCGAGGACAACCGACTCGTCCGGGAGGCCCTCCTCTCGGTCCTGAACCGGGCCGAGGGCATCCGGGCCACCGCCGAGGCCCCGAACGGCCACGACCTGCTCCTTAAGGGCCAGCCCGATGTGGTCCTCCTCGACCTGGGGCTCGAGAACGGCGACAGCCTCCGGGTGGCCAAGAAGGTCCTGAAGGAGTTCCCGAAGGCGAGGGTGGTCGTCATGGACCTCTTCCCCGCTCACGAGGAGCTGCAGGAATTTGTCAGCGCAGGTGTGTCCGGGTTCATCATGAAGGACGCTCGCCTGGAGGTCGTCCTGGACACGATCCGGTCGGTGGCCTCCGGGATGAAGGTCCTCCCGGACGAGATGACATCCACCCTCTTCTCGGAGATCGCCCGCAACGTCGTGGCCCGAGGAGGATCCTCCCACACGGACGGTGTGATGCTGACGCCGCGGGAGCAGGAGGTCATCGGCGCCATCGCCCGGGGAATGAGCAACAAGGCCATCGCCAGGGAGCTCCACATCTCGGTCCATACGGTGAAGAGCCACCTGCGGAACATCATGGACAAGCTGGCCCTCCACTCCCGACTCCAGCTCGCCACCTACGTGCACCGGCAGGAGGGTGGGGGCGGCTCCGAGTAGAGCCGCCCCTCCTCCTGCCGATGCCGAATGGCTCCTGGGTCGCTCCACTACCTCACGTGGTAGTGCACGCCCAGACCAAGGGTGAAGAAGCTGGCCCGGTCCAGGGCGCTCCGACCGGAGTCATGTTGGACGAATCCGATGTTGGGAACGATATAGAGGCGGTCGGCCACGGGCAGGTCCGCCCCCACGCCCAGCTCGAATCCGATTTCCCGGTCCCCCGACCCCGAATCACTGCCGAAGGTGTTCGCCACGATCCCTCCGCGGCCCCAGGCCAGGACATCCCCCGGGTTGTAGATGATGTACTTGAGCCCGGCGCCCAGGCCTGTGCTCCTGGGGTTGTCACCCAGGGCCCCGCATCCGTTGTCGCAGTTGAAGGCGTATCGGTTGACCCCCAGGTAGGCGGTCAGCTTCGAGTTGAGGTTCACCTGAACCTCTCCGCCGGTATGGAATCCGGACTCGGCTCCGGCATCGAGGAGGTCCCCCTGGGGGAAGGTCACACCCGCTCGACCCTCCACGGCGATCCCGAGCTGGGCCTCCGCCTCTGCAGGAGGGGACCCCATGACCCCCAGGGCCAGGACCAGGATCGGTACGGGCAGGGTTTTCGCCAGCTTCGTGACTGATTCACGGAAATATGTTTTCATTTGGACTCCTTCAGAAGTTCAGGTCCTGGCTCAGCCGGATGACGATCCGGGAGCCGGAGGGAAGTTCGGCGTGTCCGCCCCGCGTGGTGAGGGCCACACCCACACCTGCGGCGGTGCCGATTGCTGCTCCGGTGATGGTGGATCGGGTGTCCTGACCCAGGATCTGCCCGATGATGGCCCCTGCAGCCGTCCCCGTCGCGATGGTGGCTGCCGTGCGGGTCCCGCTGTCCCGGGTGGAGGTCCGGATGTCTGCAGACTGCACCTCACCGGCCACGGTCCGCTGCCTCCCGTCCACCTCCACCGAGGCAACCTGCAGAACCAGGATCGAACGCTCCTCGGCGTCGGCGCTGGACTGCGAAGCGGTCACTCTCCCCCGGGCCGGCGATCCGGCCGGGAGGACCGCGCCGGCCGTCCCGGACACGGCATCCACGAGGATCAGGGAAAACCCGTCCCCGACCCCGTGCGTCGAGGTGGAGATGTCCTCCCGAACCTCGAAGGTCAGGAGGGTCCCGGCCCGTATGGCACGCACCGGGGCTTCCGGCGCGGCACGTGGGCGGTCCGTCGAGGCCGGGGAGGGGGCCCGGGCCTCCATCGTGTCCCCAACTGCCTGGCCCTCCAGGTCCTCGCGGGACTCGGCATCTGCCCCGCAGGCCGAAAGGGCCATGACGAACGCCACGCCCAGAGCGAATCGATTCATCGAGTTCTCCCATGATATGGACGATCCCCGGTCGGATGGTGCCGAGTATTCACTCGGGCCCGAGGGGACCGGATCCTGTACTGGTCCTGCATGTTGGATGGAAGCTCGTGGAGATCATCCCCGGGGGGCATCCCACAGATGGGTGACATCCTTCCCGTCCCCTCCCTCCCGGCAGGACTCCGGGGCGTCCCCCTCCCTGCCCCTCCTCCGAACGTGGCCCGGTGCTCCCACCCATGTGCGATGGGGCCACGGCGGGGCCCCCGCGAAATTCCTCCCGTGGGGGCACGGTGGGGAACGGACGAAGCCGACGCCTCCGACTGGCCACCTGCCAGCCATGTGGATCGCGGTCCCCATGGTTCCTGCGAAACAAGGAGGACTTCCCATGCCGCATCGACGTTCGAGATTTCCGACGGGGGCGCTTCGAATCGTCCCGGTCTCTGCCCTGCTGGCAATCCTGCTCCTCCCGGCCCCCGGGAACGCACAGGACGTGAGCTACTCCGTCCTCCCCTCCTACGAGCAACTTCGCTGGGATGACGCCTGGGGCCTGGAGAACACCCGGATGCCCAGCCTTCGAATCGGGATCGACTTCGGTCCCTACTTCTCCCTCCAGCCCTTCTATGCCTGGAAGGATGGCGTGGGAATCCGGGATGGATTCGAACCCACCGCCGGCTCCGACCCTGCAGACGCCTTCGACCTGAAGCTCTTCGGGGCCGAGTTCCAGGTGAACTTCGGCGGTGCCGCACTGGCTCCCTTCGTGAAGGCGGGTGGTGGAGTGCTCAGGACCGAGGACGAAGAGGAGGGACGCAGGGACCGCATCCTCCTGAGGGGCGGCGGGGGTGTGAGCTTCGCCCTGGGCGGCCGTGCACGAGCCGAGGTCTACGGGGAGCGCCTCACGACCCGGCTCTCCTCGCCCTTCATCCCCGGGGCCGTGGAGGCAGATGACTTCCCGGAGGACGGCCTGGTGAATTCGCTCATCCTCGGTGCCGGACTCCGTCTTCCCGTGGGGGGCGGGTACCGCGCCACGGAGGGCACCTTCGGCATCCTGCCCGGCATCTTCGTGGAGCCCTACGTCTCCCGGATCGACTTC
>REBX01000019.1 GCA_007692505.1 Gemmatimonadales bacterium | reverse complement strand
ACGGCTCGTCGGGTCCACAGCGGGAACGATGCGCTCCACGGTAGCCGGTATGGGTGCCCCGTCCGTCTCCAGGTGCACGAGCACCTCATCGCCCTCTGCCAGGCTGCCCGACAGGTGAGCAGGAAGCTCCGCCGTCACCTTGAGGGCCTCCGGGGAGACGATCCTGAGGAGCTGTCTTCCCGGGGAGGCCAGGTCTCCGGCATCGACCCGACGGTGGGTGACCACCCCGTCGAACGGAGCCCGGACCACACTGTAGCCCCTCTGGGCTTCGGCCTCTCGAAGTCCCCCCTCGGCGGCGGCCAGCCTCGCCTCCACCTCGTCCAGTTCCTGCCGGGTGACGGCACCGTCCTCGGCCAGGTTGCGGATTCGACGCGCCGATTCGGAGGCCAGCTCCACCTGGGACCGAGCCGACTCGATGCGGGCCTCCACGTCGTCGTCATCGAGGCGGAGGACCGGAGTGCCCGCCTGTACGAGATCCCCGACCCGAACCTCTACGGATCGGATCGTCCCGGTGGCTCGGGTGGCAATCTCGGCCACCCGATCCGAGTCCAGGGTTGCAGCGAAGCTTGTGACCCCCGTGGCCGGGAAGGCCTGTGTGACCAGGAGTTCCCCGGCGACGGGTTCGCGCGGGATCTCGCCGGGCTCCTCCGGCCCACAGGATGCGAGGACCGCTGGGACGAGAAGGACGAGGAGGAGGCGGCGGCGAGTCATCGGGAGTCTCCGGAGTTCGGGGTTTCGGGGCGGTCATGGGTTGCAGTGAGGAAACGCACCCGAGCCGCAGCCATGGCTCGACTCGTGGCGGCTGACACCTCCCGGGCAGCGTCCCGGGCGGCTCTTGACTCCACGGTCACCAGGTCTGCCGCCGTGGCGAGGTCCTGCTCGTAGCGGCGTCGCATGAGGCGGGCAGCTTCTCCGGAGGCCCGGGCGGCAGCCACCGCTGCGCCCAGCGCGTCTTCGGCCGACTCCAGCGCCCGGATGGCCTCACCCATCTCGACCTCCGCTTCCCGGACGAGGAAGTCGTGCTCCTTCCGAGTAGCGAGGCGTTCGGCCTCGAGGGCCTGAACCCGGTTCGTGAGCGCCCCACCCGTGAAGAGGGGCAGTCGCACGCGCAGGCCCAAGGTCCAGTTGGCCTCGGGGCTGGAGAGCGGGGCATGGGCATGGGTGCCCACCCGGGCAAACCCTTCCATGGAGGGGAGGCGCTGGCGCCTGGCCTCCTCGACCCGAGACGCCGACGCCACAAGGCGGGCCCTGGATGCCTGGAGGTCGGGCCGACCCTCTACGTCACGGGCAGCAAGCGTCCGGGTGGAGACGGGCAGGGAAGGGAAATCCCGATCTGCAGGCACCGGGATTCGGTCGCCATCCCATCCCAGGGCCAGGCCCAGACGCTCCCGGGAATCCCGGATCTGCCGCTCGGCCCGGATCACCTCCGCCCGTGCGTTTTCCCGGGCGGCGCGGGCCTGGAGGACATCGACCTCGGTGGCCAATCCCTCCTCCATCCTGCGCTCCGTCACCCGGAGGTTCTCACGGGCTGCTTGTGCCGAAGTCCTTGCGGCATGGAGATGGGCCTCCGCCCCCACGCTTTCCAGGTAGTGAAGCTCGGCGCGGAAGGCCGCAGCGCGGGCTGCCCAGTCCGAACCCAGGCCTGCAGCGCGGGCCAACGCCTCGGAAGCACGGGCAACGGAGGAGGCAGCCGGATCCAGGGGAGCCCACTCGAGCCCCAGCCCAGCCCCCCAGTCACCCAATGCATCGGGCTCGTTCAACCGATGGGGGGCAAAGTCTGCCTCCGTGAAGCGTCCCTGCCGAAGTCGGCTTCCGAAGGCCGCAACCGGGTCCGTGCTGCGCACGGCGTCGAATTCGGCTGCCAGGCTTGGAAGCCGGTACGCCCGGGCGACGTCCCATTCCCGGAAGGCCGCATCGGACCGGGCCCGGGCGGCCAGCACGTCAGGATGGCCCTCGGCGGCCATCCGTCGCACCTCCTCCAGGGTGACGGGGGTTTCCTGGGCAGAGGCAGTGGCTGCTCCCCCCACCCCCCAGACAGGGCTCAGGAGGAGAGCGAGCGCCGGAACGCGGAGCGACCTGAGGGTCCATCCTGTGTTCCGGCAGAGCAACTCACGCATATATGAATAAACATTATTATATGTTTTGGGCATGAAGATGGGTCCGGTCAGTGGACAAGGGCATGGCTGCAGATGGGAGGAGGAGTTCAGGAATCGCTTCCGCGAACACAGGACAGGACTGTCCGGGCCCGTGGGTCCCCGATCTGGTAGTGGACATTGACCCCTTCGCGGCGACGCAGGAGGATGCCCTTGTCCCACATGGTGGTAAGGTGCTGGGAGGCGACGGGTTGGCTCACATCCAGAGCCTCATGGATCTCGGTCACAGTGGCTTCGTCCACCTGGTCCAGGAAGTCGAGAATGCGAAGCCGGGTTGGGTGCCCCAGACACTTGAGAATGTGGGCCGTGCCTTCTGCAGAGGCGTGGGCCAGGAGGTGGGGGGGCGCAGCGTTTCCGGGATTTGTGGCTTTGCCCATGTAGAGGATCCCTCGGTTCGATGCCGTGATGGGGTATTCTAAACATCCTAATATTTGCATGTCTTGGCCGATCGTCAAGGGAGCTGGGGCTCCCGACGCCGAAACCTCGGGATTCCGGCACGCATCGGGGCAGACAAGGGAGCCCGACTACCTGGAACCGATCTGCCACAGGAGGGGTCTCTCGACTCCACCCCCTTCAGAGAGGCCCTGCGATGCCCGGACTCCAGCCCCCGTGTCGGTCACCTTCAACGAATTCAACGGAACGCCGGCCCGGCCTGCGGTTCACCCGCCTGCCTCTTGCCTTCCTGTTCCTCGCCCTCCTCCTGGTCCTCGCAGGTTGGAACAAGATGCCCGAAGAACCATCCATGTCCCCCATGCTCTTTGCCTTCGAACACGCCGACGAAGCCGCCTGGACCGTGGTGAACGACGGGGTGATGGGAGGCCGCTCCCGGGGCTTCGTCGAGGTCGAGGAGGGCACCCTGCGCTTCTCCGGAACGCTCGTGACCCGGGGCGGCGGCTTCACCCTGGTGCGGGCGCCGCGTGCCATCGACCTGGCGGGGCATGCGGGCGTCGAGCTGCGGGTGCGTGGAAGCAATCGCGAATTCGAACTCGAGCTCGACGACGAGCAGCTCCGCTTTGGACGGAGGGTGTCGCGGAGGGCCCCCTTCATGGTTTCGGAGGATTGGACCGTGGTGCGCGTGCCCTTCTCCAGCCTCCGGAACACCATCTTCGGGCAGTCCGTGAGTGCGCCTCCCATCGACCTGTCCGGCATCCAGAGCGTGGCGATCTACCTGGCA
>REBX01000184.1 GCA_007692505.1 Gemmatimonadales bacterium | reverse complement strand
AATCACTTGATCAGACACCTTGACCACTCCGGCGCTCTCACCCCAGGAACAGGGCGAGGAGCCCCTAGGTCAGCCGAAGCGAGAAGAGGACCCCGACGAAGCGATCCAGTACGCCACCATGCCCCGGGAGGATCCGTCCCGAGTCCTTCACACCTGCCTCCCGCTTGAGGAGTGATTCGGCCAGATCGCCCACCTGGGCAGCCATCCCGAGCAGCGCCCCCAGGATTGCGCCTCCCGTCACCGAAAGGGTCAATCCCGATCCCCACACCGGGAGGAGGAAGGCCACCATGAGAGCCGCACCTGCGGAGGCGCCCACCAGTCCAGAGAGGGCGCCCTCCACCGTCTTCTTCGGGCTCACCGCAGGAAGCAGCTTTCTTCGGCCCATGGCCCGGCCTCCGAAGTATGCTGCGGAGTCGCCGAGCCATGTCACAGTGAGGGCGAACACGAGGAGGAACACTCCGTCCCACCCGGGAGCCGTCCAATCGCCAGCCGGATGATCGCGGAGGAAGACCGCGAAGGCGAAGGGGGCTCCGGCGTACAGGATGGCCAGCAGGGTACTCCCAATGGCAGGAAGGGGGCCCTCCTCCATCCGCCGGAGAAAGACCGAGGCCAGGAGAGAACTGGCTGCCGCCAGAAGGATGATGAGGACGGCTAGTGGCGCCCAGGCCACGTACGTCCCGGCAAACCAGGCAGCCAGCACCAGGAGTGCTGAAGCGGGGAGGGCGATCCATCCGAACGGTCTCTGTCCCCCGCTCCTGGCCAGGTGTAGGACCTCCTCCGTCCCCAGCAGGGCCAGGAGGGTGGCGAAAACCGCCAACCAGGGGCCACCGGCCCAGACTACGGCAAACCCGAAGGGAATGCCGACTGCGGCCACCGTGAGCCTCAAGCCCAGGTCCCGACTCATGGACGGAGCCCCGTCGAACCGGGCGGTTTGGACCGGCCCCTCATGTGGACGAGACCACCCGGCCGAACCGGCGCTCCCGACTGTCGAACTCCTGCACGGCTCGCTGAAAGTCCTTCCGGGTGAAGTCCGGCCAGAGCACGGGTGCGATGTGGATCTCCGTGTACGCGAGCTGCCACAGCATGAAGTTGGAGAGTCGGAGTTCTCCTGAACTTCGAATCAGGAGGTCGGGGTCTGGAAGACCGGTGGTGTAGAGGGCGCCCTCCACATGGGACGCCTCCACCTCGTCGGGATCGAGCTCTCCGGAAGCGACTCTTCGGGCCAACGTCCGGACGGCACGGACGATCTCGGCCCGCCCCGAGTAGGAGATCATGAGGTTCAACTGGAGGGCTTCTCCACCCCGGGTGGAATCCTCGATTCGCTCCACGGCAGCGCGGGCACCCGGGGCCAGACGACTTCGCTCCCCCAGGACCCGGACTTCCACGCCCTTCTCCTTCAGTTCGGAGCCCTCCCTCTCTGCATAAAGCTGGAGAAGCGTCATGAGGGCCGAGATCTCGTCGGGAGGACGCTGCCAGTTCTCGGTGGAGAACGCGAAGAGTGTGAGGATCTCGACGCCGGATTCGACCGCTCCCTCCACCGCCTCCCGGACGGCCTTCATTCCGGCCCTGTGGCCCTCGTGTCGGGGGAGCCCCTTCTCCCGAGCCCACCGACCGTTGCCATCCATGATGATGGCCACGTGGACGGGCACGGAGCAGTCACCGGGATGAGGAGAGCGGCTGGTGGAACTCATGGACGAGGCAGAGCCGGGTCGGAGAAGGGGAACCTTGGGAACGGGCGGTACTGCGGGAAAAGGATCCGACACTCCCGGAGGAGAATCAGACCGTCATGATCTCCTTCTCCTTGACCTCCAGGGCCTCGTCAATCCGCCCAATGAACTGGTCGGTGAGCCGCTGGATTTCCTCCTGTGCCCGGCGCCCCTCGTCGTCGGAAAGCTCTCCCTCCTTCACCAGCGCCTTGATCTCGTCGTTCCCGTCCCGTCGAGCGTGGCGGACCGAAACCCGTCCCTCCTCGGCCATCTTTGTCAGGACCTTCACATACTCACGTCGCCGCTCCTCCGTGAGGGGAGGAATGGGAATCCGTATGACCGCCCCGTCGTTGGAGGGATTCAGCCCCAGGTCCGCCTGGAGGATCGCCCGCTCGATGTCGGGGATGAGGGACCGGTCGAAAGGCTGAACCATGAGGAGGGTCGACTCGGGAGTGTTCACCGATGCGACCTGATTCAGCGGCACCCTGCCGCCGTACGCCTCGACCCGCACCGTATCCAGGATGGACGGCGTGGCCTTGCCGGTGCGGATCGTGGAGAACTCGCGGCGCACGGCCTCGAGGGACTCCTTCATTCGCGACTTCACTTCATCGATCGTCGACATTCCTGCCTCTGGATTGGTCGGTTCGGTCGGTAGGATCAGGAGGAGACGAGGGTCCCGACGGACTCTCCCCGGATGGCGGCACAAATGCCGCCCTCCCGGCGCAGATCGAGGACGATAATGGGGAGGCCGTTGTCCTTGCACAACGACACGGCCGGTGCGTCCATGACCTCCAGCTCCCTGGACACCACCTGCTGGAAGGAGATGTTGGGGATGAAGGTGGCATCAGGATCCTTCTCCGGGTCCGCGGTGAACACCCCCGCCACCTTGGTGGCCTTGATGATCACGTCCGCCCCCATTTCGATCCCCCGGAGCACCGCTGCAGTGTCCGTGGAGAAGTAGGGGTTCCCGGTGCCACCTGCAAACAGCACCACCCGCCCCTTCTCGAGGTGGCGGAGGGCACGGCGCCGGATGTACGGCTCCGCAAGCTCTTCCATGCGAATCGCAGTCATGACCCGGGTGTCGATGCCCTTCCTCTCCAGCATGTCCTGAAGGGCCATGGCGTTGATGATGGTGGCCAGCATCCCCATGTAGTCCGCCGAGACCCGATCCATCCCCTTCCGGGAGGCGATGGTCCCGCGGACGATGTTCCCGCCGCCGATGACGAGCCCCAGGTCCACACCCATTTCGTGGACCCGACGAACCTCCTCGGTGAGCCGGTCCACCACAGGGGGATCGATGCCGAAGCCCCTGTCACCGGCCAATGCCTCTCCGGAGAGCTTGAGCAGGACACGCTGGTACCGGGGCCCATCCCCGGTGCTGGAGGCTTCTGTCATCCGGTCTGGCTCCGTGCTCAGAGGGGAGATCGACGCCTCCGGAGGGGGAGTACGAGCCCCCCTCCCGGAGCCGTGAAGTCAGTCCTTCGCTTCGTTGGTCGCCTCACCCACCTCGTAGCGAACGAAGCGGGCCACCTCGATCTTCTCGCCAGTCTTGGCGGAGATTCGCGTGATGAGCTCCTCGATGGTGACATCCGGATCCTTCACGAAGGGCTGCTTCAGGAGGGTGGCCTCCTCGAAGAACTTCCGGAGCTTGCCCTCCACGATCTTCTCCTGGATGTGCTCCGGCTTGCCCTCGTTTCGGACCTGCTCCAGGTAGACCTGGCGCTCCCGCTCCACGACGTCCGCAGGGATCCGGTCCTGGGACACGGCCTGCGGGTTCGTGGCCGCAACGTGCATGGCCACATCCCGAGCCAGGTCACGGAAGTCGTCCGTGTTCGCCACGAAGTCCGTCTCGCAGTTCATCTCCACCAGGACCGCAATCCGGCCCCCGTGGTGGATGTAATGCCCGATGGCGCCCTCGTTTGCGGCCTTGTCGGCTCGCTTGGCCGCCTTGGCCTCTCCGCGGCTCCTGAGGAGGTCGATGGCCGCCTCCAGGTCGTTGCCGGTCTCCTCGAGGGCCTTCTTGCAATCCATCATTCCGGCGCCGGTTCGGTCCCGGAGTGCCTTCACGTCCTTGGCGGTCACGCTCATGGTAGGGTACGCCTCTTCTGGGATTTGTTCTGGATCGGTCCGTTCGTGAAAAGAGGCGGAACCGGCAGGGCGGGATCCCCGCGGGGATCCCGCCCTTCCTCGGCGTCCGCCTCTGTCCTGCCCGTCGGCCCCTTGGGGCTGTCCATCTGCACTCTCCGGGCCTCGCAAGCCCATGGAGGGCGGGGTCAGTCCTTGCCGGCCTCTGAGGATTCCTGCTTCGGGGCCGAATCCTTCTCGGGGGAGGGCGCCTCCGGTGCATCGGCACCGGCCTCGCCGCTGTCCGCCTTTGCTGCGTCCGCGGGGGGAGCCTTCGGTGCCGTGTCCGGCGCGCCAGCCTGGGCTTCTCCCTCCTCGCCCCCGGCCCCTTCGCCCTTCTGAAGCTTGGCGATCACCTCGGGACGGGGCTTCCGGCGCCGACGGAGCCTCCGGCGTGCGACGTCCTCGGCAGCGGCCGTCTTCTCTCCGGTCTCGGTGGAGTAGGTCGTGGCTTCCGCATCCTCGGCGCGGCGACGCTGCTCCTCGGGGACTTCCCGGCGGGCCGACAGGATGGCATCGGCAATGGCCCCGGTGATGAGGTTGACCGAGCGGATCGCGTCGTCATTCCCGGGGATCGGGAAGTCGATACGGTCCGGATCGGCGTTCGTGTCGGCGATGGCAATGACCGGGATCCCCAGCCGGTTCGCCTCCTTCACGGCGATGTGCTCTCGTCTGGCGTCCACCACGAAGATGGCTCCGGGGAGCCGGCCCATGTCCTTCACGCCTGAGAAGTACTTGCTCAGCTTCGCCCGCTCACGCTCCAGGAGGAGCTGCTCCTTCTTCGTGTAGAACTCGAACGAGCCCTCCTCCTGCCCCCGCTCCAGCTCCTTCAGACGTCGGATCTGGGTGCGGATCGTCTGGAAGTTGGTGAGCATGCCGCCGAGCCAGCGCTCGGTGACGTGGAAGGCTCCACAGCGCTCGGCCTCCTCCACGACGATGGGCCGGAGCTGGGGCTTCGTACAGACGAAGATCACCCGATTCCCGGCCAGGACGGTCTTGCGGGCCACCTTCTCGGCCGCCCGCAGACGATCCAGAGTCTTCCGCAGATCGATGATGTGGATCCCGTTGCGCTCGGTGAAGATGTACTTGCGCATCTTGGGATTCCAACGACGGGTCTGGTGCCCGAAGTGGACGCCTGCTTCGAGAAGCTGGGGGAGACCCACCAGCTCGTTCTGTTCCTGCTGCTCCATGACGATCGATCCCCGGAAAAATTAGCGCTTGCTGAACTGGAACCGCTTGCGGGCCTTCGGACGACCGGGCTTCTTCCGCTCCACCTTTCGGGAGTCGCGGGTAAGGAGTCCGTTCGTCCTCAGAACCGAACGATGCGATTCATCGAGTTCGAGAATGGCGCGTGCCACCGCCAGCCGGACTGCGTCCGACTGCCCGGTGAGACCGCCCCCGCGGACCCGCACGAGAACGTCGTACTGGCCGGAGAGCTCAGTGACCTTCAGAGCTTCATCGGCCCGACGACGGTGCGTCATCCGGGGGAAATACTCGTTCAGGGGACGGCCGTTGACGGACCAGTCCCCGGACCCGGGGCGAAGGATGACCCGTGCGGTGCTCGTCTTGCGACGACCTACCGCCTGATGCTGTTCTGTAGACTGCTCGGCCATGAGGTTCAGTGGCTCCTGGTCGGTGCCGGTCAGATCTCGAGAGTTCGAGGCTGCTGCCCCTGATGCGGATGCTCCGAACCGGGGTAGACGCGAAGCTTGCGGCGAAGCTGACGCCCGAGGGCGTTCTTCGGGAGCATTCCCCGGACTGCCAGCTCGATCACCCGCTCGGGGTGCCGATCCAGCATGCGCCGGAAGGGAATGTGTTGCTCCCCGCCCATGTAGCCGGAATGGCGGAAGTACGTCTTCTGGTCCGCCTTGTTGCCGGTAAGCTTCACCTGGGACGCATTCAGGACCACGACGAAGTCGCCGGTGTCCAGGTGCGGGGTGTAGATGGGCTTGTGTTTGCCCCGGATTACCCGGGCCACTTCGGAGGCGAGTCGGCCCAGCGGCTTGTCGGCCGCGTCAACCACCCACCATCCGGCTTCGATGTCGTTCTTTTTCGGCGTGTAAGTCTTCATGGTCTCACCGGGGTCACCGCAAGAAAACAGAGCTTTGAATGGTACCCCCGACCTCCCCCCCTGTCAACGCCCCCTCCGGATCGGGTTCGCTCACTCGGAGAAAGCCTCCAGGTATCGGGCCCGGGTGGCATGCCGGAGCCGCTCCAGTGCCTGTTCGCGGATCTGCCGAACCCGCTCCCGGGTTACTCCCAGCTGGTCCCCGATCTCCTCCAGCGTCATGGGCTCAAGGTCGTCCAGGCCGTAATAGAGGCGGAGGACCTTGGCCTGCCGGGGATCCAGAGTCTCCAGGCTCTTGGCAACAGTCTCCCTCAGGGCGCGCTCCCATGTCTCGTTCTCCGGATCGGAGGCGAACTGGTCGGGAAGGTAGTCGGCCAGGCGGGTGTCATCGTTCCCGGGGGAAGGCGCATCCAGGGAGAGGGGCGTCCGGGCCAGGGCCAGGGTGCTCCGCACCTCCTCGGCCGGCAGGTCCAGTTCGCGGGCGAGCTCTTCCGGAGTGGGTTCGCGCCCCAGCTCCTGCTCCATCTGCCGGGCCCGACGCCCCATCCGATGCAGGGCTCCGGACCGGTTGAGGGGCACCCGGACCACCCGGCTCTGCTCCGCGAGCGCCTGCAGGATGGCCTGCCGCACCCACCAGACTGCATAGGATATGAACTTGATCCCCCGGGACTCGTCGAAGCGATGGGCTGCGCGGATCAGTCCCAGGTTCCCCTCGTTGATGAGGTCGGGCAGGGGAACCCCCTGGCTCCGGTACTTCTTGGCCACGGAAACCACGAACCGGAGGTTGGCCCGGACGAGGTCATTAAGGGCCTCCTCGTCTCCGCTCCGGATCGCCCGGGCCAGCCGTGCCTCCTCCTCCCGGTCGATGAGGGGGTAACGCGCGATCTCGCCGAGATAGCGCTCCAGCGAGTCCGCCGTGACCTGCCGGCCCCTGCCACCAAGCGTCACTGCGTGCCCCCCGGACCCCGCGCCGCGCTCCTCACCTCACCCGCCCCCCGATGCGGTCCCATCGGATGTCCAGGAGGAAGGGCATCCCTCCTCCGGACGAGATCTCCGAGGAGTAGTAGACGATCCAGGGCCGGCCCTTCACGTCCTCCCTCCGGACGAAACCCCAGTACCGGGAGTCCTCCGAGTTGTCCCGATTGTCCCCGAGGACGAAGTACCGCCCCTCGGGAACCGTGAGAGGACCCCAGTGGTCCCGGGTGGGGCGATACTGGCGGACCCGGGGCGCGTCCAAATGGAATCGGGCCTGCCAGGCCATCCCAGGGTGGACAACGTCTCCCACTCCCTCCCGATGGCGGACGTAGGGCTCGTCGACGGGCGCCCCATTCCTCAGGAGGACCTTGTCCTTCATCTGCAGGGTGTCGCCCGGCATGCCCACGACCCGCTTCACATAGTGTTTCTCGGGCTCGTGGGGCGGATGGAAGACGATTACCTCCCCGAAGTCGGGTTCGGCCATGGCCGGCAGGCTCAGGCCAACGCCAGGTAGATCGGCACCATAGACCATCTTGTTCACCAGGAGGAAGTCGCCAGCCAGGAGCGTACTCTCCATGGAGGAAGTCGGGATCTTGAACGCCTCCACCACGAAGGCGCGGAGCACGAAGAAGACCGCCAGAGTGAGGAGGACGGAACGCACCGCATCCCTGAATCCCCGTCCCACACGTCCGGACCGGGAGGTGCCCCCGGGTTGGGGGACATCCTCGCTTGCGTGAGGAGGCTCGGTGCCGTCGATCATGGGCAATGGGTGAGCATGGGTGGCACGACTGGATGGGTCCCGCAGGGTCGGGACAGGGGGTTCCGACGGGGTTCTCCGGCTCCCCTTCGCAGCAATTGACGGTACCTCCGATGAAATCACAAGGGTCCCCTCTGCCTTGAACCCCGCATGAGGGAGGGTCACCTTCCCCATATGAGCCTCTTCCGGACCCTCACTGCCATGGCGCTCCTGACAGCCGCCTCCGTGGCCACGGCGTGCACGGACACGGACCGGGACAACGGGACGGAGCCCGAAAGGGGGGCATCCCCTCACGCCGCAGTGCCGAAGCTGCCGGCATATCCGGCAGAGGCCCTTCCCTGTCCTCCGGCCGGGTACCTTTGCAGCCGACTGGACCCGGGAGACACCCTGGTCGTTGCCCGATGGCCTGACCACACGACCGAACTCCGGGTCCTGGTCCCCCTTCCGCCCCACCCGGACCCCTCCGAGGCCGCCCGCCGGAGGGACGCTGTGGTCAGAGGGCTCCTGGCATGGCAGGACACCCCCCTGAGGCTTGTCATCGTCCACGACGACCCCGGGGACGGGGTGGACATCCGGGTCCGGTGGACGGACCACATGGACGGCGACCAGGTCGGGCGGGTCCAGACCACCCTGGAGCTCAGAAACGGAGAGGCCCGCTACCAGGTTCAGCTGTTCGAGCTCCTGTCCCCCCCGGTCCGTGAAGGGAGTCCCGCCGAGAGAATCCGGGAGCGCCTCCGCCGCACGGCCGCCCACGAGATGGGACACGCCCTGGGATTGGGACACTCGGACCGGCCCGAGGACATCATGTACCCGGAGGACCGATCCGCCGAACCCTCTGCCCGAGACTACCGAACCCTGGCAGAGCTCTACCAGCTCCCCCCCGGGAGTCGGCTCGTCCTCCCCCCGTCCCCCTGACCACCTGCCCTGGGAACCGGCCCACCACCCTCTGGGGATCGGCGGGTCCGGGCGCCGCCCGGCACCTGCCCCTCAGTCTTCCCGGACCAGCCCGAAGCGCTCGATCTTCTTGTAGAGGTTGGACCGGGGCATGTCCAGCATGCGAGCCGTCTCCGAGACGTTCCAGTCGAAGCTCCGGAGCTTGTGGAGGAGGAAGGCCCGCTCTGCCCGATCGCGGAACTCCTGGAAGGTCTCGGCCTCCAGGAGGCGGGAGCCGAGCCCGCCCCCTTCCTGGACCCCGCTGACCAGGAGTTCCACGTCCCGGCGCCGGATCGTCTCCTCGCTGGCCAGGATGAAGAGCCGCTCCACCGTGTTCCTCAGCTCCCGGACGTTGCCCGGCCAGTCCAGGGTCCCCAGGAATTCCTGCGCCTCGGGGGATACGCGCCGTCGGGGCAGACCCTCCCGCTCCGCCATCCGGGATGCAAAATGGGTCACCAGGAGTGGGATGTCCTCCCTTCGCTCCCGGAGCGGGGGGACGTGGACCGGGACCACGTTCAGACGATAGAAGAGGTCCTCGCGGAACCGTCCGTCTCCGATCTCCGCTTCCAGGTCCTTGTTCGTGGCTGCCACGACGCGGACGTCCACGGACCGGGCATCCCCTCCGCCCACCCGGGTGACCCGACCCTCCTCCAGGGCTCGGAGCACCTTGGCCTGGGCCGCCAGCGACATATCCCCGATTTCGTCCAGGAAGAGGGTCCCGCCATCGGCCTGCTCGAAGGTCCCCACCCGATCTGCCACGGCTCCCGTGAAGGATCCCTTCACGTGTCCGAAGAGCTCGGATTCTATGAGCTCCGATGGAATGGCAGCACAGTTCACCTCCACGAACGCCTTGTCGGACCGGGGTGACAGCCGGTGCAGAGCTCGGGCCACCAGCTCCTTTCCGGTTCCGTTCTCGCCGGTGATGAGGACCCGGGCATCGGTGGGAGCCACCCTCTCGATCCGTTCCAGGACCTGCCGGATCGCATGGGATTCCCCCACGATCTCGAAGCCGGCCTCCATCTCGCTGCGAAGCTGCTGAACCGATTCCGACAGCCCCTTCCGGTCCAGGACGTTCCGCAGCGTCACCAGGAGCCGATCCGTGTCCAGCGGCTTCTGGAGGAAGTCGAAGGCCCCCCTCCGAGTAGCCTCCACGGCGGTGTCAATGGTACCGTGACCGGAAATCATGACCACCTGCAGGTCGGAATCCCGCTCACGGATCTCGTCCAGGATTTGCAGACCGTCCATTCCCGGCATCTTGACGTCCAGGAAGACGGCATCCGGCCGCATCGACTCCAGGGCCTTCAGTGCCGCCTCGCCACTGCCGGCTTCGGTGACCCGGTGGCCCTCGTACTCGAAGAGCTGTCGGAGGATGGATCGGATCGATTCCTCGTCGTCCACGATGAAGAGGTGGGCCATGGCGTCCAGTGCGGGCGGGGAGGGAGGGTCAGGGAGTGGCCCGGATCACGACGAGGTCGCCATCCAGGCGTATCTCGCCGACCCCGGGGGGAAGGGCGATGGGGATCGCCTCGGGGGGAAGGTCTCCGGCACCACTCGGGAGAACGGTGGGCAGGACCATGGAGATCCACCTCCGTGGGAGCGGGACCCCCATGAGGTCCACCCTGTGGAGGACCAGGAGGGCACGACGGTCCGAGCCCGGGAGGAGACGCCCCCGTCCCTCCATGGGAAGCCGGGCGGGAAAGGGGGCCAGCAGGGCATCCGGTCCGGGAAGGTCCAGCGCAGATCGCTCCACCAGGAAGGTGAGCCGGACCTCTCCATCAGCAATCCCGACAGCGGGCTCCGTGACGGACTCGGGGAACACACCTTCGAAGGAGTAGCGGAGCAGGCTTTCCACCTCGGCGCCGGTGAGGAGGATCTCCTCGGACACCCCGGCAAGGAGGCGCTCGTAGCGCACCATCACGTTCCCCGCCAGCTCCGGGGACGTGTCCTCGGAGGCCGTGGGCAGGTGCCGGTCCACCCAGGCATCGGCCAGGTCCGGGCCGAAGCGCCAGAGGAGGGCAACGACCAGGACCAGGAGCAGCAGGGCAACGATCCGCCCCAGGCACCCTCCGAAGCAACCGTTCATCGTGGCACGGTCCCGGGGATCAGTCCGGGACGCCGCTGCGACCCAGTGGAGCTTCCTCGAGGGTCCGGTGGATCATGCCGCCCTTACCAGGCGAGGAGCGAACGAGTGCCATCGATTCCAGTCGGAACCCCTGGGAGAGGCCCACACGCTCTCCCGTGTCGTCGAGGTCGCGAAACGCCCCGGCCCCCTCGTTTTCCCGGGCGCGGCCCACAGTGACGTGTGGGTGGAATGCCTGGGTTTCCCGCTGGAAGCCGTGGGCAGCCAGGCCCCATTCCAGGTCCTGCTTGAGGCAACGGAGGGCTGGCGACGGATCGGCCCCCACCCAGAGCACCCGGGGTCGACGAATGGTAGGGAAGGCCCCGAAGCGGGAAAGCTCGATGCGGAAGGGCGGGGTCTCGCGGGCCACCCTTCGGAGCACGCCTGCGACCACGGGAACCGCCTCCGGCCGGACACTGCCCAGGAACTTGAGGGTCAGGTGATAGCGATCCGGGTCCGTCCAGCGGACCGGGTAGCCCCCTTCCCGCATGGGCTCCAGGGCCCCGTGGAGGGACTCCCGGGTTTCCTCGGGAATCCGGATGGCAACGAAGAGGCGCATCTCCGCCGGCCCTCAGGGCCCCGAGGCCGCCGCAGAGGGGCGCGCCGAAAGGACATCCATTGCATGGAGGACCTGGTCCACGTCCTCCCCTGTGCTGGCCCATCCCATGGAGAACCTGAGGGCGCCGGATTCAAGGGTGCCCAGAAGGCGGTGGACCTCCGGAGCGCAGTGGAGTCCGGGCCGGGCCATGATGGAGAACTCGCGCTCCAGCCGCCGCGCCGTCTCTGCCGGCGACTGTCCCGGGACCACCACGGTGACCACGGGGGATCCGTTGGGGTCCGGAGGGGAGCACACCCGGACACCGGGAAGGGAGGTGAGACCTTCCCTGAGGCGCGCCTTCAGCTCCATCTCCCGAGCGTGAATCCGATCCACGCCCTCCTCCAGAACCCGGGTGCACCCGGCGAGGAGCCCGGCCAGGCCGGGGGCGTTGGGCGTCCCTGCCTCCAGATGGTCGGGGTACACGTCGGGCATCTCCCGGCGAGCCGAATCGCCTCCGGTGCCCCCGGTACAGAAAGGACGAACGTCCACGCCCTCCCGAACCCACAATGCGCCCGTTCCCTGGGGACCCAGGAGGCTCTTGTGTCCCGTCACCGCCACCAGGTCGGCTCCCGCGTCCACGGGGCTCCCCGGGATCTGTCCGGCGGACTGGGCAGCATCCACCAGGACCAGCACATCCCGCTGACGAGCAAGTTCTGCCAGTTCCTCCAGGGGGAGTCGGGTGCCCAGGACGTTGGAGACCGCATTCACCACCAAAAGGCGGGCACCCTCCAGGAGGACGGCAGCCCGATCCAGGTCAAGTTCGCCCGTGGACTCGGCCGGGATCGTCCGCACCTCCACCTGACAGCGTCGAGCCAGGTCGTCCACCGGGCGCAGGACGGCGTTGTGGTCGAAGGGGGTAATGACGACGGCATCCCCCGGCTGGACGACACCGTGGATCGCCGTGTTCAGGGCATGGGTGGCATTCATCATGAATGCGATCCGACCCGGGTCCCCCTTCACCCCCAGGATGCGGGCCAGCGCTCTCCGACAGCGAAATGCGATCCGGCCCGACTCCACGGACCGGCCATAGCCCCCACGGCCCGGAGAGGCCCCCACCTCGGTGAGGAAACGATGCACGGCATCCGCAACCTCGGGAGGACGAATGGCCGAGGTCGCGGCATAGTCCAGGTAGTGCATCTGTGAGGAAACTCCGGGATGGGGGTCCACGGGAAACGAGGCCGGATCCAAGCCTCTCCAAGTCTAGGGGTCCCGAGGGCCCTCCACAACCTGAGTTTTCCACGCCGATCAAACCCCGACCCGGTACTGGAGCGCTTCCATGAGGTGGGCCTCCCCGACCCGAGGGCTCTCGTCCAGATCCGCCACTGTCCGTGCGACCCGCAGTGCACGATGCAGGCCCCGGGTGGACAGCCCCATCCGGTCTGCAGCGTCGGCGGCGAGGTCCCGCATCCTCCCGGCGAGCCCCACCACGCGTTCCAGCTCCGGCATGGGCAGGTCGGCATTCCGTGTCGCACGAAGCCCCAGGGCGAGGGCACGATCCTCCTGCCGAGCCCTGGCCCGAGCCACCCGCTCGGCCACCCTGCCGGACTCGCCCTCCGGGACGCCAGTGGACAGGGCCAGGCGTGCCGACACCGAATGCACCGGCACATGGATGTCCATCCGGTCCCGGAGCGGACCGGACACCCGGTTCCTGTACCGGGTCAACTGAACCGGATCACAGGTGCAGCCCGGCCCTTCTACGGCCTTTTCCTCTGGTCGTCGTCGACCGCAGGGACAGGGGTTCATTGCACCCACCAGGATGAAGCGGGACGGGAAGACCTCGGTCTGCCGGGCCCTCGAAACCATGACCCGTCCGTCCTCCAGGGGCTGCCGGAGGGCCTCCAGTGAGTGGCGGCCGAACTCGGGGAGCTCGTCCAGGAAGAGGACCCCACGGTGGGCCAAGCTCACCTCTCCGGGGCGCAGGGGCTGGCCTCCTCCCACCAGCGAGGCGGGGGACGCCGTGTGGTGAGGCGCACGGAAGGGGGGACGGGCCAGGAGTCCCTCCCCCGGGGGGAGGAGGCCAGCCACGGAGTGTATGGACGTCACCTCCACCGAGTCATCCCGGTTCAGGGGTGGGAGGATGCCCGGAAGGCAGCGGGCCAGCAGTGTCTTGCCCGTTCCCGGTGGCCCGGAAAGGAGGAGGTTGTGCCCCCCGGCGGCCGCGAGCTCCAGCGCCCGCCTCCCTGCTTCCTGTCCACGGACCTGGGAGAGGTCCGGTGCGGGGCTCTCCCACGCATTTTCCGGCACAGCGTGGGCTCCATTCCCGACCTGTGCAGGCGGCCCCCATGCGGCCTGGGTCCCGGCAGGGGACGGGCCGGTCCCCCTGACCTCTCCGCCCAGGGAATGGACCAGGGAGACCAGGTCCCGGGGAGCCGAAACCTCCACGGTCCGGGCCACCGCGGCCGCCTCCTGGAGGTTCTCCGGAGACACGAACAGCCTGTGGATTCCGTGGCGCTCGCAGGCCAGGGTGGCGGGGAGCACGCCCCTCACCGGCCTGAGGGTACCGTCCAGCCCCAGCTCGGCCAGGAAGGCCAGTCGGCCCAGCTCGCCTTCGGGGAGGCAGCCTGCCGCCGCCAGGAGCCCCACGGCCATGGGAAGGTCGAACCCGCTTCCCTCCTTCTTGAGGTCGGCAGGCGCAAGGCCGATGGTCACCCTCCTCGGAGGGAGCTCCCAGCCAGCGTTCCGGACGGCAGCCTGGATCCGTTCCCGTCCCTCCCGGACCGCCCCCTGTGGCAGCCCCACCACCGAAAGGCCCGGGAGGCCCCGAACCGAATTGACCTCCACCCGCACAGGCACGGCCCGGACGCCGACCACCGAGGTCGACCAGGTCTGAACCAGCATTTACTCCTCCCGCCGAGGGCCCACAATCGCACCGGGACGTAACCGGAGGGCTCACGATGTCACCACCCCCGGGGCAGGGGGATGGCTGGAGCGGCCGTCCTTCAGCGCTCCCGGGCCTCCAGCGGCCCCGACGCAGCCGTCCGGGCCATGGAGCCACCTGCAGGCAGGGGATCGGCGGTGCCAGCCTTCCCGAATCCGCCCATCTCCAGCGCCCGGGTGCGGGTGGCGTTCAGCCAGACCCCCAGATCATCCAGCCAGGCGTAGAGGGTGGGAGTGAAGGCCAGGGTGAGGAGGGTGGAAGTGAGGAGCCCTCCGATGACGGCCTGTCCGATGGGCGCGAACATGGCGCCCATCCCATCGGTGGCCCAGAAGGCCATGGGCACCAGGGCCATGAGCGTGGTGAGGCTCGTCATGAGGATGGGACGGAGCCGGGCAGTACAGCCGTTCAGCAGGGCGGTCCGCCGGTCCTCGCCCCGGGCCCTCAACTGGTTGACCAGGTCGATCATGACGATGGAATTGTTCACCACGATCCCCACGGTTATGAGGATCCCCAGGAATGACATGATGGAAAGGGGCGCACCGGTGAGGAGGAAGACCAGCCCCAGCCCCGGCACGGCGAAGAAGATGGAGAAGTAGATGATCAGGGGCAGGAGGAGGCTTTCGAAGAGGGCTGCCAGGACGATGTAGATGAGCACCAGGGCCAGGAGAGCCGCCAGGAGCATTTCGGTGAACTGCTGCTGCTCCTCGCCGAACCCGCGGCCCAGGTCCCAATGGTATCCGGGGGGCAGCTCGAACCCGGCCATGGACGCCTGGACTCCCTCGATGACCTCCTCCCGGTTCGCATCGGAGCGCAGCTCGCCCGACACGTTCACCGTGGTGAGACGGTTCTCCCGCCGAATGGACTGGGGTCCCCCCATGACCACGATATCCGCCACGGTGCCCAGGGGAACGGAGGCGCCATCCACTGTCCCCACCGCCAGGTTCCCCAGCTGGGCGATGGACAGCCGGTCCTCCTCCCGGAGCTGGAGGAGGACATCCACCTCCCTCTCCCCCGCACGAAACCGGGAGGCCACCTCACCGCGCAGGGCCCCTGCCACGGCCTGGGCCACCTCCCGGGAGGTGAGTCCCTGCCGCTCGGCCGCCCGGCGATCCACCCGGACCCGTACCTCCTCGTTCCCGGCCTCCAGGGAGTTGTCCAGGTTCGTGAGCCCGTCCACGGTGTTCTCCAGGTGGATCTCCAGGAGCTCGGCCAGGCGGGCGAGCTCCTGGGTGGACTCGCCCAGGAGACGGACCTGCACACCTCCGCCTCCACCTCCGC
>REBX01000020.1 GCA_007692505.1 Gemmatimonadales bacterium | reverse complement strand
GTCTTCTACGACGCCTCCACCTGGACCATGAGCCTGGCCTACGGGATCCCCCATGCCGGGACCGGGTCCGTGCCCGGGCTGGGCGACCGCGTGCGGGAGATCCCCGAGCCCCGGGGGCGCGGCGACGTCCCCGAGGCCCGCTACGCCTGGCTCCTGGACTGGTCCGACTACGGGGCGCCCCGGGCCCTCCAGTACCTCCTGGCCCGGGGGGTCCGGGTGGAGGCCGCCTTCCAGCCCTTCAGCACCCGGGTGCGGGGCGGCGACGACCCCTCCGCCGAGCTCAGGGACTTCCCGGCGGGCACCATCTCCATCCCCCTGCAGACCCAGAACCTCTCCGCCTCCGACGTCCACCGCCTGGTGCGGGAGGCGGAGGCCCGCTCCGGCGCGCCCTTCCACGCCACGGACACGGGCTACTCGGCCGAGGGGATCGACCTGGGGAGCGGCAACGTGCGGCCCCTGGCGGGGATGCCCCGGGTCCTCATGGTGGTGGGGAGCGGGGTGTCGGCCAACGAGGCCGGGCAGGTGTGGCACCTCCTGGACACCCGGGTGGACCTCCCGGTGACGAAGGTGGACCGGGACCACCTGGGCCGGGCCGACTTCTCGGACTACGACGTGGTCGTCCTGGTGACGGGCAACTACGGCTTCATGTCGGACGGGCAGGTCTCCGAGCTCCGCCGCTTCGTCCAGCAGGGCGGGACCCTCATCGGCATCCGGGGCGGTGCGAACTGGGCGCTGGGACAGGGGTTTGCCCCCCGCCTCCAGGCTGCGGTGAGCGACTGGGAGGACCCCGTCGAGCCCATGGAGATCGGGCGCCGGGACTGGGCCGATGCCGGGGTGATCTCCGGCGCGCAGGCCATCGGCGGCTCCATCTACCGGGCCCACCTGGACCCCACCCACCCCATCGGGTTCGGGTACACGGAGCGGGAGATCGCCGTGTGGCGGGACCACTCCTTCCTCCGGCCCCCCAGCTCGAACCCCTACTCCACCCCGGTGCAGCTCACCGATGACCCCCACCTGAGCGGCTACATCTCCGACCGGAACCTGGAGCGGCTCCGGGGCACGGCCTCGGTGGTGGCCGACGGGATCGGGAGCGGCACCGTCGTCCTCTTCATGGACAACCCCAACTTCCGGGGCTATTGGTACGGCACGAACCGCCTCTTCCTGAACGCGATCTACTTCGGCGCGCACATCAGCGTGCCCGGGGCCCCGAGCTGACCATGGAAGCCATTGGGGGGAGGTCCGCCGGGCGCGTCCCGGGGCCGGGGCGCCTTCGCGGCAGGCGGGCCGGAGGCCGTTGGGGACCCGGCCGACTCCTGGGGGCGGCACTCGTGCTGCTCGTCCTCCCCGGCGTGGGGGCACACGGGGCAGCGGCGCAGGTGCTGGCGGGCACCACCGTGGAGCAGGGCTCGGAGGCCCCCCTGGCCAGTGTGGTCCTGGTGGTGGAGCGGGGCGCCGACACCCTGCGGGCCGAGTCGGACGAGGCAGGCCGGTTCCAGCTCCGTCTCCCGTCGGGGGGGACCTGGCGGGTCCGTGCCGGTCGGCTGGGCTACGAGCCCATCGAGCCCGTGGAGGTGGAGGTGCCCGAGGACGGCGGGCAGGTCCTCACCGTGCGCCTCCGGCCCGAGGTCATCGCCCTGGAGGCCCTGGAGATCGAGGGGCGGGCCCGATCGGGGCTCGCCCTCCGGCACCAGGACACCTTCACGGGCTTCCTCCACCGGTGGGACCGTCGGAACGAGCGGTCCGGGTACGCGATCCGCCGGGGCGATCCCGGGATGGATGCGGTGATCAGCGTCCGGGACATCCTCCTCCAGTTCCCGCCCCCCGGGGGCAGATGAGCTGGCCGGACCCGCCCACCGGGGAGGTCCACGTGGACGGCCGGCCTGCCTTCCCCGACGAGCTCGAGTTCCTGAGCGCCGACGACGTGGAGGGGGTGGAGTACTACCGGTCGCCCATGGACGCCCCCATGGGGCTGAACATCGACCCCCTGGCAGGCATGAACACGCCGGTCATCGTGATCTGGACCCGCCGGCCCGGACGGGACCGGATGCAGCCACCCCCCGACCCGGGTCAGTACCGGTAGCCCTGCGGGCGCCTCTGGCGCCATTCTCCGGGAGCCGGGGGGATGGAACCTTGAGGCCTTGGCGAGTCCGGTGTTTCGCTTGACACTCCCCCCCCTACTATGCGTACTGCAGTCGCCATACTGGCGGGGTATTGAGGAAGGAATCTCCCGTGCCCTCATCAATTCCTCAGATGGAGGGGACGTGCCATATCGCCTGTGGTCCCTCCGGAGATGATCCCCTGCTCCTTCGGCAACGAAGTCAGTGTTCCGGTTCCCCAGCATCTCCGCCGAATCCTCGAAACAGAGTGATGTGGTTTCTCCCCGCTTTGAAGGGCTGTTGCCGGGCTCGTTCGCTGGCGAAGTGCGCGAGGTTCTTGCCGATGGTTCTTCTCCCTCCGATGATCCTGGGCGGGTGCGAAAGCCCTCCGGAGGAACCGGGCCATCAACAGGAGTCGGACGTGCCCGGCTCTGTGCAGGAGAGCGAGGGCCCCGAAACCGCGCCCTTCACCATCTCTGAAACACCCACGTTGGTCTTGGGACAGGAGGCCACCGCAGATGATCCGCCTCTCCATGGGGTGCACGGAGCGTTCCGGCGCTCGGATGGCGGTGTGACGCTTGCCCACGGGGAGTATGTCCATGCATACGACGAGGCGGGTCGGCTGGTCCACCGGTCCGCCGGGCATGGTGAGGGGCCGGGTGAGGTCCTCGCGCCCACCCGGTTCATTCGGATGGCCGGGGACTCTTCCTTCTTCTGGGATGATCGACTCGGTCCCGCCCAGGTATTCGGTCCAGACGGGGGTCATGTGCGCACCCAACGCGTTTCCCCCGAGGTGCTCACCGCTCTGCGCGAGGCCGCGGCTCCCGGGTGTGTGGCGGGATCGCCCCTGCCTCTGGCTGACCTGACGCTACTGCAGGTCGTGGCGGCCTGCGGATCAGCCTGGGATCGTGACATTCCCGCAGGCCAGATCTTTCGCTCCGAGTTTGGCTTCCTTCGCGCCACTCCAGAGGGGAGCATTCAGACGGCAGACGTCGAGCTCCGAGGTGAACGGCAAACATGGCAGATGGTAGACGGGGCGCCGGCAAGCAGCCGTGCGGGGGCCGCTGTCTCCATGCCTCACTCCCCGAGTTGGCTCCGGCAGGGAATCGCACACTCGGAGGCAATGGTCACCGCTGCGCCCGGTTCGGGTGACGTCGAGCTCCTGCTGGCAGATGGGTGGAGCTCCGAGGTCTACATCTGGGGGCCATCGGGTCTCGGAGTCGTCGAGATCGAGGGGCTTC
>REBX01000179.1 GCA_007692505.1 Gemmatimonadales bacterium | reverse complement strand
CGCCGGCCCCCCGCGCCGGCCCCCCGCGCCGGACCCCCGCGCCACCACCTCCTTCGCGCCTTCCCGAACCGACCTGCGCCATGGCGTCCTCCGACCCCACCGAACGACCCGCCGCCGAACCGGACTCCGGCGCTGCGGCCCCCAGCGCCCCGATCCACTCCAACGGGGACTCCGGCGCTGCGGCCCCAGCCGACCCGAACCCCGGCGCCGCTTCGCCAGCCAACCCGGTGACGGCCGCCCCGGATCCATCCGACCTTCCGGAGGAGGAGGCCCGGGCCCGGGCCGAAGAGCTGGCGCGGGAGATCCGGCGCCACGACCACCTCTACCATGTGGAGGGGCGCCCGGAGATCTCCGACGGCGAGTACGACCGGCTCTTTCGGGAGCTCCGGGCCCTGGAGGAGGCGCATCCCGAACTCGTCACCCCCGACTCGCCCACGCAGCGGGTGGGGGTGGACCCGGTGGCATCCCTCCCCACCGTGGAGCACGTGGCGCCCATGCTGTCGCTGGACTCCACCCAGGACGCGGCGGAGGTCCGGCGGTTCGACGAGCGGATCCGGAAGGCGCTGGACGGGGGTGAGTCCGAGTACGTGCTGGAGCCCAAGCTGGACGGGATCTCCATCGAGCTCGTCTACAAGGAGGGCCGCCTGGCGCGGGCGGTGACCCGGGGCAACGGCCGGGAGGGAGAGGGGGTAACCGAGAATGTGCGGACGATCCGGTCGGTTCCCCTGCTCCTTCGCACGGAGAGCCGTCCGGCCCCCGAACTCCTGGCGGTGCGGGGGGAGATCCTCATGTCCATCTCGGCCTTCGAGGCCTTCAACCAGAGCCTCATGGAGGAGGGGAGCGAGCCCTACGCGAACCCCCGGAACGCCACCTCCGGTGCCGTGCGGCAGCTGGACTCCGCCATCACGGCCCGCCGACCCCTCCAGTGCCTGGCCTACGACATCCTCCACGTGGAGGGGACCGCGTTTCGCACCGACATGGAGGGAATCCAGGCGCTGGAGGAGTGGGGTTTCGCCCTGCCGGAGCGGGTGGAGCTGGTCGCAAATGTGGAGGCCGTGGAGGCCTACCACGCCGGGTTCGACGGGGACCGGGACGAGCTGGACTACGAGATCGACGGCATCGTGATCAAGCTGAACGACCTGGACGACCGCTCCGACCTGGGCAGCACCTCGCACCACCCCCGCTGGGCCCTGGCCTGGAAGTTCGAGCCCCGGAAGGAGGTGACCCGGGTGGAGGGGATCGCCGTGCAGGTGGGGCGCACGGGAGTCCTCACCCCGGTGGCGCTGCTCCGCCCCGTGGAGGTGGGGGGCGTGACGGTTTCGCGGGCCACCCTCCACAACCGGGAGGAGCTGGCCCGGAAGGACGTCCGGGAGGGGGACCGGGTGCGGGTGCAGCGGGCCGGCGACGTCATCCCCCAGGTGGTGGAAGTGGTGACGGAGGGCGCGGATGCGGAGCGGGGCCCGCCCTTCCAGATGCCGGAGCTCTGCCCGAACTGCGACACCCCCGTGGTGGAGGACGGCCCGTTTTCCCGGTGCCCCAACCGGTTCGGGTGCTCGGCCCAGCTCAAGGGGCGCATCGTGCACTTCGGCTCCAGGCGGGCGCTGGACATCGAGGGACTGGGCGAGGAGACGGCGGCGCTCCTGGTGGACCGGGAGATGGTGAAGGGGCCGGCGGACCTCTTCGACCTGGAGGCGGACCAGGTGGAGGCACTGCCGGGGTTTGCGGAGGTCTCGGCCCGGAAGCTGGTGGAGGCCATCGCGGCCCGGCGCCGCACCGAGCTCGCCCGCTTCCTCCACGGGCTGGGGATCCCCGAGGTGGGGGCCACGGTGGCCCGGGACCTGGCCCACCACTTCCGGAGCCTGGACGCCTTCCTGGCCGCGGACCGGGAGGTGCTGGAGGCCATCCCCGGGATCGGCCCTAGGATGTCGGAGGTCATCACGGAGTTCGTGTCGGAGGAGCGCACGCGGGCCGCCATCGACGAGCTGGCCCTCCGGATGGAGGCCCTCACCGTGCCCGAGGAGCCCGGTGCCGGCGGGCCCCTGGAGGGACAGACCTGGGTGTTCACCGGGGGGATGGAGGAGATGACCCGTACCGAGGCCAAGCGCAGGGTGGAGGCGCTGGGGGCGAAGGCCACCTCGTCGGTGAGCGGGAAGACGGATGTCCTGGTTGCGGGCGAGGGGGCGGGCTCCAAGCTGGAGAAGGCCCGGGAGCTGGAGGTGGAGGTCCTGGACGAGGCCGAGTTCCTGGAGCGGCTGCGGGAGTTGGAGGGGTAGGGCCCACCCCTCGACGCAGCGGGCGACGGGGAAGGGCGCAGCTGGCGGAGCGCGCGATCCGGGAAGAACTCGGATTTCGACGATTCCCGCAGATCGAGATCCGAGTTTTGCCCGGTAGGCGGGAAGAAAACAGATCCATCTTCGTTGCCCCGCCAGATAGATCCGGATTTTTCCCGGTCTCCGGGAAAAACCTGGATGCATCCCTCTCGTGAACTGCCGAGCTCCGAGTTCTTCCCGGTGTGCGCCTCAACCGACGCATGCCCGGCTGCCTGGTAGCAGCCCACTTCGGAAGCCCCCTCAACCAGCTCCAGCTCATCACCAACTCGAACGGCGCGAACATCGCCCTGGACTACCTGGGCCGCCCCCCGGACCGGGTCGCCGGGCTGGTCCTCCTGGCGCCCACCCTCAGCTTCCACCACGGCGACGTCTTTCCGGAGGGGTCTCTCGACGAGCTGATCAGGAGTATCGGGTGGCAAGTGAAGTCTTCAATGCCGACGTCGCATCGAGGATCGAGGGCACACTCTGGGAGCTGGGGCTGGGCCATGCCGACTTCGGGGATCCCGGCGGCATCATGTGGGCCGGGGTCATTGGCCAGACCGGCGACGGCGACCTGACGATCCTGGACGGGGCCGGGCACAACGCCTGGATCGACCGACCCCAGGACTTCCAGCGCGCGCTCCAGCGGTATCTGGAGGAGATCGGAGGGGATTGAGGGTCCGGCGTCGGCCGGAACCTGGCCCCGCCACCGGGGGATCACCCCGAACGCCTGTTCCCGGGCGTCGCGGCCGGTGAGCCGCGGCTCCCGGACCCCGCCCCAGCCCCGGAGCGTGTCCATGTCGCCCGTGCCCCCCTTCCGGTCCTTCCTGGCGCTGGTGGTTACCGCTGCCGCCGCCTTCTCCGCCCTTTCCGACGGATCGGGCGAGACGGAGCCCGCCGCCCCCTCCTTCGTGGAGGTGGAGGTGGCTTCGGTGGGCATCGAGCTCACCAGCGGGCAGCCCCTGGCCCTCCTCCACTCGGACTGGGAGAAGGTCCTCCCCATCTGGATCGGCCCCAACGAGGCCGACGCCATCGCCCTGGGGCTGACCGGGACGGCGACACCCCGGCCCATGACCCACGATCTCACGGCTTCCCTCCTGGAGGCCACCGGCTGGGAGCTCACCGAGGTCCGGGTCACGGACATCCGCGACGGCACCTACATCGGCGCCCTGGTGGTGAACGGGCCCGAGGGCCCCGTGGAGGTGGACAGCCGGCCCTCCGACGGGCTCGCGCTCGCCATCCGAACCGGAGCGCGCATCCAGGTGGCGGAGCACCTCTTCGAGGCCGACCTGGACAACGTGAACTTCCTGGCTTCCGACGGGCTCAAGCCGGTGGTCCGGATCCGGGGGATCACCATGGGACAGCCCGACGACGACGCGGAGGGCCTGGAGGTCCTCCACGTCACCACCGAAATCCGCCGACTGGACCTTGCTCCCGGTGACCAGGTCGTGGGGCTGGCAGGCCAGGCGGTGAACAGCCCCATGGACGTGGTGGACGCCCTGGGCGGCCAGCGCCAGTCCGACCCCTTCGACCTCCTCCGGGTTCGGGATGGCGAGGAGGAGACGATTCGGATTCCGCCGCCCAGGGGCCCGGCCGTCATCGGCCCCTGAGCGACGGATTCACAGGCGTCACAGAGCGCTGGCGATGCGCTCCAGGGCGTCCTCCAGGTGGATCCGGGTCATCCGGTCCTGCACCCCGGAAGCCAGCGCGTCCTCGATCTCCCCCTGCAGCAGCCGGAGCTGGTCCCGGATCAGGGGCCGGATGTCGGACTGACCGATGTGGAGCGCCGCGTTCAGGGGCGGGTCATTGTTGTTCGACACCCGGAGGTTCCCGCTGGACGGGGGCGACCAGTGGTTCGACTCGGCCTCGTGCAGGAGGTAGTGCGCCTGGTCCAGGTAGGCCCGCTGCATGTTCCTCCGGTACGTGTCGACTTCCTGGCCGTTCATGACCTCCCGCCAGATCATCTCCCGGGCATCGTCCAGCATCTCGGCCGGGGTGTACGTCTCGCTGCCCATGAAGGCCTCGTGCTCGATCATCCGGGCCAGGCGGGCATGGTTCAGGAACCGCTGCACGGCGAGTTCCTGGTAGGCCCGGATCCGCTCCACCGCACCTGCGTGCTCCAGCCGCCGCAGCATGTCCATGTCCAGGGCCCAAGTGGGCGTCTGCAGGATGTGCTCGTCGATGAAGGCCATGGCGCTCAGCTGGTATTCGCGCTCGATGGGCGTGTAGACCCAGCCCTCCTCCCCAAACCGCTTGTGATGGGTCCAGGAGCCACCCACTGCCGCCGCCGCGTGCTCCGCGTAGCGGTTCCACTGGGTGAGGTTCTGCAGGTAGTGGGTCTCGAGCTCGTAGTAGTCGTCGCCGGGAGAGAGGACCCAGTCCATGAGGCTCTCGGTGGCCGTCCGGAGGTTTCGCATCCCGTAGTCGGCGGCCCGCACCGGGTCATCGGAGATCCCCTCGGTCATCCGGTACGGGTCCCACTCCACGTCCATCCCGAACTGGGCGGTGGCGGACCGGAACCAGGGCTGGTCGGCCCGCTCCACGATCCACTCGTTCAGCGTCTCGAACTCGTCCTCCGGGGTCTCGGCCTCCAGGATGGGCCGATAGCCCCACATGATGGCAAACTTGTCCCAGAGCCCCACCCTGCGCTCGGGGTTCACGTTGTCGCCGGGCTGGGCCACGTAGTTGTAGCGGGTCCGGCCCACGGACGAGGCGGAGTGCCCCATCCGCTCCACGAAGTCGGCATTCCTCAGCGAGTCGGGCGAGAAGACGAAGTTGGCCCGCTGGTTGTGGGGCAGGCCCTTGGCGTGGGCCATCTCGTGGGAGATGACGTAGCGGATGGCCTCGCCCATGTCCTCCTCGGAGAGCTGGTTCGTCCGGAAGGCGGGGTTGGCCGTGGCCACCTGGCTCAGGAGCCACCACCGGAGGCGCTCGTCCAGGCCGTGGAACATGTTCATGTGGGCCCGGATCACCTCACCGGAGCGGGGGTCCACCACGTCGCCGCCGGCATTGGCCGAACGGGTGGGGGTGGCCACGTACCGGATCACGGAGTAGCGCGCATCCAGGAGGCTGAACTCCGGGTCCTCCTCCTCGGTGGGCGCCAGGTGCACCTCCAGCGCATTCTTGAAGCCCGCCATCTCGAAGGCCTCCTCCCACTCCATGATCCCCGCCTTGTAGTAGGGGATCCACTCCTCGGGGGTGGCCGGGTCGATGTACCACACGATGGGCTCCACCGGATCCACCAGCTCGCCCCGGGCAAAGGCCTCGGGGTCCGAGGGCTCCAGGCGGAAGCGGCGCAGGTACTGCTGGGGCCTGACGCCCTGGAAGTCCCGGGAGTAGTTCGTCTGGCTCACGGTGATGTAGGTGACCCGCTCGTCGGCGTAGCGGGGCATCATGGGCTCCTCCGGGAGGAGGATCATGGAGTGGTTCACCTCGAAGGAGAGGGCCCCGCCCCGCTGGGTGGAGGGCGGCGAATCGGCCGAGTACGTCCGGACGATGCGAAGCTCCACGTTCTCGGGGAAGCTCCGGGCGAACTCCATCCAGCTCCGGTTCCGGTCGTGCCCCCGCACGCCGCGCTGCCCGCGCTGCCCCCGGGGAAACGAGAAGGACGGGTGGTCGCCCATGTACATGTCCGTCACGTCGATGACCACCGAGCCACTGCCCCGGGCCTCGATGTCGAAGGCCTGGATCACCGGCGAGAAGTTGGAGTTCTCCACGGCCAGGTGGACGTTGTCCTCCGGATCGGCCGTGTTCGAGTAGGAGACTCCCCGGAGGAGGATTCGGCCGTCCCGCTCCTCCCACTGGACGAGCAGGTTCGGCTGCATCCGGTCCCCGCCGTTCGCGAGCCCCGTCTGGACCTTGGCATACCGGCTCATGATGACCATGTCCCGGCCCAGGATCGTGTCGGGGATCTCGAAGAGGAGGCGGTCATCCACCTGGTGGACGTCGAAGAGGCCGGCCTGGGTCTCGGCGCCGGCAACCACGTCTCCGTAGCTCGCGTCCTGGGCCTGGGCCCGGTCGGGAGCCAGCGGAACGAGGAAGACGGCCAGAAGGACGAGTAGCATTCGGGAGGTCATACGGGTCTCCTGCATGGGTGTGTCTGCATGGTGTTCAGAGGGCACGCTCGATCCTCTCGAGCGCCTCCTCCAGATGGATTCGGGTGCTGCGGTCCGTCACGCCTGCGCCGAGCCGACTCTCGATGTCCGCACGGAGGAGGCGAAGCTGGTCGCGGACCAGGGGCCGGATGTCGGACTGCCCCACGTGGAGGGCCGCGTTCAGGGGTGGGTCGTTCTCGCTGGACACCCTGAGGTTGCCGCTGGACGGAGGCGACCAGTGGTTCGAGGTGGCCTCGTTCAGGAGGTGGTGGGCGTGGTCCAGGTAGCCCCGCTGGAGGTTCCGGCGGTAGGTGTCCGGCGCGCCACCGTCGTGGAGCTCGGCCCAGACCAGGGCCCTCAAGTCGTCCAGCATCTCCGCCGGCGTGTAGGTCTCGCTCCCCAGGAAGGCCTCGTGCTCGATCATCCGGGCCAGGCGGGCATGGTTCATGACCCTCTCCACGGCCAGCACCTGGTAGGCCCGGATCCGCTCCACCACCCCCACGTGCTCGATCATCCGGAGGATGTCGGGGTCCAGCGCCCACTCCGGCGTGGCCAGGACGTGCTCGCCCAGGAACGCCAGCGCCTCCCGCTGGTCCTCCGCGGGGACCGCTTCGTAGATGGGCCCCTCCTCTCCCACCCGCTTGTAGTGGGTGAACGAGCCCCCGATGGCCGCCGACGCGTGCTCGGCGTAGCGGTTCCACTGGGTGAGGGCCTGGAGGTGGTGGGTCTCGATCTCGTAGAAGTCGTCCCCCTCCTCCAGGAGCCAGTCCAGGAGGTGGGCATGGGCCACTTCCAGGTTCTGCATCCCGTAGCGGGCGGCCCGGACCGGATCATCGCTGATTCCCTCCGTCATCCGCAGGGGGTCCCACTCCACGTCGATGCCGAAGAGGGGGCCGCCAAAGCGGGCCCACGGCTCGTCCACGTACTCCAGGACCCAGTCGTTCAGGGTCTCGAGTTCCTCCCGGGGGGTCCGGGCCTCGAGGATGGGCCGGTAGCCCCACATCACCGCGAAGATGTCCCAGAGCCCCACGTGGCGCTCCGGGTTCACCCCATCACCGGGCTGCGCCACGTAGTTGAACCGGGTCCGCCCCACCGACGAGCCCGAGTGGCCCATCCGGTCCACGAAATCGGCATCCCGGAGCGAGTCCACCGGGAACACGAAGTTGGCCCGCTGGTTGTGGGGGAGCCCCACGGCGTGCGCCTTCTCGTGCGAGACCACGTAGCGGAGGGCCTCCCCCATGTCCTCCTCCGACAGCCGGTGGGTCTGGAGGTTGGGGTTGGCTGCGGCCACCTGGCTCGCCAGCTGCCAGCGCATCCGCTCCATGAGCCCGTGGTACATGTTCATGTGGGCCCGGAGGATCTCGCCGGATCGGGGGTCCACCACGTCGCCCCCGGCGTTGGCGGACCGGACCGGGGTGGCCACGTAGCGGATCACCGAGTGCCGGGCATCCAGGAGGCTGAACTCGGGGTCCTCCTCCTCGGTGGGCGCCACCTCCACCTGGATCGCGTTCCGGAAGCCCGCCTTCTCGAAGGCCTCGTTCCACTCCAGGATCCCCTCCTTGAAGTAGGGGATCCACTCCTCGGGAGTGGCGGGGTCGATGTACCAGACCCAGGGGGTGACGGGCTCCACCAGCTCGCCCCGGGCAAAGGCCTCGGGGTCGGAGGGCTCCAGCCGGTAGCGACGCAGGTAGCGCTCCGGGCGCACCCCCTGGAAGTCCCGGGAGTAGTCCGTCCGGCCCACCGAGATGTAGCCCACCCGCTCGTCGAAGAGTCGGGGCATCATGGGCTCCTCCGGCAGGAGGATCATGGAGTGGTTCACCTCGAAGGAGAGCGCACCCCCCCGGGCCGAGGAGGGCGCCTGGCCCGCGTTGTACGTCCGGACCACCCGCACTTCCACATTGATGGGGAAGGCCCGGGCGAACTCGAGCCAGCTCCGGTCCCGGGCCTGGCCCGACACCCCGTACTGGCTCCGCTGGCCTCGGGGGAGGGAGAAGACCGGGTGGTCACCCAGGTAGAGGTCCGTAACGTCGATGCGGTGGAGGGCATCCGCCGTCCCGGCCCCCGAGGTTGACTCGATGGGGAGGGAGGCCAGCACCGGCGGGAAGTTGGAGTTCTCCACCGCCCGGTGGACGTTGTCGGCGGGGTCCGCGGTGTTCTGGTGCGAAACGCCCCGGAGGAGGATCCTGTCGTCCCTCCGCTCCCAGCGCACCACCAGGTTCCCCGTCATGTTCGCGCCCCCCATGGCCAGCCCCTCCTGGGCCCGGGCGTAGCGGCTCATGATGAGCATGTCGCGGCCCAGGAGCGCCTCGGGAACCTGGAAGTGGAGGGTTCCCTCCTCGGTGGCCTCCACCTGGAACAGGGGCGGATCGTCCACCTCTGGCGAGCCCGTCTGGAGGGGGCTGGCGAGGAGGAGGGCCGACAGCAGGACGGGGAACGACAGCATTCGGGCTCCGGGGCGGATCGGGATGGGTTCCGGAGAGCTTGGGGCGCGAGGAGCCCTCGTGCAAGGTGGAGCCTCGCCCCGGCGACCCGGACCCTCCCCGGCAACCCGCCCCCTCTCCGGCCACCCGCCCCCACCCCCCGGGGCGCGTCAAAGCGAGGGTCATTACCTTGGGTGCCATGGACAACACCGAGATCTCCGACCGACTCTCAGAGCTGGCCGACCTCCTGGAGATCCGGGGGGCGAACCCCTTCCGGATCCGGGCCTACCGGAACGCGGTCCGCACCCTCCGGGGCCTCACCCGTCCCCTGTCCGCCATGGTGGAGGACGGCGAAGACCTGACGGAGCTCCAGGGCGTGGGGAAGGACATGGCCAGCCACATCCGCGAACTCCTGGACACCGGCGAGCTGGAGCTCCTGGAGGAGGTGACCGCCGAGGTCCCCCGGAGCCTGGCCCAGCTCGTCCGCCTGGACGGGGTGGGGCCAAAGAAGGCCCGGAAGCTCTGGAAGGAGCTCGAGGTGACCACGGTGGACGAGCTGGAGGTCGCCATCGAGGACGACCGGGTGACGGCCCTGGAGGGCTTCGGCCCGAAGAGCGTGGAGAAGATGGCCCGGGCCATCCGGGACCACCGGAAGCACCAGGGCCGCTTCCTCCGCACCCGGGCCGCCGAGCTCCTGGCTCCCCTCCTGGAGCACATGGAGGGGGTGGAGGGGATCGAGCGGCTGGAGGTGGCCGGCAGCTTCCGGCGCCGCGCCGAGACCGTGGGCGACATCGACCTCCTGGCGCTGGCGCCGCCGGACCGGGCCCCCACCATCATGGAGCACTTCGTCTCCTTCCCCGATGTGGACCGGGTCGAGATGTCCGGCGAGACCCGGGGCACGGTCCGCCTCCGCGCCGGGCTCCAGGTGGACCTGCGCATCCTCCCCGAATCCTCCTACGGCGCCGCCCTCCACTACTTCACGGGCTCGAAGGAGCACAACGTGGAGATCCGGAAACGAGCCCGGCAGCAGGGGCTCAAGGTGTCGGAGTACGGGGTCTTCCGGGAGGAGGAGGACGGCGACCCCGTGGCCGGCGCCACCGAGGAGGAGGTCTTCCAGGCCGTGGGCCTCCCCTGGATCGAGCCCGTCCTCCGGGAGGACCGGGGCGAGATCCGAGCGGCCGACGAAGGCACCCTTCCCTCCCTGGTCACCCTGGAGGACATCCGGGGCGACCTCCACATGCACACCACCTGGTCCGACGGGAAGGACTCCATTGCAGACATGGCCCGGGCCTGCCGGGACCGGGGCTACGCCTACATGTCCATCTCCGACCACTCCCGGGCCGTCACCGTGGCCCGGGGCCTCACCCCGGAGCGCCTCCAGGAGCAGTGGGAGGCCATCGAGGAGGCCCGGAGCGAGGTGGAGGAAATCCGCATCCTCCGGAGCTCGGAGGTGGACATCCTGGGGGACGGCACCCTGGACTTCCCCGACGAGGTCCTGGCCGAGCTCGACCTGGTCCTGGTGGCCGTCCACTCCCACTTCGGGCTGGACCAGGCCACCCAGACGAAGCGCATCCTCCGGGCGCTGGAGCACCCCATGGTGGACATCCTGGTCCACCCCACGGGCCGCCTCCTGAACCGGCGGGAGCCCTACCCGGTAGACGTGGAGGCCCTCCTGGAGGCCGCCCTGGAGCACGACGTGGCCGTGGAGCTCAACGCGAACCCCCGGCGCCTGGACCTCCACGACCGGCACCTCTTCCGGGCCCGGGAGCTGGGCCTCCGGGTGAGTGTGGCCACCGATGCCCACCGCACCTCGCAGCTGGACTACATGGGGTCGGGGCTGGAGCAGGCCCGCCGGGGCTGGCTGGAGGCCGGCCACGTGGTGAACGCCATGACCCCCGACGCCTTCGAGACCTGGCGCACCCGGCGGGACCACCGCTCGTGAGCCCGCTCCTGGCCGCCGCCCTCCTGGCCGGGGGGGTCGTCCTCCTGTGGGCCGGGGCCGAGGCCATGGTCCGGGGCTCCATCACCCTGGGCCTCCGCCTGGCCATCAGCCCCATGGTCATCGGGCTCACCGTGGTCTCCATCGGGACCTCCGCCCCGGAGCTGGTGGTGAGCGCCCTGGCCGCCCTCCGGGGGAGCCCCGACATCGCCGTGGGGAACGTGCTGGGCTCGAACCTGGCCAACGTGGGCCTCGTCCTGGGCATTGCCGCCCTCCTCTCGCCCCTGGTGGTGGCCCGCCAGGTGGTCCGAAGGGAGATCCCCTGGATGCTGGCCATCACCGTCCTGGCCTTCCCCCTCTTCCTCGACCTGAACGTGGGCCGGTGGGAAGGGGGCGCCCTGGCCCTCCTCCTCCTCCTCTACCTGGGGTTCCTGGTCCCTGCAGCGAGGAAGGAGGACCGGACCCTCCTGGGAGATGCCGCCCCGAAGCTCGAGGGCCCGGCCGCCCGCCGGATCTCCGGCGCCCGGGACGTCCTGGTCCCCCTGGCCATGGTGGCCGCGGGAGTCGTCGGGCTCGTGGCCGGGGGCCAGGGCATCGTCCGGGGCGCCACCGAGGTGGCCTCGGCCCTGGGGATCTCGGAGCTCGTCATCGGGCTGGGCGTGGTGGCCGTGGGCACCTCCCTCCCCGAGCTGGCCACCACCATCCTGGCCGCCCTTCGCCGGGAGGCCGACCTCGCCGTGGGCAACATCGTGGGGTCCAACATCTTCAACCTGACCTTCGTCCTGGGGGGCGCCGCCTTCATCCACCCCCTGGACATCCCGGAGCGAGTCCTCCGGGTGGAGTTCCCGGCCGCCTTCCTCGTCTCGCTCCTCCTCCTCCCCCTGGCCTGGAGCGGCCGGACCCTGGGCCGGCTCGAGGGCCTCCTCCTCCTGGGGGCGTACGGGGCCGCCTGGGCCTGGATCCTCACGGCCGGCTGACGAAAGGCCGGCGCCTCGGCCTGCCCCGCGCCCGCGCCGCCGCCTGTCCATCTGCCCCAGCGAATGCCCGCCCCAGCGACGCCCCGCCCCGTCAGACCCGCTCCAGCGCCTGCGCCAGATCCGCCTTGAGGTCCTCGGGGTCCTCCACCCCCACCGACAGCCGCACCATGGACGGGAGGATCCCCATCTCCACCTGCTCCTCGGGCGGGATGTCCGAGTGGGTCATGGTGGCCGGGTGCTGGGCCAGCGACTCGGTCCCGCCCAGGCTCACCGCCAGCTTCACCAGCTTGAGCGCGTTCAGGACCCGGAACGCCTCGGCCTCGCCCCCATCCACATCGAAGGACACCATCCCCCCCGGCGCCGTGCACTGGGCCCGATACACCTCCCAGTCGGGATCGCCCTCCTCCAGGTGGCCCGGATAGTAGACGCGGGTCACCTTCGGATGCTCCAGGAGCCAGTCCGCAATCTCCGTGGCCGACTCCGACTGCCGGGTCATCCTCAGCTTCAGCGTCTCCAGGCTCCGCATGAGGAGCCAGCCCGTCCAGGGGCCCGCCATGCTCCCGAAGAAGGTGCGCGAACCCTTCACCTGCCCGATGAGCTCCGCCGACCCCAGGCACGCCCCGGCAATGACGTCCGAGTGCCCCCCCACGTACTTGGTGAGGGAGTAGATGACCAGGTCGGCCCCCAGCCCCAGCGGGTTCTGAAAGACCGGCCCCAGGAAGGTGTTGTCCACCGCCACCCGCACCCGGTGCTCCTCGGTGGAGTGGCGTCGGGCCAGCTCGGCGGCATGGCGGATGTCCACCAGGTGGTTGGTGGGGTTCGCCGGCGTCTCCAGGTGGATGAGCCCGATGGGACCCTCCGCAGCTGCAGCCTCCACCGCGACCTCCATCCCCGCCTTCCCGTCCGACGCCCGGAACGAGTGGGTGCGAATGCCGAACTCCGGCAGGATGTTCGTGAAGAGGTACTGGGTCCCGCCGTACACGGGCTCCGAGAACACCAGCGACATTCCCGGCCGCAGGAAGGTGAAGGCCGTTGTCGCAATCGCCCCCATCCCGCTCTCGAAGACCGCAGCGTCCTCCGCATCGTCCCACACCGCCAGGCGGTCCTCCAGGATCTCCAGGTCGGGGTTGTTCAGCCGCGAGTAGATGAGCCCCAGCGTCTCGTCTGCCGCCTTCTCCCTCAGCCCGTACGCCACCTCGAAGAAGGCCTTCCCCTCCTCGGCAGAGTTGAAGACGAAGGTGGAGGTCTGGAAGATGGGAGACTTGAGCGCACCCTCGGAGAGCTCGGGCCGATAGCCCCAGGTCATCATGAGGCTCTCCGGCGCCAGCCGCCGCCCCCCGATGCTCCGGGTGCCCCGCCGGTCCTTGGAACCGGTGTCGGTGGAGCGGTCGGCGGCGTTCTCGGGACCGGTGCCCCCGGGGGTCGAGGCGGAATCCGGGCGGGAGGCGGCGTCGGGAAATTCGCTCAAGGAGTAGACTCCGGTCGTCTGGGGGCGCAGGATCGTGCGAACTGGCAGATTCGAAGAAGGTAGGAAGAGGGCTCCGGCCCGACCATCCCCCGTGCGCACCATCGCCCTCTGCGCCCCTCTGCGCCATCCCCAGCTCCGCACCCCGACCCCGTGCGCACCATGCCCCGCGTCCACCCAGTGTGCTGACCGCGTCCAGGCCCGCGCCCCGGGTCAGTCCTCCCCGGGAACGTCCAGCCCGTACTTCCGGATCTTTCGGGTCAGGGTGGGTCTGGAGACCCCCAGGATCCGCGCCGCCTGGCTCCGATTCCCCTCCGTGATCCGCAGGGTCGCCTGCACCGCCTCCGCCTCGATCTCCGCCCACGTCTTGCCCCGGGCCGGGATGAGGATCATCTCCGGCGCCGCTGGTCCCTCCGAACGGATCCCCTCGGTTCGCCGAGTGCGCACCTTCACGTGCTCCTCCCGAATGAGGTCGCCGGGCGCCACCTCCGCCGCCTGCCTTACCACCGCCCGGAGCTCCCGCACGTTGCCCGGCCAGCTGTGGGCCTCCAGCGCGATCCGGGCCGGAGACTCCATCCGGGGCACCGAACCCCGCCGCTCCCGGGCCCACTCCTCCAGGAAGTGCCGGGCCAGACGCCCGATATCGCCCTTCCGGTCCCTCAGAGGGGGCAGGAGGAGGGCTCCTGCGCCCGTCTGCATCCGGAGCCGCTGGAGCGGCAGCGCCCCCACTGCCTCCGGGGTGGGGGGCGTGTCGCCCGACGGGCCGGCCTGGCCCGGGGAGGCCGGCAGGGCAGCGGTGACCGAAGCGGTGGCCATGACCACGGGGAACCGGCCCGGTGCCCGGCGGAGGTCCGGACGCCCGGAGGCCAGGTCGGCCTCGGCCCACGCCTGCAGGAGGGCCCGGACCAGTTCGGGGGACATGAGGTGCGCGTCCTCCAGGAGGAGGGTCCCGCCCCGGGCCAGCTCCAGGAGCCCGGGTCGGCCGCTCTCCCCGTCCCCCAGGAGCTCGGTAACCGCCTGGTCTCCCGGAAGGGCGGCGCAGGGAAGGACCAGGAGGGGACCCGACCGAACCGGACTCGCATGGTGGAGGGCCCGGGCCAGGAGGGTCTTCCCCGTCCCGGATTCCCCGGCGAGGATCAGGAGGCGGGGACGCCGCCGAACCGCGGCCCGCCCCCGGGACAGTGTGTCCCGAAGAGGGGCCGAATCGCCCACGACCGCGGGAAGGGCGGCGTTGACGTCCATGGGCGATCGCCTGCGGGCTGGCTCCGCCGTGGGGGTCGAGGACATGTTGAGGGCTCCGGGTCGGGGAGAGGCCCGGCCGGGGAGGAGGGTCCCGGGGCGGCTGGACTGAAAGAATATTGCAACCAGCGTGCCACGGAGCGCCAGCTGGGGCGAAAGGATGGCTCCGCGCCGCCTTCGCCCCTTCCCTGCTGCCCCGGAGCCTCGCCGCGCAACGCGGCGAAGTCACGAATTTCGATAGGAGTCGGGTGGAATGAACGACCAAGAGATCCCCTTCGGCCGGAGAGGACCCTGGATTCGGACCCCCCCGCCGGGCCCCGTCTCCTCGGGGCTCGCCGCCCGACTTTCCGAGGTGGAGTCCCGAAACGTCACGTACCTGGGCCCCGACTTCCCGGTGTTCTGGGCCGAGGCCCGTGGGGCCAACGTGAGGGACGCCGACGGGAACGAATACGTGGACCTTACCGGGGCCTTCGGCGTGGCCGTGGCCGGGCACAACCACCCCGAGGTGGTCAATGCCGTGCAGGAGCAGGCCCCGGTCCTCACCCACGGAATGGGTGACGTCCACCCGCCGGCCCGGAAGGTGGAGCTCCTGGAGCGCCTCGATGCCCTCCTGCCCTGGCCCGAGGGACGGACCGTTCTGGCGAGTTCGGGCTCGGAGGCGGTGGAGATCGCCCTCAAGACGGCCCTCCTGGCCACGGACCGCCCGGGCATCCTGGCGTTTCAGGGTGGCTACCACGGCCTCACCCTGGGGGCCCTGGCCACCACGGCCCGGGAGGACTTCCGCCATCCCTTCCGCTCCAGGATGTACGGCGGGGTCCGCTTCGCCCCCTTTCCTGCCGATACCCCCGAGTCCGGCCAAGCCAGCCTGGAGGCGGTGTCGCTGGAGCTCGACCGGGCCCGAAGGCAGGGGGAGCCCGTGGGGGCCATCCTCCTGGAACCCATCCAGGGACGCGGCGGCGTGCGGGTGCCCCCGGCGGGATTCCTGGCGGAGCTCGCCGCGCTGGGCCGGGAGCACGGAGCGCTCCTGGTCCTGGACGAGATCTACACGGG
>REBX01000021.1 GCA_007692505.1 Gemmatimonadales bacterium | reverse complement strand
GGATGAAGTCCTGGCGGGCCAGTACCGCGTTGGTGATCCGGGGGATCACCGTGTTTCGGTACCCCAGGATGCCCGGGAAGAGGGGGTCTCCGTCCCGGAGGCGGGCCCGGAGGTTCGCCCGCATCTCGTCCTTCACGGAGCGGGAGGTCCAGCCGGAGGCGCGAAGCTCCCCCAGGGTGCGGGGACGGGGATCGGTGGAGCGTGCGGGCTCGGTCATTGCGGGGTCCGGAAGGGAGGCGGGAGGGTGGGGCAGGGCCGTGGGTGCCGAGGGGGGGCAAGGGGTGACGGAAACCACCCCTTGGGCTACTGTTTATTGTGCTCCCGCCGGGTCGTGCGGTGCGGGATGCGCCCCAGGGCGTGTCCTCGGTACCGTGGCCCCGGAGCGGGGTTCCGCATGACCACCCCGCGATTTCCTGCGAGCTTCCAGCCCCCTACCCTCCGGCCCCTCCCGCCATGTCCGACGACACCACACTGTCCGGCCGCGTGACCCCCCTGGACGAGCAGCCCCCCCTCCCCCAGGACAGGGTCATCCTCCACGAGGCTCCCGATGACGAGGCGGTCCCCATGGACGTCCTCTTCGTGGGAGGGGGTCCGGCCAGCCTCTGCGGGGCCATCGAGCTGGCCCGCCTCGTCCGGGAGGACGCCGAGAAGGGCGGGGAGCTGGGCGAGCTGGAGATCGGGGTCCTGGAGAAGTCCGCCGAGCTGGGGGAGCACTCCCTCTCGGGCGCCGTGCTGAACCCCCGGCCCTTCCGGGAGCTCTTCCCCGACCTGTCGCCGGAGGACTTCCCCTTCCGGCGCCCGGTGTCGAAGGAGGCCGTCTACTTCCTCCGCGAGAAGGGCGCGACCCGCCTGCCCACCCCCCCCACCATGAAGAACCACGGGAACTGGGTGGCCTCCCTCTCGGAGGTGGTGCGCTGGCTGGGCGAGAAGGCGGAGGAGGCCGGGGTGAATGTCTTCCCCGGGTTCCCGGTTGACTCCCTCCTGGTGGAGGGCGAGCGGGTAAAGGGGGTCCGGACCACCCCGGCGGGGCTGGACCGGGAGGGGAACCCCGGCTCGGGCTACACCCCGGCCATGGACCTCACCGCGCAGGTCACGGTTCTCGGTGAGGGCACCCGGGGGCCCCTCACCCAGGGCTGGATGAAGTGGCAGGGCGCCACCTCGCAGAACCCCCAGATCTACGCGCTGGGGGTCAAGGAGCTCTGGGAGACGAAGCAGCCCCTGGACCGGATCATCCACACCCTGGGCTGGCCCCTCCCCGGGAGTGCCTTCGGGGGGTCGTGGATGTATCCCATGGAGGACAACCTGGTCTCCCTGGGGCTGGTGGTGGGGCTGGACTACCCCGACGGGACCCTGGACGTCCACGAGCTCCTGCAGCGCATGAAGCTCCACCCCCTCTTCCGGGAGGTCCTGGAGGGAGGCGAGATGGTGGAGTGGGGCGCGAAGACGATCCCCGAGGGCGGCTACCACGCCCTGGCGGACCGGCGCCACGGCGATGGGTGCGTGGTGGTGGGCGACTCGGCCGGCTACGTGGACGTCCCGTCCCTCAAGGGGATCCACTACGCCGCCCAGTCCGGGATCTACGCCGCCCGGGCCATCTTCGATGCCCTGAAGAAGGGAGATACGTCGTCGGAGGCGCTTTCGGCCTACACCCGGGCAGTGGACGAGTCGTATATCGTGTCCGACATGAAGAAGACCCGGAACATGCGCCTCGCCTTCAAGAAGGGCTTCGTGGGGGGCGGGATGCGGGCCGGGCTCATGACCCTCACCGGTGGCCGCTTCCCCGGGGGGCGGATCGAGTCGGAGGAGGATGCCGCCGAGCCCCGGGTCATCGAGGCTCCCAAGCCGGCCTTCGTGCCCGACGGCGAGCTCACCTTCTCCAAGGTGGATGCGGTGTTCAAGTCCGGGAACAAGACCCGGGACGACATCCCCTCCCACCTGGTGGTGGGGGAGGACGTGTCGGCGGAGATGGCGGAGTTCCTGGCAAACATGTGCCCCGCCGGTGTATACGAGAGGGACGGCGACCGCCTGGTGGTGAATGCGCCCAACTGCGTGGACTGCAAGGCCACCGACGTGGTCGGTCCCCGGTGGACCCCCCGGGAAGGTGGCAGTGGGCCCTCTTACCGAAGGATGTGACGCATGACGCTCGTCGAACTCCTCGTCCTCCTGCTGGTGGCAGGGGTCTGCGGCGCCATCGGCCAGGCCATCGCCGGTTTCAGCCGGGGCGGCTGCCTCGTCTCCATCGCCCTGGGCTTCATCGGTGCCCTGGTGGGCACCTGGATGGCCGGTGCACTGGGCCTCCCCGAACTCCTGCCCATCCAGGTGGGAGGGCAGGCCTTCCCCATCGTGTGGTCCATCATCGGGGCCATGGTGGTGGTGGTCGTCGTGGGGCTCCTGACGGGGGGCCGTCGAGCCTGACCCAGTTGCCGGGCGGGCTTCCACGGGTCCCGCGACGGCGCCGTTCCGGGCGGAGTGCCACTGCGCTCCGTCGTCGTTTCGTGACCGGACGTTGACGGTGTCGTGACAGGAGGGCGAATTTGGGGGCTTCCCGGGCCGTCCCGGCTGTCCCCGAACCGTCTGCGAGGCCGCTCTTGCTCGGCTGGCTCCTCCTGGCCATCCCCGTCCTCACCCTGGCTGACCCGCCTGCCCCCCCGGTAGCGGACACGCTCCCGTCAGTGGCGATCTCCGGCATGGTCCAGCCCCGAATGGCCATGGACCGTCCGGGTTCCGCCGAGGCCTCCCGCACCGGGTTCCGATTCCGCCGGGCCCGGGTCATGCTGGACGCCCGGCTCCCCGGCCCCGTGCATGCCGTCCGGATCACGCCGGAGTTCTCCGGGCCGTCGGCCCGCCTCCTGGATGCGTGGGTGGACCTGGTCCCCCGGGAGGGCCTTCGCCTGCGGGCCGGACAGATGCAGGTCCCCTTCAACTGGCAGCGGGACGTGAGCTCGGCCCGCCATCACCTCCCGGAGCGGTCCGGCGCGGCAGAGCGGTTGGGCACACCGGGGGGCCGGGACGTGGGGATCACGGCCCGGGTTGCCGGCAGCGGATGGCGGGCAGAGGGCGGGATCTTCGACGGGGGCGGGATGGACCGGAGGACGGAGGTGACCCCCGGAGGCCTGGCCTCCGTGCGGGCCGTCCGCTCCCTTCGCGGGCCGATCCCCTCCTCCGAGTCGGACCTGGCCCGGACCCCCACCACCGTCGCGGCCCTCGGCATGGGGGGGCAGGTCGCCTGGCGGAGCATGGCGCCCGCCTGGTCTCCCGACCTCCCGGCGCCCCCGGAGGCCCGGGTCCGGGCCGGGACCGCCGACCTGGTGGTGCACCGCAGCGGGGGCAGCCTGGTCCTGGAGGGGTTCGCCC
>REBX01000022.1 GCA_007692505.1 Gemmatimonadales bacterium | reverse complement strand
ACCCCGTCTTCCAGAGCCGAAATCGCTCGGCGTAGTGGCTCTCCAGCCGGTCCCGCACCGCCTGGTGCTCGGGGAGGGCCAGCTCCGGGTCCGACTCCACGATCTGTCGGGCCAGGGTGCGGGCCTCCTCCAGGAGAGCCTCGTCCACGAGGAGGTCGGCGAAGCGCAGCAGGGGGTCCCGGCCGTGCTGCTGGGCCCCGAAGAGGTCCCCCTGCCCCCGGATCTGCAGGTCCACCCGGGCTATCCGGAAGCCGTCCGTGGTGGAGACGAAGGCCCGGAGGCGCTCCTCCGCCGCATCGCCCCCGGCCGAGACCAGGATGCACCAGGCCTCCCCGCCGCCCCGCCCCACCCGGCCCCGGAGCTGGTGGAGCTGGCTCAGCCCGAAGCGCTCCGCGTGCTCGATGACCATGACGGTGGCGTTGGGCACATCGATCCCCACCTCGATGACGGTGGTGGCCACCAGGATGTCCACCTCGCCGTCCCGGAAGGCCCGCATCACCGCCTCCTTCTCGTCGGCGGGCACCCGGCCATGGAGGAGCCCCACCCGGCGGTCCGGGAAGACCTCCCCGGCGAGCCGCTCGTGCTCCTGCACCGCGTCCAGGAGCTCCGTGTTCTCGGAGGCCTCCACCTGCGGGTAGACCACGTAGGCCTGCCGGCCCCGGTCCAGCTCTCGGGCCACCCCGGCCCATATCTCGTCCCGGGCCCCCGGGCGCCGCAGGAGGGTCGTCACCGGGGTCCGCCCCGGCGGGAGCTCGTCCAGGACCGAGAGGTCCAGGTCGCCGTACAGGGTGAGGGCCAGGGACCGGGGGATGGGGGTCGCCGACATGACCAGGACGTCGGGCCGGGCCCCGTCCGGCCCCGCCTCCCCCAGCGCCATCCGCTGCCGCACCCCGAAGCGGTGCTGCTCGTCCACCACCCCCAGCCCCAGCCGCCGGAACGCCACCCCGTCCTGGATGAGGGCGTGGGTCCCCACTGCCAGGGGGATCTGCCCCTCCCGGAGCCCCTCCAGCGTCTCTTCCCGGGCCCGCCCCTTCACGCTCCCGGTGAGGAGGGCCACCGGGGGCCGCTCCTCCTGGGGCAGCGCCTCCAGGAGCGCCCGGATGGACAGGGCATGCTGCTCCGCCAGGAGCTCGGTGGGGGCCATGAGGGCGGCCTGGGCCCCGTCCTCCACCGCCAGGAGCATGGCGAAGAGAGCCACCAGTGTCTTCCCCGCCCCCACGTCGCCCTGGAGGAGCCGGTTCATCCGCCGGGCCGACGTCATGTCCTGGAAGATCTCCCGGAGGACCCGGGCCTGGGCGTCGGTGAGCTGGAAGGGGAGGGCCTCGTGGAGGGGCCGGATCAGGCGGTTCGTCCGGGAGAAGGCCATCCCGGGCTCCTCCCGGGCCTGCCGGAGCCGGGCCAGCGCCTGCACGAGCTGCAGGAAGAAGAGCTCGTCGAAGGCCAGCCGCCGCCGCCCCGACTCGGGCTCGGAGGGCTCCCGGGGCCGGTGGAGCCGGCGGAGGGCCTCGCCCAGGCCGGGCAGCCCCAGCCCGGTCCGCACCTCCTCGGGGAGGTACTCGTCCTCGTCTGCCGCCTCCAGGAGCCAGTCCAGGTTCTCCTCGAAGACCCGCCGCAGCACCCACTGGGGGATCTCGTCGGAGGAGGGATACGACACGAACACCGTCCCCGGCGCGTCCCGGGGCCCCGAGCCGCTCCGGCCCTTCTGCCCCCGTCCCTCCCGGCTCAGGACGGTGAACTCCCGGGGGTGGAGCTGCCGGCCGTGGAAGAACTTCACGGGCCCCGTCACCAGGAGCTCGTCGCCCTCCCGGATCTTCCGCTCCAACCAGGGCTGCCCCGGCCAGCTGCAGGTGATCATCCCCGAGTCGTCCCGGAGAACGGCCTGAAAGATCCGGAGCCCCTTCCGGGTGGGCAGCACACCCTTGCTCCGCACCGTCCCAGCCACCGTGGCGTCCTCGCCCACCTTCAGGCCCTCGATGGGCATGAGGGTGGAGGCGTCGTCGTAGCGCCGGGGGAGGTGGTAGAGGACGTCCCGGGCCGTCCCCAGCCCCAGCTTCCGGAAGGCGTCGTCCCGCCGGGGCCCCACCCCCTTCAGGAACTGGACGGGCCGGTCCAGCCGGGAATACGACATGGCCCCCGGGCCCTCAGCCGGCCTCGCCGAAGACTCCGTCCAGGAACGCCTCCGGGTCGAAGGACTCCAGGTCCTCCATGGCCTCCCCGAGCCCCACCAGCTTCACGGGCAGCTCGTACTCCTCCCGGAGGGCCACCACGATGCCCCCCCGGGCGGAGGAGTCCATCTTGGCCAGGATGATCCCCGTGAGGTCCACCGCCTCCCGGAACGCCTTCACCTGCCGCACGGCGTTCTGCCCCACGGTGGCGTCCAGGACGATGAGGGTCTCGTGGGGCGCACCCTCCAGCTGCCGCCCGATGACCCGGTTCACCTTCTCCAGCTCCACCATGAGGCCCCGGTTCGTGTGGAGGCGGCCCGCCGTGTCCACGATGACCACGTCCACCCCCCGGCTGATCCCGGCCTTCACGGCGTCGAAGGCTACCGCCGCCGGGTCGCCGCCCTCCTGCCCCCGGATGAAGTCGGCGCCCACCCGTCCGGCCCACTCCTCCAGCTGCCGCACGGCCCCGGCCCGATACGTGTCGCCGGCCGCCACCAGGACGGACTGCCCCTGCTGCACCAGATGCCAGGCCAGCTTGGCGATGGAGGTGGTCTTCCCCACCCCGTTCACCCCCACCACCAGGTAGACGGTGGGGCCCTCCCCCTCGTTCTCGGCCAGGCCCACGGTGGCATCGCCCCCGGTGAGGATCCGCTCCACCTCGTCCCGGAGGGTCGCCGCCAGCTCGGGGCCCTGCCGCACCTTCCCCCGGCGCATCCGGTCCTCCACGTGGTCCACCAGGCGCAGGGTGGCCGGCACCCCGAAGTCCGCCGCCAGGAGCCGCTCCTCCAGCTCCTCCAGGGACTCGTGGTCCATCCCCTGCCCCAGCACCCGGACATCGGTGAGGGCCAGGTCCACCACCTTCTTCCAGATGGACTTCTTCGTCTCGGACTTCTTCCTGAACAGGCGCATGGCGGGGGGATCGAGGTGGGTTGAGGGCCTCCAGGCGACGTCCGGGACCGGGCCCTCCGGCTGTCCGGACCCCGAAAGCTATGGGGAGAGGGGGACATGCGGGAGGCGGGGCCCGGGTCGGGGCGCACGGGCCGCCCGGGCAGCGGGGCCCGAAGTCGCCGCCCGAAGCCACCGGGCCGGCAGGACCCGAAGCCGCCGCCCGGAGCCGCCGGGCCGGCAGGACCCGAAGCCGCCGCCTGAAGCCGCCGGGCCGGCAGGGCCCGAAGCCGCCACCCGGAGCCGCAG
>REBX01000023.1 GCA_007692505.1 Gemmatimonadales bacterium | reverse complement strand
CCTGCACGAAGAGGAGGGGGCGCCGCTGGCGGTTCATCGTGTCGATGAAGAAGGCCACCTTCTCGGCGCTCTCCGTGTAGACGATGCCGCCGAAGGTGGGGCGGCCACCCCGGGGGTCCTGCACCAGGCCCCGGGCGTTCGTGATGATCCCCACCGGGACCCCATCGATGTGACCGGTGCCGCAGATCATCTCCCGGGCCCGGTCCGCCTGGAACTCGTCCAGCGCGCCCTGGTCCAGGATGCACCCCAGCACCTCCCGCATGTCGTAGGGCTGGCGGTGGTCATCGGGTAGGAGGTCGAAGAGATCCTCCGGGTCCCGGGCCGGGGGGGGGCCCTCGGCGGGGACAGCCAGTGCGGTGTCCGGAACCGGGAGCTCGCGCACCAGCTCCCGGAGCTTGGCCAGGCAGGCCTCGTCGTCGGGGACCCGGTAGTGGGCCACCCCGGAGACCTCGGTGTGGACCCTGGCCCCGCCCAGCTCTTCCGATTCCACCACCTGGCCAGTGGCTCCCTTCACCAGGTTGGGGCCGCCCAGCCCCATGAAGCTCGTGCCCTCCACCATGATGATTGAGTCGGAGAGGGCCGGGAGGTAGGCGCCGCCTGCAATGCAGGGGCCCATGACGGCGGAGAACTGCGGCACCCGGAGGTAACGCCGCATGATGGAGTTGTAGTAGAAGATCCGGGCCGCCCCGTACTGACCGGGGAAGACGCCGCCCTGGTAGGGGAGGTTCACCCCTGCCGAGTCCACCAGGTAGAGGATGGGGATCCGGCAGCGCATGGCGATCTCCTGCGCCCGGAGGATCTTCGTGATGGTCTCGGGCCACCAGGAGCCGGCCTTCACCGTGGCGTCGTTGGCTACCACCACCACTTCCCGGCCATGCACGCGGCCCACACCGGTGACCACGCCGGCCCCCGGGGCCTTCCCGTCGTAGAGGTCGTGGGCCACCAGGAGGCCCACCTCGGCGAAGGACGAGTCGTCGTCCAGGAGGGTGGCCCCGCGCTCGCGGGCCGTGAGCTTGCCCTGGTCGTGCTGGCGCTGGATGCGTCGCTCCCCGCCCCCCTTCTCAAGGGTGCTCCGGAGCTCCACCAGCTCGTCGGACAGGGTCCGGAGGCGGCCGGCCGGGTCCCCGTCAGGCGATCCGGTCGCGCCGGAGGGTGGGGTGTCGGGGGGGGCGGAGGACGAGGTGCGGGGCGTCTCCGCCATGGTCATGACTCCCCTGTGGCGTGTTGCTCCGCGAACCACTCCCGGATGTACTCGATGGCCGCCGAGGTGGGCGTGCCTGGCCCGAAGAGCTTGCCCACACCCCGGTCCCGGAGGGCCTCCGTGTCCTCCTCGGGGATGATGCCGCCCCCGGTGAGAAGGATGTGGTCCGCCCCGGCCTCGTCCAGGAGGTCCTTCACCCTGGGAAAGAGGGTCATGTGGGCGCCGGACAGGACGGACATGGCCACCACGTCCACGTCCTCCTGGACGGCGGCGCTAACGATCATCTCCGGGGTCTGGTGAAGGCCCGTGTACACGACCTCGAACCCGGCGTCGCGAAACGCGCTGGCGATGACCTTGGCGCCCCGGTCGTGTCCGTCCAGACCGGGCTTCGCAACCAGGACGCGGATCTTCCGGTCCCCTTCGCTCATTTGGATGGCTCCGTGGATTGTGCTGTGTGCATGCAGTCCGGATCCGACCGTCCGCCTCCCTCTCGGGGCGCAGGGGCCGACCTCCGTCAGAAAAACACCGGCTCCCTGTAGGCGCCGAAGACCTCTTCCATGGCGTGGCGGATCTCGAAAAGGGTGCAGTAGGCCCGGGCGCAGTCCAGGATCCTGGGGACCAGGTTGTCCCCGGAGGCCGCCGCCTCCGTGAGGGCCGCCAGGGTTCGCTCCACCTCGGCGTCGTCCCGCTCCTCCCGGAGGCGGGCCATGCGGACCCGCTGGCGCTCCTCAACCGAGGGGTCGATGCGCAGGGTGTCCACCGTCACGTCCTCGTTCCCGTCCGTGAAGGCGTTCACCCCCACCACGACCCGGTCGCCCCGCTCCACTTCCTGCTGCTGCCGCATGGCGGCGTTGGCGATCTCCCGCTGGAACCAGCCGGCCTCGATGCCGGGGACGACCCCGCCGAGCTCGTCGATCTCCTGGAAGATGGCCTCGGCCTCGGCTTCCAGCTCGTCGGTGAGGGACTCCACGTAATGAGAGCCGGCCAGGGGGTCGATGGTGTTGGGGACCCCCGTCTCGTGGGCCAGGACCTGCTGGGTCCTCAGGGCGATGCGGACGGACTTCTCCGTGGGGAGGGCCAGCGTCTCGTCCATGGAGTTTGTGTGGAGGGACTGGGTTCCCCCCAGGGCGGCGGCCATGGCCTGGTAGGCCACCCGCACGATGTTGCTCTCGGGCTGCTGGGCCGTGAGGGTCACGCCGGCGGTCTGGCAGTGGGTCCGGAGACGCCACGATGCGGGGTTCTTGGCCCCGTAGACCTCCTTCATCCGGCGGGCCCAGATCCGGCGGGCAGCCCGGAGCTTGGCAATCTCCTCGAAGAAGTCGTTGTGGATGTCGAAGAAGAAGGACAGACGGGGCGCGAAGTCGTCCACGTCGAGACCCCGGGCGATCCCCCGCTCCACGTACTCGAAGCCGTTCCTGAGGGTGAAGGCCAGCTCCTGGGTGGCGGTGGACCCGGCCTCCCGGATGTGGTAGCCCGAGATGGAGATGGGGTTGTAGCGGGGCGCATGCTCCGAGCACCACTGGAACATGTCCACGATGGCCCGGAGGGCGGGCTCGGGGGGGAACACCCAGGCGTGCTGGGCCTGGTACTCCTTCAGGATGTCGTTCTGGACGGTGCCCCGGAGCTGGTCCGCGCTCACCCCCTGCTTCTCGGCGGCTGCCACGTAGAAGCAGAAGAGGATGATGGCCGGGCCGTTGATTGTCATGGAAACGGAGACCTTGTCCAGAGGGATCCCGTCGAAGAGGGTCTCCATGTCGGCCAGGGAGGAGATGGCCACTCCGCAGACCCCCACCTCGCCAAGCGAGCGTGGATGGTCCGAGTCATACCCCATGAGGGTGGGGAAGTCGAAGGCCACCGAGAGCCCGGTCTGCCCGTTCCTGAGGAGGTAGTGGTAGCGCTCGTTCGTCTCTTCGGCGGTGGCGAAGCCGGCGAACTGGCGCATGGTCCAGAGCCGGGTCCGGTACATGGTGCTGTAGGGCCCCCGGGTGAAGGGGTACTGGCCGGGCACACCCAGCCCGTCTGCTTCGGAGGGGGCATCGGCCCGGTCCAGGGCGGTGTAGAGGGGCTCTACTTCCCGGCCCGAGACCGAGGTGAAGAGGGCGTCCCGGACCGGGGTCTTCTCCGCCTCTGCCTCCCAGGCCGCCACCTTCTCCCGCAGTGCCTCCAGC
>REBX01000255.1 GCA_007692505.1 Gemmatimonadales bacterium | reverse complement strand
CATCCAGCAGAAGGATCGCATTCGCCCGCCGCGCAATGCCATGGTCCTCGCGTTGGCTGCGGACGCAGGCCTCAAGTTCACGGCGTTCTGACGGGGAAAGGAAGCCACGGCGGATCATCAAACCAGCTGAATCGCTCCGCAGCTGCGCGTCAACCCCAAAATTCGGCTCCCCGATGACTCGGAGTATAGATCGCAGCATCACCCTGATCGAGGCAAACACCCCTACTCCAACGACGGGATCCGGGACCTCCAGCACGCCGCGGCCCACCTCTTCAGCGATCTCATCACCTACGATGCCCGCTACTACCGGGGGACCGACGCCGCCGTCTTCTTCGACGCCTACGGCGACATCGTGGGGGGGATCGGTTCCTACCCGGTGCTCCACAACCCCAACTACCACCAGGTCACCGACGATCTCTGGACCATCGATCAGCGCTTGGTGGCCGAGGTGAGTCGGACCACCTTGGCCACGATCATGCACCTGGCCGATGGCCTTTCCAGGATCGAGGGGCTCCGGATGACGGAGGAAGCCGGTTCGGACGAGCCCGTCTTCACCTGGGCCCCTGCCCCAGAGCCTCAGGTCTCAGGCTACCGGGTCCGGGTCCAGGACCCGGAGGGCCACTGGCACGAGCTGGCCGAGGTGACCGAGCCCCGCTTCCAGATGGATCCCGAGTGGGCCGAGGAGGCCCGGGCCGTGGGGGTACGTGCCTTCACCTCCGACGGGCGGGAGAGCTTCGACGACCGCCGCCTTTCACGGACCGAATGGTAGGGCGGGAGCCCCGAACCACCTCGGGGCTGGCGCTCTCGCTGAGGCGGAGGTTCGAGGAGCTGGAGGGAGGCGCAACGTCGGAGCGGACGATTCCTCCGAAGGGAAGCTCCAGGAGCCGGGGGTCGGGGGTCGATGCCCCCCCGGTCGAGCTGCCGGCGGGAGTCCGGGACCGATTCACGACCCGGGTGGCCCACTGGCTCGCCGGAGATCGAGTACGCCGGGACGCCCTGATGCCCGGGCTGAGGGCCGACATCGAGCTTCTGGCCGAGGCCGGAGCCAGGGCGCGGCTGGCCGAGGCGCTTCGGGTCGTGGAGGATCAGGTGGCGGAGGAGGACGGGGGCCACGGCGAAGGTCACGAGATCGACCCTGGCTCCCTGGTCCTCCTCGAACTTCTGCGGGGCTGCATGCGTTGGGACGATGAACTTGCCGTCAGGCTCGACCGATCTCGAAGACCGAGGTGAGCGCCCCGAGGAAACCCAGAGTGTCGCGCGCTCGGTGCAGCACCCCGCCGGTCCCACCCTTGCCCGAGTGGCCGAAGAGCCCGGTGACGTTCACCTCCATGTCGGGCGCGCGGCGGGAGAGGGCGTCGCCCATGGCCAGGGTCTCGGTGAAGGGGATGAGCTGATCTGACCGGGAGTGGAGGAGCCGCACCGGAACCCGTATCGCCTCGATCATCCGCAGGGGGTCGACCAGAGGAAGCTCCCGGCGAGCCGCAGGGGCCATGAGCTCCACCAGCCGGTTCGCTTCATCGTTCGGAGGACGTCGGCCGGAGGGGGGAGCGAAGAGGTCGAAGAGGGGGCGGAAGCGTCGGGGAAGGCCTACCCGCAGCTGGGTGATCACGCTGTCGAACGAGGAATCCGAGGCTGGGATCTGGCGGTCCCCGGCCTCCGTGGCGAGGGCCCGGAGCGCATCGGCCACGGGCGTGGTCTCGTCGAATCCCGAAACCAGAGGGAGGATGTTGGCCCCGACGATCCAGCGGCCATACGGGTCCGGCTCCAGGTGGTAGCTCCGGCCCTCCCACTCGAACTCGCCCGTCAGCTGGAAGCGCACCGTCCGGGACAGGTCCGAGTAGCCCCCCCACCCCACCACTCCCCGGATCCGCGTGGTGAACCCGGGATCGGCAGCAGTATACAACGCCTGCGGAGCCCCGAAGGAGAAGCCCACGAGACCCACGCCTCCGGGAGCGGTCTCCGGGGCCGAGGCGAGGTGGTCGACCGCACTGCGGATGATCGCCTGGGCTCGCTGAGGAGCCAGATCCATCCGGGTCCACTCGGGGATCTCGGGAATCAGGACTCGAGCACCCGTCGAGGCGAGGGAGCGGGCGAAGCGAAGGAGGCCCGGGTGGTAGCGGCCGGGTCGCGTGATCCCGTGCAGGACCACCCATCCCATGGGCGGTTCGCCCGGGTTGGATGGTTCCGGTGCCGCGCGCTCCATCAGGGTGGCCGGCACGGCGTCGTCGTCACCGTCCACCGGCACCATGATGGAGCGGGACCGGAGGTCGGAGGGGGGGCGAAGCCACCCACGGGCGAAGCGGACGGTATCCAGCACGGGAGAACTCATCCACTGATCCTACATCACGGTGCCGCGGCAATCCACCGTGACGTCCCACCGCCCCGGCGCGGGGGGCCCCATGTCCCTCGCCGGATCTCCGACTCACCACCACAGGTAAAGGGGGCGGCCGCGGCTGCGGCCATCGCCAGCGCTGACCAGGACACCTCACCCCCTTCCTCTCGACACCCGAGCATCGTATCTATACCGTCTCCGGGTTCCCGGGGCCGTTCTTCCCCCGGGGCGTGAGGCGAGTCCCACCCCATATTGACTCCTCCCTGACCCAGCAGATCTAGATGACGGAGTTTCGACCCCCATACGCCCATGCGGCGGGCGCCGCTTTCGGCGCGTTCTTCCTCTACGTGCTCACGCTGGCGCCGACCACCTGGTTCTGGGACACCAGTGAGTACATCGCCACCGCCCACATCCTGGGAATCCCCCATCCTCCGGGGAATCCCCTGTTCGTGGTGGTGGGCCGGGTGTGGAGTCTGCTCCTCGCGCCCACGGGGCTGGACGTGGCCGTCCGGATCAACCTCCTGGCCGCCGTCACCTCGGCGCTTGCCACAGGGTTCTTCTTTCTGGTCGCCTACCGGATCCTCCACGGCTGGATCGGCGACAGGGTCCAGGAGATCTGGGTCCGCCGCATGCCCCTGGTGGGAGCGTGGCTGGGTGCGCTGATGGGAGCCACGGCCTACACGGTCTGGAACCAGTCCAACGTGAACGAGAAGGTCTACACCCTGAGTGTGCTGGGCATCGCCGCCGTGTCCTGGCTGGCCATCCGGTGGGCCGACCGCAAGGATCAGCCCGGGAGCGGCTGGCTCCTGGTCGCGGCCGTGTACCTCATGGTCCTGGGATCGACGAACCATCTCATGGCGCTTCTGCCGGCCCCGGCCCTGGGAGTGCTCATCCTGGTGGAGAAGCCCCGGGTGCTTCTGGACACGAACCTCCTCACCCGGGGAGTGTTGGCCGTGGTGCTCGCGCTATCCTTCAACTTCTTCCTGCCCATCCGCTCGGACCAGCAGCCCATCATCAACGAGGGGGAGCCGGTTTGTTTTTTTATTTTTTGGGCGTCGTTGGAGATCTACACCAATGGCAACTTCGGGTGTGATGCCC
>REBX01000173.1 GCA_007692505.1 Gemmatimonadales bacterium | reverse complement strand
TTCCCGATCCCCAGGTGTTCGCTCAGGGCGTCCAGGGAGTGGCGGGGGGACTCGGGGACCAGCCGGCGGCCCACCTTCACGGTGCAGAGCCGGGGGAGTTCGGGGACGTCCCCGGTGGCCCGGAGGAGTTCGGACCGGATGAAGCCCCAGTCAAAGGATGCGTTGTGCGCCACGAAGACCCTCCCCGCCAGGCGCGCCTCGACCTCGGGGACCAGCTGGTGGAACTCGGGAGCCCGTGCCACCATCTCGTCGGTGATCCCGGTCAGCGAGCAGATCCGCTGGGGGATGGGACGCCGGGGGTTCACCAGGCTTGACCAGCGGTCCGAGATCCTCCCTTCCTCCACCGCCACGATGGCGACCTCCGTGATCCGGTCGGCTCCGCCGTGGGACCCGCCGGTGGTCTCCACGTCCACCACGGCCCACCCCAGGGCCGAAAGTGGCGACTCGGGGGACGGCGCCGGAGGGAACGAGTCAGTGAAGGACCACTGCCCCTCCTCCACCCGGAAACGGCTGTCCGGCCCCAGGAGGGAGTCCACGGCCCGCTCCAGCAGGGGCGAGGGCCCTTGGAGGCCCAGGACCCGGCGGGCCACCTCTCCCGCAGGCTGCGGGCCATCTTCCAGGAGGCGCTCGGCCTTGCGGAGGAGGTGGGCCGTCATGCCCCCCTCCCCGCCTGCGGGCCCCACGGCGCATCCACGACCGGGAGGGCGGCACGGCCCCGGCGGGGGGATTCCGTGGTCACGACCCCCTCCCTTCAGCGACTGAGGGCAAAGGCAAGGGCTTCCATCTCCAGCGCCAGGTTCACGTCGTTGACCACTACTTCGTCAGGCACTTCCAGGCGGGCCGGGGCAAAGTTCAGGATCCCGCGAATGCCGGCCCGGGCCGCCCTGAGGGCCACCCCGGAGGCAGCCGGTGCCGGTACGGCCAGGACCAGGAGCTTCACGCCACGGTCGCAGATGATGGCCTCCATCTGGTCCACGTGCTCGACGGTGGTGCCGTTCCACTCGGAACCCACCTTGACCGGGTCGTCATCCAGGACCGCCACGATGCGGAACCCCCTTTCCCTGAAGTACGGGTAGGCGTGGAGTGCCGAACCGATCCGCCCGGCTCCCACCACCATGACGGGCCACTCGGCGTTGAGTCCCAGAATGGTGCGGAGACGTTCCAGGAGGGGATCCACCGGATAGCCGAGACCCCGCTTCCCGAAAGACCCGAACCTGGACAGGTCCTTCCTGACCTGTGCCGCCGTGGTTCCGGCTGCAGTGGCGAGGTCGCGACTGGAGATCGTGGACGTGGCGGCCGTATCGATCCCCTCCAGGCAGCGGACGTAGAGGGACAGGCGTCGGACCGCGGAATCCGGGACTCGAGGCATGGGAGTGGGTCGGGAAGGGTCGTACGGAGTGCCGGCCCGGCGGCGGAGCCGGGCAGCGGCGGCTTGTGAAAGGTTTCACAAGCCTCGATCCCGGGCAAGATCCCCATCCTCGGGGGCCGGTGGCAGATGGCGGGAGAGGGCGATGAACTGCTGTGGGGAGAGGGACTCGGGGCGGCGGGAGGACTCGATCCCCAGCTCGGCCAACGCTTCCTCCATGGCAGGCACGGGCATCTCCAGGTCCGGGTGGGCCCGCAGGGTCCGGCCCAGCTGCTTCCGCCGCCACTGGAAGACTGCGCGTACCAGGCGCCGGAGTCGCACCTCCTCAGCCTCGGTGAGGGGCTCGGGTCTATGGGGCCGGACCCGGATGACGGTGGAGTCGACCCTGGGGCGGGGCCGGAAAGCGCCCCTGGGCACCTGGAGGACCCGGTCCACACTGGCAATGCTTCGCACCCCCACGGAGAGGGCCCCGTAGGTACCCCCGCCGGGCTCGGCCAGGATCCGGTCCGCCACCTCCCTCTGCACCATGAGGTGGAGGTCGGCGGGGCGGGGCCGCATCAGAACGTGGAAGAGGATGGGGGTGGTGATGTTGTAGGGGATATTCCCCACCACCCGCAGATGTCCGGGCTCGCACTCCGCCGCCTGCACCACGTCCGTCTCCAGGATGTCGCCCTGGATCACCTTCACGTCGCGACGATGGGCGAACCGCCGGAGGTGGTGGGCAGCCAGGTCGTTATCCAGCTCCACCAGGACGAGGCGGTCCGCCGCCTCGGCCAGGTCGTCGGTGAGGGCCCCCCGGCCGGGACCGATCTCCAGGACGGTCTCGCCGGGCTGGATCTCCACGGCCTCCACGATGCGCCGGCAGATGCTCCGGTCCACCAGGAAGTTCTGGCCCAGGGAACGCTTGGCGCGCCCCCGGGGACGATGGGAACCCGACGACACCTTCCCTACAGCCTGAGCGCGAGGGCGGACCGGTCGTCAAGGTCCTCCTCCCGCTCCCGCTGGAGCCGGAACAGGGCATCCACGATCTCGGCCGGCGACTGGTCGCGGAGCTCCCGGGCCCGATCCACCACCATCTGCTCCCCCCGCCGGCCACCCGAGACCCGGAGGTCGTCGGAGAGGCCATCGGTAAAGAGGAGGAGGAGGTCCCGCCCCGACTCCCAGGGCACTCTCGCCTTCCCGAAGTCGTCTCCCGGCTGGATCCCCATGGGGAGGTCCAGTGCCTTCAGGCGCCGAGGCTCGCCCTCTCCCGGAAGGAGGAAGGCGTGGGGGTGGCCGGCATTGGCGTAGACGAGCTCGCCTGCCTCGGGATCCAGGACACCATAGAACAGGGTCAGGTACATCTCGGTGCTCTCGAGCTCATCCCGGAGGGATGCACTCATTTCGGCCAGGACCTCCTCCGGGGACTCCACCTCCGATGCATGGATGGAGGCTGCGCTCATGGCCAGGGCCATGATGAGTGCTGCGGGGAAGCCGTGGCTGGACACGTCACCGATCATGACCCCGAATCGCCCCCCCGAGAGCCGGAAGAGGTGGAAGAAGTCCCCCCCCACGGACTCGGCGGGCTCCACCCGGGCCGCCACTCCCTCGGGAACCAGCGCGCACACGTCGGGAAGGAGCTTCATCTGGAGGTTGTGGGCCAGCTCCATCTCCCGGCTCACCCGTTCCTGCTCCAGCGATTCCTGGAGGAGGCGGTTGTTCTCCAGGGCCGCCCCCACCTGCGAGGCGATGGCCGAAAGGAGTTTCTGGTCCGACGCCGCGAACCGTCCCCCCCTGCGGCGCCCGATGAGGTTGATCACCCCCACGGTCCTGGGATTTCCCGACGGGGGCGTGTAGCGGATGGGGACGGAGAGAACCGAGTCACCGGGGTCGGTGGGCTGGGACTCCCCCCCGGCTCCGTTGGACCCGAACCGCTCCCCTGTGAGGATGAGGGGACGACCCTCCCGGAACACCTGGGCGGTCACCGCGTTTCCGTCCTCCACTTCCAGGGGGCCCTCGAGGCCATGTTCTCCCACCGACGCCACCAGACGGAGGGAGCGATCCGGGGCATCGAAGACCCAGAGCGATCCCCTGCGGGCCCCCACAACGTCGCAGACTTCCTGCAGGATCAGGCGGGCCGCATCATCCAGTCCCAGGAGCGACCCCAGCGTTTCGGAAATGGAGTAGAGGAGGTTGATCTCCTCGTACCGGTCCGACATCTCGTACGTGAAGAAGCGGATCTCCTCCGCGTTCTCGTAGAGGCGCTCCAGGGTGGAGCGGAGGACGTTGGCAATGGAGCGTTCCCGATCGTCCCGAGGACTCCGGAGCTCCAGGACGAGTTCGTCCCCGCTCCGGATTGGTACGGAGAGGAGGACGGAGTCCGGACGCGGGTCCCCGGTGCCATCCCCGTTCGCCGGGAACAGGTGGAAGGGGGGGTCCTCGGCCCGGGAGAGCCAGAGGTGGAAGTCGAGCCCGTGCGCCCGGCGGTGCTCCTCGAGAACCTGCGCCACCGACTCGGGAAGCAGCTCCCTCGTCGTGCGCTCGGGAGTCATGCCGAGGCCTCGCGCCTCATCTCTGCGGCCGCAGGGAGTCGAAGGACCAGGGTGACCGCATTCCCCTGTTCGTTGAAGCGGACGTCGTCCATGAGCTTCCTCATGAGGAAGATTCCCCGTCCCCCGGGGTCCAGGAGGTTGCCTGGCGTCGTGGGGTCGGGTAGCGACGTGGGATCGAACCCCCGCCCCTGGTCCGTGATCCTGGCCTCCAGGTGGTGCCCCGCCAGGGCAATCTCCACTCGAACGCGTTTGTCCGGGTCCCGACCATTTCCATAGATCATGGCGTTGGCCAGCGCCTCTGTGAGGCTTACGCGGAAGTTGAAGCGCAGCTTGGCCGACGCAGCACGACAGGTCGCGCACCTGGCGACCACGAACTCCACCGCCTCCTCGATACAACGGAGGTCGTTGGGTAGTTCAAACACAAGTTCACGGTCCATAGGTGTCCCCCGTGTGGATCCTGCTCGGTGCCGCAGCTCGTTCCGCGGCACCGTCCTCCGGAGGGCAACCCCACCCCGGAGACTGGGACGGCAGCCTCAGAAGCCCTCGAGCCCCTCCTCGCGGGTATCGGAGATTCGGAAGAGGGTGTCGAGCTTGGTGAGCTCGAAAAGGGTCCGGAGGTCCTCGTTCAGGCTGGCAAGTCGAAGCTCGCCGCCCTGCTCACGGATCTTCTTGGAGAGGCTGACCAGCACCCCGAGACCCGAGGAGTCGATGTATCCCGTGCGACTGAAGTCCACCAGGAACTTCCGCTCGCCCTCCTCGACCTCGTCCAGCACACGCTGCTTCAGTTCCTGCCGGTTCCCGACGATGAGCTGGCCATCCACATCGACCACGACCACATCGCCTTCACGGTTCACCTTGAACGCCATGGATTCTCCCGGGGGTGTTGGGGTGCAGGATGGGAGGCCCGGAGGCGGTGCTCCAGGCTCCCGAAGAAGCTACCAAGAAACGTTCCGCAGGAGCAAGACGTGGGGGAGACCCGCCACACGTCCCCGCCACACCTTCACGGGGCCATGAGGGAGGTGATGCACGTCACGTCCACGATGTCCGACGGGGTGGCCCCCCGCGACAGGTCGTTGCATGGCTTGCGGAGCCCCTGGACCACCGGGCCGATGGCCCGGGCGCCGGCCAGACGTTCCACCAGCTTGTAGGCAATGTTCCCCGCATCGAGGTTGGGGAAGACCAGGATATTCGCCTGGCCTCCCACGGCAGAGTGGGGAGCCTTCCTGCGCGCCACCGCCTCCACCAGGGCCGAATCCCCCTGGAGCTCCCCGTCGGAGGGGACGCCGGGCTCCATGTCCCGGAAGAGGGCCAGGGCCTCCCGAACCTTCTCCACCGACGGCCCGCCGGCGCTGCCCAGCGTCGAATAGCTGAGGAAGGCCACCACCGGAGAGTCGCCCACCACTGCCCGACGGGCCCGGGCGGCGGCGGCGGCGATCTGGGAGAGGGCCCCCGGATCGGGGTCCGGCACCACGGCGCAGTCCGTGAAGGTGAGCACTGTTTCCCGGTTCCGGCCCGGCGCCTTGTCCAGCACCATGTAGAAGGCCGAGGAAATGGTCCGGATGCCGTCGGCGGGCCCCACGGCGCGGAGGGCGGCCCGGAGGACATCAGCCGTGGAGTGGGCCGCCCCTGCCACCGACCCGTCTGCCCTGCCTGTGGCCACCATGAGGGCACCCCGGAGGAGGGGGTCCCGGACGTCCTCCCGAGCCTGGCCCTCCGTCATGCCCCGGGACCGCTGGCGGGTCCAGAGGTGGCTGCTCAGCGGGGCGGTCCCCTCCGTGACCCGGGGGTCCACCACTTCCAGGGAGTCCGGATCCCCCCCTGCCCCGGCCAGGCCATCGCGGACACGAGCCGGATCCCCGAGGACCACGGGGACCGCCAGTCCCTCGGACTGGATCTCGGCCACCGCCTTCAGGGTCCGGGGGTCGTCCCCCTCCGGCAGGACGATCCTGCGGGGCCGATTCCGGGCGCGATTGCGCACATCCTCCAGGAAGGTCATGCCCCTTCTCCCCGGGAGGCTGCCCCCTCGGTATGTCCGAACCGGGCCTCCATACGCCTGAGGACGGGTTTCGAGACGAAGGGGGAGACGTCGCCCCCCAGACGGGCCACCTCCCGCACCAGGGAGGCGGAGAGGAAGGAGAGGTGGGCGTCGGGGGTCAGGAAGAGGAACTCCATCCCCGGGTCCATCTGTCGATTCATCTGCGCCATCTGGAACTCGTACTCGAAGTCCGACACCGCCCTGAGCCCCCGGATGACGAAGTCGGCCCGGACCTCCCGGCAGAAGTCCACCAGCAGCCCGGAGAAGCTCACGCACTCGATGCGGGTCTCGTCCTGGAAGACCTCCCGGAGCATCTCCAGGCGCTCCTCCATCTCGAAGGCCGGACTCTTGGCCTGCGTTGCCTGGTGGGCCACGGCCACAAGGACCCGGTCGGCCACCCGGAGGGTGCGGCGGGCAATGTCCTCATGCCCCAGTGTCACGGGGTCGAAGGAGCCGGGGTATACGCCGAGGACAGATCGGGTCCGGGTCATTCCAGGTCTCCGGGGTGTGGGTGTGGTGGGTCCGGCGCGGCAGGGCTGACCTCCGGGTCCTCCCCGGACGGCAGTGCCTCCAGAAGGCTGAGCACGGTGTCTCCGTAATGGCGCTCCCGGGCCGGGTCCAGATCGCCCAGGGATTCCCGTCGTTCGTGCTCCACCCAGAGCTGGTCGGCGAAGGGGAGGCGCACGAACTCCCGGGCCAGCTCCGGTGCAAGGCCCTGCCCATAGGGAGGGTCTGCCAGGGCCAGGCGAAATGGGCGGTTGGCCGCGTCCAGGGAGGGGCGAAGCTCGCGGACCCAGCGGAGGGCATCGGCAGCCACGATCTCCACCTGGTCCCTAGCCCCCAGGGCGTCCACGTTGGAGCGGAGGGTCCGGAGGACGGGCCGGGCCCGCTCCACGAAGGTCACGTGGGCGGCTCCCCGTGAGAGGCACTCGAGCCCCAGGGCACCGGAACCGGCAAAGAGGTCGACGACCCTCGCACCGGGGATCCAGGGTGCCATGGCCGACATCCACGCCTCCCGGGTCCGGTCTGTGGTAGGGCGGGTCCGACGCCCACCGGGGGCGCTGATCCGACGCCCTCCCCAGGTCCCGGCGATGATCCTCATCGGGGGCGGAGGTCCAGGAGGCGGGCCTGCAGGCTGCGACGCCCCCGGTACTCGTTCATCTCGAGGCGGAACGCCACGTCGGCGCGGGTCCCCACCTCCTCCGGGGCCACCCGGCGGGCAAGCCCGAACCCGATGGCATCCATCCCCCCATTCTCGCCGTCCAGGGCCAGCTTCAGGTGGTCCCGGCCCACAATGCGGGCACGGCCCCGGACCGGGGCCCCTCTGAGGACGAAGAGGGGAGCGGGGTTTCCCTTCCCGTGGGGTCCCAGGTATCCGAGCCAGTGGAGGAGGTCCGAGTCCGCTTCCCCCGGCTCCAGTTCCAGGTCGGGGCGGAGTACGGGAGGGGGGAGCTCCGACCCCACGCCCTGCCGGATCGCCTCGTTGAATGCCCTGCGGAAGTCGTCGATGCCCGCCGGGTCCACATCGAGCCCCGCTGCCTGGGGATGGCCGCCGAACCGCCTCAGGTGGGATCGGCACAGCACAAGTGCCCCATGGAGGTCCACCCCGTCGATGGAGCGGCCACTTCCCCGTCCGTTCTCGTCGTCCACCGAGATGAGAACGGCCGGACGGTGGACCCGCTCGACGATGCGCGAGGCGACGATCCCGATGACCCCGGGGTGCCATCCCCTACCAGCCAGGACGACTCCGAAGTCCCGCGCCGGGTCGAACTGGTCCTCGAGGAGGACCAGGGCTTCGTCCAGGGTGGCCCGGTCCACCTCCTTCCTCCGGTCGTTCATCTTCTCGAGGCGCTCCGCCAGGACATCGGCACGGCTGGGGTCCGCCGTCAGGAAGAGTTCCACGGCATCGGAGGCATCGCCCATGCGACCCACAGCGTTGATGCGGGGCCCCAGCCCCCAGGCCAGGGAGCCTGCATCCAGCTTCTCCTCCCGGGCCAGCCCCTCCAGTCCGGCCCTCCGGATGAGCGCACGGAGCCCGGGGCGGCGGGTGTGGGCCAGGTAGCGGAGCCCGAACCGGGTCAGGACCCGGTTCTCACCCCTGAGGGGCACCTGGTCCGCAACGGTGGCCAGGGCCACCAGGTCCAGGTGGGGTAGCAACTCGGAGGAGTCTCGGTCCAGGGTTCGGGCCACGAGCTGAAGGAGCTTGAAGGCGACCCCGGCCCCGCAGAGGTCCCGGTCCGGGTAGTCGCAGTCCGAACGGTTCGGGTTCACCACGGCCAGCGCCGGCGGCAGGGTCTCGGCAGGCCGGTGGTGGTCCGTAACAATGACGTCGATGCCCATCTGGCCGGCCCGAGCCACGGCGTCGTGGGCGCGGATCCCGCAGTCACAGGTGACCAGGAGCGAGGCCTCCACCGTGCGGGCCCGCTCCAGCCCCGCCGACCCAAGGTCGTAGCCGTCCCGGACCCTGTGGGGGACGAAGGGGACGACGGTGCCGCCCATGTCCCGGAGGCCACGGGTGAGCAGAGCTGTGCTCGAGATGCCGTCCACGTCGAAGTCCCCGTGGACCAGGATCGTCTCGCCTCCTCGCACCGCCGAGGCGATCCGCTCCGCGGCGGCCGAGGCACCGGCGAGCCCGGCCGGGTCATGGAGCTGGTCCAGGGTGGGGCGGAGGAACCTCCTGGCCTCCTCCGGAAGGAGGATCCCCCTGGCGGCCAGGACCCCGCAGAGGGCTCGGGGGAGCCGAAGCTCCCGGGTGAGGCGGTCCACCACCCCGGGTCCGGGCACCGGGCGGGACTCCCACACAGGAGCAGGGGGAGCGGGAAGGGTCACGCGTCGGGTTCGGGCTCGCCGGCCGGCTCGGGCTCGGGGCTGAGGATGACCCCGCACGCCTCGCACCGCATGAGTCCCCCCCCACTGCGAATCTCCGCCTGCTTCTGCAGGGGAATGACCCCCCAGCAGCTGGAGCAGGCGCCATCGGCGGTGAGGTGCGCCACGAAGGTCGGTCGCCCGGAGTCCCGGAAGCTCTCGTAGACCCTCCGTTCCATGTCGCCGAGGCCTTCGACGATGGCATCCCTGCGGACCCGGATTTCTGCGATCCGCTCATCGATCTGGCCGCGCTTCTCCAGGAGTTCGGCCTGCCGGGGCTCAACTTCGGCCCGTGCGGCCTCTGCCTCTGCATCGAGCTCCTCCAGGGCCGTCTCGGCCCGGCGGACCTGCTCCATGAGCTGATAGACCTCCTGTTCCTCGGTGCGGGCCGCCCGCCGGACCAGGTCCAGTTCGGTCTGGACCGCGGCCTCCTCCCGAACATTGGTCACCTGGTTCAGGCGCTCCTCGAGGCGCTTGATCCGCGCCTGCTTGTCCTGGGCACCCCGCTCCAGTCGCCTGGAGTCGGTGCGCATCTGCTCCAGGCGGTCCCGGGAGCTGGACACCTGGCTCTCCAGGGCCAGGGCCGGCTCCTCCACTTCTGCCAGGAGGGGATCGAAGGCGACTCGTTCCGCCTCCAGCTCCTTGAGCTCGGCCTCGATCTTCTGGAGCTCCCTGAGGGAGCCCATGGTGGGTTCGGTCATCCGTCCTTCCGTGTGGGTCAGTGGTCCGCCCTGCCGGGTGGGTCCCGGCGGGCAACGCCCCAACGGCCGGGGCGTTCCCGGCGAAGTCGCTGGAGTGCTTCCACGATCTCTCGTCGTTCGTCGTCGTCTGCCGTCTCCCTGAGACGTCCCAGGAGCTCGAGGCGACGCGCCTCGAACCCCCGCTCCGCCAGATGGGCGAGGGCGCCCTCGAAGACCCGGTCGGTCTCCTCCAGGTCCTCGGGATCGCCCAGGAGCGCCTCCAGCCGCCCGGCCGTCTCCGGCGGCATGTCCGGAGGCGGGGCCGAGAGCTCGGGGTCGTCCAGCAGGGCTTCAAAGATGGCCCGGTAATGCGGATCCTGAAACTCCTCCGGCCCCACCTTCTCCACGGCCCGGTCCAGCCAGTCCCTCGCCCTGAGCACCACCAGGAGGAGCTTCCGCTCCGGCCCGAGGACCGAGGAAAGCGAGGGCCCGGGCGGTGTGCGGGAGGGGCGGCGTCCTGCCTGCGAGGCCCGCACCTCCCCTGGGTTCCTCCCCCCTCCGGACCCGCCACTCCGGGACGGGGCCGACGACGTCCCCCCGGACTCGATCTCGGACTCGAGGGTCCTCCGCCGGACCCCGGTGGCCTCCGAGACCCGATCCACGTACAGATCCCTCAGGGTGGGATCCCGGACAGCTCGGAGGGTGGGGAGGAGCTTGTCCACCGCCGTCCTCCTTCCTTCCAGGGAGTCGAGGAATCCCCGCCCCTGGAGGAGCTGGACCTTCCGCTCCAGCACATCCACCGCCCCGTCCAGCCAGGCCCTGAGACCCTCGGGGCCCTCCGACCGGACCACCGAATCGGGATCCTCGCCTGGGGGCAGGGTCACGACGGACGGGTGAACCCCTTCGGCCAGGAGTACGTCGGCCGCCCGGAAGGTGGCCCGGAGTCCTGCTTCGTCGGAGTCGAAGAGCAGGAGGACCTTCCTGGAGTAGCGACCCAGAAGGGCGGCCTGCCGCATCGTCATGGCCGTGCCCAGGGTGGCCACTGCATTGTCAACTCCTCCGGCCGCGAGGGCAACCACGTCCATGTAGCCCTCCACCACCAGCGCCTCCGCCGCCCGCCGGATGGAGTACCGGTTCCAGCTCAGGCCGTAGAGCAGGCCACCCTTGTGATAGACCGGACTCTCGGGAGAGTTCAGGTACTTGGGGACCCTGGGCCCCGGGGAGCCGGGAATGCGGCCCCCGAAGGCCACGACCTTCCCGGAGGTGTCCTCGATGGGGAACATGATCCGGTTCCGGAACCGGTCGTAGGGCTCGGCGGCCCGCTCGCTGGTGGTGAGGAGTCCCACCTCCAGGAGGACCTCGTCGGGGATGCCGTGAGTGCCCGCGGCATTCCGGAAGGCACGCCATTCGTCGGGGGCGTACCCCAGCCCGAACCGCTCCGCAGTGTCGGCATCGATGCCCCGGCCCTCCAGGTAGCGCCGGGCCCCATCCCCGCTGTCGGGATTGGTGAGGGTCTCCCGGAAGAAGTCCCGGGCGAAGGCGTTGGCTTCGTGGAGCGAGCGGTTGGGGTCGTCTTCCTGCTCGGCCCGGCCCACCTCCCTCACCTCGACGCCAAATCGGGCACCCACGTGCTTCACCGCCTCCACGAAGTCCAGGCCCTGCCGCTTCATGACGAAGTTGAAGACGTCGCCGGAGGCCCCGCACCCGAAGCAGTTGTAGAAGCCCTTGTCAGGGACCACGTAGAAAGAGGGGGACCGATCCTCGTGGAACGGGCACTTCCCCTTCCAGTCCTTTCCCGACCGGCGCAGCTTCACCACCTCCCCCACCACCTCAACCAGGTCCGCTCGCTCCCGGACCTCTTCCACCACATCGTCGGGGATCATCGGAAGCGGACCACGGTGACCCCGGCGCCACCCTCTCCCGGACGCCCGGAACGGGCCTCCGACACCCGGGGATCCTGGTCCAGGAGTTCCCTGACCCGTGCCCGGAGTGCACCGGTTCCCTTCCCGTGGATGATGCGCAGTTCGTCTCGCCCCGAGACCACGGCTCCATCCAGCGCCCGGCCCAGCGCCAGATCCAGTTCGTCCACGCGAAGCCCCCGGAGGTCGGCCTCCAGCCCGGTCTCCACCTCGGACCACTGGGTCCGGCTCGCCCCTCCTCCCGAGGACACCCGGCGTCCGGAGGACCCGTCCCCGCTGCCCGGATCGGACACGACCTCCACGTCGGATGCGGACAGCTGCAGTCGGAGCCCGCCCACCTCCACCGAGATCCGGTTCCCCTCCACGGCGGTGACCCGGCCCCGGGAGCCACCGGAACGGAGCTTCACCCTGGCGCCCTCGACGAGGCCGCCCCGGGCCCGAGCGTCCTCCCCGGTCCCGTCGGGCCGGGTCGAGCGCACCTCCCGGGCCCTCTCCGCCTGTGTCCGGGCCGCCTCCTCCACTCGTCGACGGGCGGCTCGGGCCACCTCGTCCGCCACACCCTCCGACGCCCCGCCAGCGGAACCCCGGACCTGCCGGATCGCCTCCTCCACCTCTTCCCTCGCCTCCAGGAGGATGCGGCGGGCCTCGGTGCGGGCCTCGGCCTCCGATCCCCTCTCCCGCCGGCTCAGCTCCTCCTCCCGCTCTCGGGCCTCCTGGCGGAGGCGCTCTGCCTCGTCCCGGGCCATCCTGGCATCGCCCAGCGCGCGGCGGAGGTCCCTCTCGCGGGCCTCCAGCGACTCCAGGAGCCCCTCCATCTCCAGCTCGCCCTCGTCCACCAGAGCCTCGGCACGAGCCAGGACGGGCTCCGGGATACCCAGACGGCGGGCGATGGCGAGGCCGTAGCTCCGACCCGGCCGACCCTTCAGGAGCTCGTAGGTGGGCTCGATCCGGTCCGGGTCGAAGCGAAGGGAGGCATTCACGATGCCGCTCCCTTCCTCGTCGAGCCGCTTCAGGGCCCCCAGGTGCGAGGTCACCACCGTTCGGGCACCCCGCTCCACCAGGACCTCCAGGATGGCCCGGGCCAGGGCAGCCCCCTCCGACGGGTCCGTCCCCGTTCCCATCTCGTCCATGAGCACCAGCGTCCCGGGGGACGCACCCTCCAGGATCTCCCTGGCGTTGGCCAGGTGGGCGGCGAAAGTGGAGAGGGATTGCTCGATGGACTGCTCGTCCCCGATGTCGGCCAGCACTCGGCGGAACACCGGGAGTCGGGTGCCCGGGCCCACCGGGGGCACGACGCCGCACTGGGCCAGCGTGGGGAGGAGCCCGATGGCCTTCAGGAGGACAGTCTTGCCTCCGGTGTTCGGGCCCGAAACCACCATGGCCCTCTCATCGGGGGAGAGCTCCAGGAAGAAGGGGACGACGGCGTCCAGCTCACCCTCCCCCCCCAGCAGCTGCTCCAGGAGGAGGGGATGGCGTCCATCCCGGATCCGGAGGTCGTCTTCCCCGGCGCCCCCAACCACTTCGGGGATCTCGGCCTCCCAGTCCCGGGCCGTTCGGGCGCGGGCCCAGAGGGAGTCGAAGTCGACCAGGGCCTCCAGGCTCCCGGAGATGGCCACCCCGTCGGGTCGGAGGCGCTCCGTCCACTCCCGGAGGATCCGGCGGATCTCGATGCGCTCCTCCCGCTCCAGCTCCAGGATCTCGTTCGTCATCCGGAGGGCGACCGGCGGCTCCACGAAGAGAGTGGCCCCGGTGCCCGACTCCCCGTGGATCACGCCCCCCACCTCCGAACGTCCCTCCCGCCGCACGGGGATGACATAGCGCCCGGACCGAATGGTCACTGAGGCGTCGGGAACGCGCACCCTGTCGGAGAGTCCCCGGAGCACCTCCTCCAGCTGGCGGACGACCCGGGAACGGGCCCCGTCCAGTCGACGCCGGATTCGGACCAGGTCCGGGCTGGCCGAGTCCAGGATGGCCCCGGAGGCATCCACGGTCTTCTCGAGCTGCCGGACCATCTCGGGGCGACGGACCAGGCGATCCCGCACGAGCCCGAGCCGATCCAGTGGAGCCGGTGGGTCGGAGAGCACCCGGTGAAGCTCGTCGGAGGCCAGGAGCAGGTGCTGAAGGACCAGGAGCTCCTCGGGGTCCAGAACGCTTCCCACCGTCTCCATGCGTCGGAGGGCTCCCCGGGCGTCCGGTGGGACCGGCGGACCCCAGGCCGGGAGGGCCGCGAGGAGGTCCATGGCCTCGGAGACCCGTGCCAGCTCCTCCCTCACCCGGACCGGGTCCGTCCGGGGGGTTCGATGGATGATCTCCTCCCGGGCCAGGTCGCCCCCGGCCCGGCGCGCCACCGCCTCCAGGACCCGCGGGAGCTCGAGCACCCGGAGCGCATGCGCCGTGGCCGGCTCCGGGGTGGGGGGGGCCTTCAGGTCTCCGGACTCCCGATTCACCCCTGGAGCTCCTCCCGGACGATCCGGGATGCCTCCCCCCCGTCGAACCGCCCCCTGAGCTCCGGCATGAGCCGACCCATCAGGGGCCCCATCTGGTCCACGCCCTCCGCCACCAGCTCCCGGACCCGTCGGCGGACGTCCTCCTCGGCGAGTGGGGGCGGGAGGAACTCCTCGATGACCCGGGCCTGCGCCTCCTCCTTCTCGGCCAGGTCCCGGCGGCCCGCCTCGTTCATCTGCCGGGCGGCCTCCACACGCTGTCCATGGGCCCGGGCCAGGACCGCCACCACGTCGGCCTCATCCAGAGTACCCCTCGTCTCGATGGCTCGATTCTTCACATCGGAGAGGAGGGTGGTCAGGAGCTTGGTCCGGTCACCATCCCGGTTCCTGCGAGAGGTGTCCAGGGCATCACGGAGCCGCTGCTCCAGGTCGGAGATCGAGGTCATTGGCATGCATGCGGGGCTGAGGGGAATGTGACGTCGGGACGACATTCGCCACCGTTGAACATCGGCGGGGAGACCGGCCGGGGAAAGACCGGAACGGGACGGGGGAATGTGGATCGGGGCCCACCTCGTCCCGGGGGACCGTGGATCCGGGTACTCCTCAGCCCGGAGGCCAGGAGAGGGGCCGGCCCCCCAGGACGTGGAGGTGGAGGTGGTCCACCGACTGTCCGCCTTCACGGCCGGTGTTGGCGACGACCCGGAACCCCGATTGGTGGACCTCCTCCCGCTCCGCCACCTCCCGGGCGGCCAGGAGCAGGTGTCCGGCCAGGTCGTGGTGCTCCGAACCCAGCGTGCCTACGGCCTCCACGTGCTCCCTGGGGATGACGAGCACGTGGACAGGGGCCTGGGGAGATAGGTCCCGGAAGGCCACGATGTGGTCGGTCTCCAGGACCACGTCTGCCGGGACGTCTCCGGATACGATGCGGCAGAAGATGCAGTCGTTCGTCACTTGGGTCGCTCCTGTCTGTGGGGAAACTTCCTCCGGTCCCATCGGGCCATGTCCGGGCCCCGGGGTCCGGGTCAGGTTCATCTCGGTCCGGGGAGGAGTCCCCCGGGCCGGGGGGACGGGCGTCCCGGGAGGAAACCCGGCCGGGGTCCCTCCGTCCCCACCCCTCCGAACCCGACTCCCTCACCAGGAGGTCCATTTCCATGCCTGCACCCGCGCCGTCCCCCAGGGCTCCCACCGGCCTCTCCCCGGACCCGGAAAGGAGGCTCATCCCGGCCCTGATGGATGCCCTCCTCCACCATCCGGGCCCGGCCGTCCCCCTGGGTGAGCTGTCGGGCCTGGTCCGGCCCGAGCTGGACGCTCCCCTTGACCCGGAGGCCCTCCGGCGGACCCTGGACTCGGGATCCCTCCCGGTCCGAGTCCTGGAGCCCCGGAACCTGCGTTGGCCGGGCGGCCTCAAGAGCTGGGTCATCCTCCTGAATTCGAAGCCCCGCCGTCGATCCGGGGCCCGACTGAGCCGACACCTGTCGAAAACGCTCTCAAGACTGGGGCAGGGCCTGGATGCGTCGTCCGTCCCGGAGATGGCGCGATGGGAACGCCTTCTCCACGAGGAGCAGGAGGTCAGGAGGGTCGCATGTCGATGGCTGCCCCCCCGGGAACCCGAAACGCTCCGGACCACCACTCCTCCTCTCCATCGTCGCCGTCGGGCTCGAGCCCGAGCGAGAGGGCTTTCTGGATGATGGCTTCCCGCTCGTGGAGGAGGATTCCACTGAGGACGATCCAGCCCCCTTCCTCCACCGAGGCCACCAGGCCCGGGAGGAGATCTGCCAGGACGCCGGCCTCGATGTTGGAGACGAGGCCGTCAAATGGGGGTTCCCCGGGAAGGCCCTCCGGGTCCACCCGCCCGGCCCTCACCTCCACTTGCGCGGACACGCCGTTCAACTCCGCGTTCTCCCGAGCTACCTCCGCCGCCCATGGGTCGAGCTCCACGGCCAGGACATAGGCCGCTCCCAGGAGGGCGGCTGCGATGGAGAGCACGCCGGAGCCGGCCCCCACATCTGCAATCCGCTGCCCCGGGGAGACGCGTGCGTC
>REBX01000098.1 GCA_007692505.1 Gemmatimonadales bacterium | reverse complement strand
GCGTCATCCCGGGGCGGTTCGTCCGCGCCCGGGGCTCCAACCTCCGCGAGGGCGATCCGGTCCTCCCCCCGGGCACCCCCATCACCCCGGGCGCGCTGGGCACCCTGGCCACCTTCGGCCTCACCCGCCCCTCCGTGTACCGTCAGGTGCGGGTCGCCGTGGTGGTCACCGGCGACGAGGTGGTGGCCGCCTTCCGCCGCCCCGCCCCGGCCCAGATCCGGGACGCCAACGGGTGGATCATGGAGGGCTTCGTCCGCGGCCTCCCATGGGCGACCCTCCTCTCCCGCACCCACGCCCCCGACCGGGTCATGCCCGGCGTGGACCCCCTTCGGGAGGCCCTCCGCACCGGGCTCGACACCGCCGACGTCCTCCTGGTGAGCGGAGGCGTCTCGGCAGGGCATGACGACCGGGTGCGCCCCCTCCTGGAGGGGCTCGGCGTGCGCGTCCTCTTCCATGGGGTCCGCAGCCGCCCCGGTCGTCCCCTCCTGGCCGGGGTTCGGGGGGAGGGCGGAACGGTGGTCCTGGGGCTCCCGGGGAATCCGGTCTCGGTCCTGGCCTGCCTCCGCCGCTTCGGGCTCCCGCTCCTGAGGCGAAGGGCGGGGTGGGCCACGCCCGTGCCCCCGGTGGGGCAGCTGCCCCTGTCTGCGCCGGTGGAGGCCGACCCCATCCTGGACCGGCTCCTCCCCGCCGAGCTGGATCCCGACGCCGGGGAGGCGCCCCGCCTCCGCCTGGTCCCCTTCACCGGGTCCGGCGACCTGGGGGCGGCCGCCCGGGCCGACGGGCTCGTGGAGATCCCGGCGGGCGCCGCCGGTGTCGGTCCCTTCGCCTTCCATTCCTGGACCCCCTGAGGTGACCATGTCCTCCCATCCCGTTTCCGGGCCCACCGATCCCCACCCGGAGGACTTCCGGCGGGAACTCTCCCACCGGCGGGAACTCTCCCACATGGATGCGTCGGGGCGGGCCCGCATGGTGGACACCGGCGACCGGGAGCCCACCCGGCGGGAGGCCACGGCCCAGGCCCGGGTCCGCATGTCGGAGGCGCTCCTGGAGCGGATCCGGAGTGGTACCGTGCCCAAGGGCGACCTCCCTGCCGTGGCCCGGCTGGCTGGCATCCTTGCGGCCAAGCGCACCGACGAACTCATCCCCCTCTGCCACACCCTCCCCATGGACTCGGTGGAGGTGGAGCTGGAGCTGGAGGACGGCGGCGTACTCATCACGACCCGTGCGGCCACCACGGCCCGCACCGGGGTGGAGATGGAAGCCCTGGTGGCGGCCTCGGTGGCAGCCCTGGCCGTCATCGACATGGGGAAGGCCGTGGACCCGCACATGCAGGTGGACGAACTCCGGGTCACCGGGAAGCGGGGCGGACGGAGCGGGGACTGGGGCACCCTGGCGCCGGAGGAGGGCTCGTGAGGGTGGCGATCCTGGTGGCCAGCGACCGCTGTGCTGCCGGCGAGGCGGAGGACCTCTCGGGTCCCGCGCTGGTGGAGCGCATCGGGGAGTTCTGGCCCGAATGGACGGTGGACGCCCCGGTGGTCCGCCCCGATGACGAGGCTGTCCTCCGGCAGGTCCTCCTGGACTGGTGCGACGGGGAGGGGAGGGGCCGCCCGGCCCCCGACCTGGTCCTCACCACCGGGGGGACGGGAACAGCACCCCGGGACGTGACCCCCGAGGCCACCCGGGCCGTGGTGGAGCGGCTCCATCCGGGGCTGGCGGAGCGGATGCGGGCCCAGGGGAGTCGCTCCACCCCCATGGCCTGGCTCTCCCGGGGGGTGGCGGGCATCCGTGGGCGGACCCTCATCGTGAACCTGCCGGGCTCCCCCCGGGGTGCCGTGGAGTCCCTGGAGGCCCTGGCCCCCCTCCTCCCCCACGCCCTCCGACTCCTGTGTGGCGTGGCGGATCCCCATCCACCGGAGGCGGCTCCCCATCCCCCCGAGGTGGACCGCGATCCCACCGAGCCGGCTCCATGACCGGCCGGGGCGGCGAGGTCGAGGGATCCGGCCCGGATGAATCCCCGGTGGGCGAGGAGCTGCCCTTCCTGCTGCCCGTTCCCCCGGGGCTCGAACTCCACTCCGTCCTTGCCCACGACGAGCTGGCGGAGTGGATCGGTCCCATGCTCTCCCGGTGGAACGTCTGGACCGCCCTCTGGAAGGTGGCCTCCTTCGGTGGGCTCCTGGCGCTGGGAGCGCTGGGTGGTTGGTTTGTCGCAGCTGGGGTGATCGGCGTGGGCGCCCTCCTCCTGCAGGTGGGGCTGGGTCTCGTGGGTGCGCTCCTCCTGGTGGCGCCCCACGAGGCGCTCCATGCCTTGGCATACCGCTGGGTGGGGGCACGGAACGTGGGCTTCGGGGCGGACTGGCGGCGCCTCGTCTTCCACTGCACGGCCCACGGGTTCGTGGCGGACCTGCCGGCGTTCCGCCGGGTCGCGCTCCTGCCCTGTGTGACCGTGACGGGGGCGGCTTTGGGGGCGGCCCTCCTGGTCCCGGTGGAGTGGATCCTCCTGCCCCTTACCCTGGTTGTGGCGCACTTCACCTTCTGCGCCGGTGACTTCGCCCTCCTGGGCTACCTCCACGACCACCGGGAGCAGGGGATGCAGACGGTGGACGACGTGGAGTCGGGGACCACGGCGTTCCTGGTGGAGACCGCGGAAGCGAACGGGTGAAGGGTCCCGCTCAGCAGGGGATGGGCGGACGGTGCGGCCCCGGCCGGAACCTCGCCGCCGGCAAGGATGGGGGAAAGGCCGTGGGGCAGCCCCCCGGCGACAGGCGCCTCCCCGTGTATGATTTTCGCCGATAATGGCGAAAAGTCTTCACCCGATTGGGACGCCGGGATCCATTGTACGATAGTGCCCACTATTGGCGAATTTCCGCACACGCACACGGGGTTCCAGGGGGAAACGACCGAAGTCCAGGGGAAACGACCGAAGTCCAGGGGAAACGACCAAACCCCAGCGGGAACGACCGAAGTCCAGCGGAAACGACCGAAGTCCAGGGGAAACGACCGAACCCCTCGAGGAGACTTCCGAATCCTGGTGCGAAATTGGGGCTCGGGGGTGAGGTGGTCGACCCGGACCGCCGGTCGTTCGCCCCTCTGCTCCTTCGCCCCTCTGCTCCTTCGCCCCTCTGCTCGTTCGCCCCTCCGCTCGTTCGCCCCTCCGCTCGTCCGCTCGCCCGCCTCCAATATACAAAATACTAATGGTTCCCGAGATGCGGATGCGCCCTCTATATAAAAAACTCATGGCCCGGCCTGTCTCGGCTCAGGGTATATAAAATACTAATACCCGTGGATCGCCAGCCTTCTCTCCGAATCGCCCGGGACTGGGGGGGGCTGTGGCCCCGGGGCGGGGGGACGGGACCCGTCGGCAACGCCCGCTGCCCACCCACCGGCTACGGTCGTTGCCCTCTGCCCACCCACCGGCTACGGTCGTTGCCCTCTGCCCACGCCCCCCCCGGCCAGGGTGGTTGCCCGCTACCCACCCACCG
>REBX01000025.1 GCA_007692505.1 Gemmatimonadales bacterium | reverse complement strand
CAGAGCCACGAGGACGAAGGCGCCGGTGAGCCAGGGGTTTCGGCGTCGGGACATGGGGTGGGTGGGGGGAAGGGAGTGGTGTCTGCTAAGCCCCAAAGGTATGGAACCATGCCTGTCTTGCCGAGCGGCCGGGCTGCTGGCGTGCATTGCGTTGGTTTATCTTGTGCTTAAGATAGGATAAACTTATTATCAGGTATGGATGACCTTGGCGCCAGCGCAATTTCCGAACTCCTCTCGGCTGTCGGGGACCACCTCGCTGCGGCCGGGACCTCCGCCAGCATTGTGGTCGTCGGAGGGAGTACCCTTGCTGCTCGAGGATGGGTCGACCGGGTCACCTCGGATGTGGATGTCATCGCACAAGGGGGGTGGGAAGGCGGACAGAGAATCCTGCTTGCTCCAGATCCCTTGCCCGTCGCGTTGAGGGAGGCAATCGAGCGTGTGGCAAGGGACTACGGTTTGCCAGGGAGTTGGATGAACACGGTGGTCGGCCGCCAATGGAGGTACGGGCTGCCGGATGGGTTCCTGGACGAGCTGGACTGGGTTCGATATGCCGGACTCGAAGTGGGACTCGCGGGTCGCGGCTCCCTGATCGCCTTGAAGCTCTTTGCTGCAGTGGATCGAGGTCCCGAGAGCGTCCACGTTCAGGACCTCCTCGCACTGGCACCCAGCAGGGATGAGCTCCTGGTTGCCCAGGCATGGGTGGTCAGGCAGGATGCTTCGGAGGCCTTCGTGGCAATGCTCGAGGAGGTGGTTGCGCATGTCATTGAAGGCTCTTGAACAGATGGGGAGGCAGGCCGAGATGGCTGCCGCCGGACTGTGCTGGGGCCAGTGGATAGCCCTGGGAGCGGGAGCCGCCGGGACAGGGGCCAAACGGGCGCGCTCGATCGTCGATCCCGAAGCCCTCGTTCTCCTGAGCCTGTATGTCTCGCAGGAGGAGCGCCGCCTCCGGGACATGGTGGCGTGGTGGGCCCGTGTGGGATCAACCCTGACGAGCCTCCAGCGCATGAAGACGGTGGCGAAGGCCTTCCCGGAAGAAATCACTGCCGCAAGCCTGCCCCTCTTTGCGACCCTCGCCACGGAGGCTGGAGATCGACGGTGGAGGAAGGCGGCCCGGGGCCCCGTGCCACCATGGGTCAGGCCAGGGAAGGGGCCCGATGCTCTCGACCTCATCGACCCGGGCGCGCTCTGGCCACGACTCAGGGCTGGGTTCGGGGTGGGAGCGAAAGCGGACCTTCTGGCCTTCCTGCTTGGCCTCAAGGGGGGTTGGGCGAGCACCAGCGTCATCGCCTACGCAACGGGTTACAGCAAGGTGTCGATCCGAAACGCGGCGAGCGAGATGACGCTGGCCCGACTGATCCGGGAGACAGAGGGCCGGCCGTCGGAATACCTGGCTCCTCCAGCGCCATGGGCGGCGCTCCTGGATCTGGAGGGCGGCAAGCCGCCCCGGTCCCTGCAGACCTCGGTGCCGGAATGGCGCTTCTGGGTAGAGGTCTTCGCATTCCTGGCGAACGCCATGGCATTGAGCCGTCTTTCGACATCTGGCGCAGTTCCCTCCATGCGCCTGCTGGCATCGCGGGCGCGGGACCTCATGGAGGACCACTCCACGGCCTTCAGACTCAACAACATCCCTGTTCCCGTTCCTGGAGCCTTCAAGGGACCCTCGGCGATGGAGGGCCTCGTCGAAACGGTCCGCGTCGTTACGTCCTGGTCGGAGGAATACCTCTAGAAGGCTGCCCGAAGAAGTACAGGGACCACCGCCCAGAGTCCCCGCCAGGGCCTGCCGCCCATGGCCCGATTCACGTCCCGCCGTGCACTTCCGTTATCTTCCCGGCGAACGCTCCAGCACACGCAGCCTGACAGATCCCCTCGGACGAGCAGAGCGACGGGGTCCCGGACTGGCGGGGGGCCGGCATGAAGCCGGCTCCCCGTTTGTTGTTGCCCGCTCTTGCACCCCCCAACTGCTCCAGGGGAGGTCCCCGTTCGCATGACGAATTCAAGCCAGCCCCGTACCGCCGGCTCCCGCGACACTGCCGGATCCGCACATACCTCGAACAACGGCCCGAACGCGGGCACCGCCACCCTTCCGGAGGACAGCTTCGAGGCGCTGGGCATCGGTCCCGACCTCCTCCGGGCCGTGGCGGACATGGGCTTCACCGAGCCCACCCCGGTCCAGAAGCAGGCCGTGCCCCCGGGCATCGAGGGCCGCGACCTCCTGGGCTGCGCCATGACGGGCAGCGGCAAGACCGCCGCCTTCCTCCTCCCCATCATGGAGCGGCTGCGGGACGCACAGCCCGGCACGACCCGGGCCCTCATCCTGACGCCCACCCGTGAGCTGGCTGCCCAGATCGACGAGGAGCGCACCCAGCTGGGCCGGCATACCCGGATCCGGGGCGCCAGCATCTTCGGCGGCGTCTCCATGAAGCCCCAGGTGAAGGCGTTCCGTGACGGCGTCGAGATCCTGGTGGCCACGCCGGGCCGACTCCTGGACCACTTCCAGCACGACTACGCCCGCCTGGACGGCATCGACACCCTCGTCCTGGACGAGGCGGACCGGATGCTGGACATGGGCTTCCTGCCCGACATCCGCCGGGTGCTCAAGCACCTGGGCCGGGGCCGGCGGCAGACCTTCCTCTTCTCGGCCACCATGCCGAAGCCCATCGTCCAGCTCTCCAGGGAGCTCCTGGACAACCCGGTCCGCATCGACGTGGAGCGGCCACAGGGCACGGCCACCGGAATCGAGCAGGCCTTCTTCCCGGTGCCCGCCAAGCGGAAGCCCGCGCTGCTCATCGAGCTCCTTGAACGCGACGAGATCGGGAACGTGATCGCCTTCTGCCGGACGAAGCACCGGGCCAAGCGCCTCCACCAGAAGCTCGAGAAGGCGGGGATCCCGTCGGCCCAGATCCACGGCAACCGGAGCCAGAACCAGCGCACCAAGGCGCTGGCGGGATTCCGGGACGGCCGATACCGGGTGCTGGCGGCCACGGACATCGTGGCCCGGGGCATCGACGTGGAGGCCCTGGACCACGTGGTGAACTTCGACGTGCCCAACATGGCGGAGGACTACATCCACCGGGTGGGCCGGACGGCCCGGGCCGGCGCCACGGGCGAGGCCTACACCTTCGTGGCCCCCGACGAGGAGAAGCACGTCCGGGACATCGAGCGGGCCGTGGGTCGGCCCATCGAGCGGCGCACCCTGGAGGGCTTCGACTACAACGCCTCCGAGGCAGAGCGCTTCGAGATCCCCGTGTCGGAGCGCATCGCCCGTCACCGCGCCCAGCGAAAGGGCGGCGGCGGAGGTGGTGGCGGCGGCAGGGGCGGCGGTGGCCGGAGCAAGAGCCGCGGGGGCGGCGGAGGAGGCCGAGGGGGCCGCTCCGGTGGCAAGGGCGGAGGTGGTGGTCGGAGTCGCTGAACCCGCCTGGACGGGTGGGGGTGGCCGGAGCCGCTGACCCCGTCCGGCAAGGGCAGGGAGAGACACCGACGTGGGGGGGGGGGGGGGCGGGGCCCCCCCCCCCCCCCCACCCCC
>REBX01000209.1 GCA_007692505.1 Gemmatimonadales bacterium | reverse complement strand
TCCACGCTGGGGGCCAGGTAGCCCACCTTGGCGGAGCCGTCGTTGTTCATGGCCGTGCCCCGGATCACGGCGTGCACGGTGTCCCCGTCCTCCAGGGCATCGGAGAGGCGACGGAGAACCACGGCTCCGGCGCCGTCTCCCAGGACCGTGCCCCCCGCCCGGACATCGAAGGCCCGGCAGTGTCCGTCGGGGGAGAGGATCTCACCCTCCCGGTGGAGGTAGCCCCGGCGGTGGGGATGGGTGATCGTCACCCCTCCGGCCAGCGCCATGTCGCACTCGTGGGAGAGGAGGCTCTGGGTGGCAATGTGGATGGCGGCCAGCGAGGTGGAGCAGGCCGTCTGGATGTTCACCCCCGGACCCCGGAGGTCCAGGTGATAGGAGACCCGGGTGGCCAGGAAGTCCTTGTCGTTCCCGATGTGGCGCAGGAGGAAGAAGCCCTGCTCCCGGAGGAGGTCCGGATCGGCCAGGAGGTTGAACATCATGTAGGTGTTCGCACCGCACCCGGCGAAGACGCCCACCCGGCCCCCGAAGGTCCCGGCGGAGTGCCCTGCAGATTCCAGCGCCTCCCAGGAGAGCTCCAGGAAGTGGCGGTGCTGGGGGTCCATGGCCGCGGCCTCCTTCGGGCTCATCCCGAAGAAGCCGTGGTCCCACATGGCCATTCCGGATAGGGCCGCTCCCCGGGCCACGTAGTCGGGGTGCTCGAGGAGCGAGGGGTCCTCCCCGCCCTTCCGGAGCTCCTCCCGGTCCAGGTCCTCGATGGACTCCACCCCGTCCAGGAGGTTTTCCCAGAAGCGGGTGGGGTCGGAGGCGCCGGGCACCCGGCACGCCATACCCACCACGGCGATGGTGGTGTCCGGATCCAGGGTGTCGTCGTGACGACTCATGATCGCCCCCTGCCCCGACGGCCGCCGCCCATGGCCCTGCGCCGTGCCGCGGCCCTGCGGGCGGCATCCGAGAGCCCCTGGTCCCCCTCCCCCGAGTCGTCGTCGGACAGGTGGTCGGCCAGGGCCCGGACCGTGGGATGCCGGAAGAGGTCCGTGATGGACACGGGGACGTCCACCTCTCCCGAAAGGCGGGCATGCACCCGAACCGTGAGGAGGGAGTGCCCCCCCAGGTCGAAGAAGTTGTCGTCGGGCCGGACCCGGTCCACCTGGAGCACCTCCTTCCAGATCCGGGAGATCGTGCGCTCCAGCTCGGTGGCCGCAGCCCCGGAAGGGGCCCGGGCCATCTGCGAGGGGGATCTGGCCAGCTCCTTCCGGCCCTCCTCCTTGCCCTCCTCCCTGTCCCGGGACGGGAAGGGCGGCGGGAGGCGGCTCCGGTCCACCTTCCCGTTGGGCGTCAGGGGGAAGGCATCCAGGACCGTGATGGCGAAGGGGACCATGATGGCGGGCAGGCGTTCCCGGAGGTGGGCCAGGAGCACGTCGGCCCGGGGGGGATCGGCATTCCCGACCGGTGTGACCCAGGCCAGGAGGCGTTCCTCCGGCCCGTCGGAAGATGCGGGGATGTGGGCCACGGCGGCCCCGACGGAGGGGTGCGCGGAGAGGGCCGCCTCGATCTCGCCCAGCTCCACCCGGTGGCCCCGGATCTTCACCTGGGTGTCCATCCGCCCCAGGAAGCGGAGGTGCCCCCGGAAGCTCCACATGGCCCGATCCCCGGTGCGGTAGCGACGCTGGCCATCGACCCCCGCCGGGAGGAATCGCTCGCCGGTGAGCTCCGGCCGGTCCAGGTAGCCCCGCACCACACCGGCCCCCCCGATGACGAGCTCGCCGGGCACCCCTGCCGGAGCCCGTCGTCCCTTCCGGTCCAGGACCTCCAGGACGGTACCCCGGATGGGGGCGCCCAGGGGCACCACGGATTCACCCTCGAGCGCCCCGTCCACCGGTGTGGTGGCAGACCAGATCGTGGTCTCGGTGGGCCCGTACATGTTGTGGAGGCGTCCGCCCCGGAGCTGTTCCCGAAGGGTCGCCGCCAGCGAGGCCGGGAGGGCCTCGCCCCCCACCAGGAGGGCCCTGAGCCGATCCAGGCCCGGGTCGGCCTCGGCCAGGAGGAGCCGGGCCATGGAGGGTGTGCACTGCATGTGGGTGCCCCCCCATCGGCGAATGGCCTCCCCGGCCGTCTCCGGGAGGTCCGCGGCCTGCCGGGACATGGGCAGGGGCTCCACCCCGTCGGACTCCGGGCTCCGGGAGGCATCCACGCCGGCGGCGGGGCTCGCGTCCCGTGCCAGGACCTCGTTCACCCGGCCCTGCAGTTCGGGGAGGCGCTCGATGCCGGCCAGGGTGGCCTCCTCCTCGACCCCGAAGTCCACCAGGCAGGCCAGCTCGTCCACGTCCCGATCCCTGAGGACCAGGGCCATCTCCACCGCCTGGTCCATGGTGCCCATGAGGGCCGAAGTCTCGAAGTAGCGGGCAAACGCGTGGTCCAGGAGGGCCTCCATGTCTGCCTCGGTGAGCTCGGCCATGCGCAGGTCGCGCCCGTCTCCCCGAGCCATGGCACGAATGAGCCCCACCGAGGTCCTGAGGTAGTTCCTGAAGGGAGTCCGGACCCGCTCCAGGACCTCGTCGGGGCTCGTGCCCACGTAGGTGTGGATCATGAGGGACACCTGCCCCCGACCCCGGTGGCCGGCCTTCCTCCGGGCCTCCCGATAAATCCCGATCTTCTCCTCCAGCTCGTCGGGGCTCTGGCCCAGGAGGTGGGTCAGGAGGTTCGCGCCCACCTCCCCGGCCCTCCGGAAGGTCTCCGGAGACCCGCCGGCGGTGACCCAGACGGGCAGCTCGGGCTGGACCGGGCGAGGGTACACCCGGACGCCGACCTCTCCGTCCGGGGCCTCCCGCTGGACCTCCTCGCCCCGCCAGAGGGACCGGAGGACCTCCATGTCGGAGAACATCCGCTCTTTCCGGTCGTCGTAGGCGTCGGGACGGAAAATGAAGTCCCGGTCGTGCCACCCCGAGGCGAACGAAAGGCCCACCCGGCCATCGGAGAGGTTGTCGATGACGGACCACTCCTCTGCCACCCGGACGGGGTCGTGGAGGGGCAGGACCACGCTCCCGGCACGGATCCCGATGCGCTCCGTGATGGCCGCCACGGCCGCTCCGGCCACGGAGGGGTTCGGGTAGATCCCGCCGAACTCGTGGAAGTGGCGCTCCGGGGTCCAGATGGCCGAGAGGCCGCCTCGGTCTCCGATTCGGGCACCCTCCAGGAGAAGCCGATACCGGTTCCGTCCCGGGGGCGGCGGCTCCTCCCCCTCCCCACCCTCGGCGGAAAAGTAGAAGAGGCTCACGTCCATGGTCCGACCCGGAGCATGGGGATCCGCCGCGGCACGACGAACTGCCACCGGGCTCCCGGGAGCCGTGGCGCTCCGGCGCCCTGCCGGCACCCCGGAGGAGGGAAGGACCCGCTCCCGTTCGGGCTGGAGGACCACGGGCACCCCCCGGGAGAGGGTCCAGAGGAGCTCCAGCACCGAAATGTCGAAGGAGATGCTGGTGACGGCGAGCCAGACCGGGTCCTCTCCCAGCTCGATGGCGTCGTCCATCCCCCGGAAGAAGTT
>REBX01000152.1 GCA_007692505.1 Gemmatimonadales bacterium | reverse complement strand
CCCCCACCCTCATCATCCACTCCATCAATCACTACCGGACCCCCCTCGAGGGGGCCGAGCAGTGGTACCGTGCCCTCCGCAAGCACGAGGTGCCGGTGAAGATGATCCTCTTCCCGGACTCCTCCCACGGGCTGTCCCGCACCGGCGAGCCCTGGCTCCTGGTCCGGCGCCTCCACGAGTACCAGGACTGGTTCCGTTCGTGGCTGGTGGACGACAACTCGCCCCTGATGGTGGACGACGACCAGCAGTGATCCCGTCCCCGTCCCGTTCCGGGGTCCGGAAGGCCACTTCCGGCTCCGGGACGGGCGGGCACCCTGCATCCATTCGAGCCACCCCGGACGGAACGAAGATGGCCAAGGGCCTGGAGGGCAAGACGAGGGAGGGTCGCCCGGTGCCGCTCAAGGCCCTGGGGCTCTCCCTCCTTGCCCTGACGGCACCCGTGGTGGGGGCGTTGGCCGCCCCGGAATGGATGGAGCAGGAGTCAGGGGTCCTCCTCTGGCTCACGGCCCTTATCCCGCCCTTCCTCCTCACCTACTACCGGGGGTGGAGGGGCGCCTCCCTGGGGCTGGCAGGGGGGATGGCCGCCCTGTCCATCGCCCACGCACTCACGGTGATCCTGGACATGGGCCAGCCGGACTTCCGGGTCCTCTTCTGGATGGTCTCCACCTACCTGGTGGTGTGCGTGGGGATCGGGGTCCTGGCCGAGGTCCTGCGCAGGGAGCGGGCCGCCGCGGAGTCCATGGCCCTGACGGACCCGCTGACCCAGATCCCCAACCGCCGCCATGCATCCATCTTTCTGGATGCCGCCTTCGCCGCTGCCGTCCGGGGCGAACCCCTCTCGGTGGTCCTCATGGACCTGGATCGATTCAAGGCCGTGAACGACACCCACGGGCACAAGGCAGGCGACGAGGTCCTCATGGCCTTTGCCTCGGCCCTCACCCGGGTCACCCGCCGGATGGACCTGTCGTGCCGTTGGGGTGGGGAGGAGTTCCTCACGGTGCTCTACAACTGTGATGCGGAGGGGGCGAAGATCTTCCTGGGACGACTCCGGGACGCCTTTCGGGAGGAAGAGATCCCCGTACCTCCCGTCACCTTCTCGGCAGGGATTGCCCAGTATGCCTCGGGGATGGGTTCGGTGGACGTGATGATCGCCGCCGCGGACCAGGCCCTCTACGAGGCCAAGGAGGCCGGGAGGAACCGCTGGGAGGTGGCCAGCCCCCCCCAGGTGGAGGTGGACGTGGGCCTCGAGGAGGAGGCCGTGGGTGGTCCCGATCCCCTCGGGGAGGTGTCCACCCGCCTTCGCGCCGGGGCCGACGAGCAGGGGCTGGCCTTCGATCCGGACTCGGAGGTGTCGCGGCCGGTAGGGTTCGAGGGGGCCCGTGCCAGGGACGAGGGGGCGGAGCGGATTCTGGTGGTGGACGACGACCCGGAGACCCGCCGGGGGATGGCCCGGGTCCTCCGCCGCCTGGGGTACGAGGTCCTGGAGGCCCCCGATGGACCCTCCGGTCTGGCCACCGCCCGGAGCCTTCCCCGGGTGGACCTGGTGGTCACCGACCTGGTCATGCCGGGGATGAGCGGGTTCCGTTTCGTCAGCCGCCTGGAGGCCGAGCGTGGCCCGGTCCGGGTCCTCTACGTGACCGGACACTCCTCGGGCGGGGTCGGATGGAGCGCCGCTCCCGGGGCCTGCTCGGCCTACCTGTCCAAGCCCCTCGAGGTAGAGGACCTGGCTTCCCGGGTTCGTGAACTCCTGGACCAGTCCCTCCCGCCCGTTCCCTCGACCCCGCTCTGACGACACCGGGGCCGGCCCGGCAAAGGGCCCCCGCCTCGAACCGAACCGGAGGATCGCCTTGAACAGATCTGCTTCTCTTCACGCCACGAGTCCCGCCTCGAGATGGTGGGCCCGCATTGTCCCCCTCCTGGCCCTCCTCTCCCTCGCCCCGGCATGTGGACCCGACGCCCCCGAGGCGGAGCCCGCAGGAGAGGCCGGGGAGGTGCCGGCGTCCCTGCAGGTCTCCCACGCCGTCCTGCAGGAGATCGCCCTGCGGTCCGTGGACGCATCGCAGGTGTCCGCAAATGCAGACGTCCTCCTGGACGAGATCGGGGCCCGTATCTCGGCCCTGCCCTCCGGCGAGGTGGCGGAGGCATTCGTGGAGGAGAGGCTCGAGTCCTACGGGGTGCCCCGGGTTCAGCGGGAGCCCTTCGAACTCCTGGCATGGGACCGTCGGGAGGCCAGCCTGGAGATCGTCTCCGGGGAGGAGGAGGGAGACGACGCCCCATCCCTGAACATCCTTTCCCTTGGCCACGTGGGGTCCCACGTGGTGGAGGCCTCCGTGGTGGATGCCGGATTCGGGACGGCTGAGGAGATCGAGGCCCTGGGGGGCGAGGTGGAGGGCGCCATCGTCCTGGCCGACGTGGGCCAGCCCTCGGGGTACGGACGGGGGGTCCATCGCACGGAAAAGATCACCCTGGCCACCGAGGCAGGCGCCGCGGGCTTCATCCAGCTGAACACCCAGGAGGGACCCCGCATCCCCGTGGGCGTCGCCACCATGGGGGACGAGTCCACCGAGATTCCCGCCGTGGCGGCCGACCGGGCCACCGGGGAGCACCTCCGGGCCGTCCTGGAGCAGGACGGCGAACTCGTGGTCCGCCTCCACGTGGAGAACTGGATGGAGCGGAGCACGGCGTCCAACATCATCGGGGAGATCCCCGGCGAGACGGACGAGGTCGTCCTGGTGGGTGCACACCTGGATTCCTGGGACCTGGCCACCGGGGCCCTGGACAACGGGTCGGGAACGCTGGCCGTGCTGGACATGGCCCGGACGCTGGCGGCCCACGTGGAGCGGACGGGACAGACCCCGCGCCGGACCATTCGCTTCGCCTTCTGGATGGGGGAGGAGCTGGGCCTGTACGGCTCCATCGCCCATGTGGACGGCCTGTCCGAGACCAGTGAGCTGGACCGCTACGCCGCCATCCTGAACCTGGACGTGGTGGGCGCCCCCACGGGGCTGGGGGCCATGGGACGGCCCGAGGCCGCCCCCCTCCTGTCGGCGGTCCGGGAGGCCCTCGTCGCCGTGGACTTCGAGCTGGATCCGGAGCATCCGGTCGGGGGCGGGATCTACTCGGATCACCAGCCGTTCCTCCTGGAGGGCATCCCGGTGGTTACACTACAGAGTCGCCAGCGTCCGGAGGCCTCCGGGGTGATGCACACCATGGACGATGTCCGCGACGTTCTGGACGAGCGGGGGATCGCCCGTTCCGCCGCCGTCTCTGCCGCCCTGCTCTGGGCCCTTGCCATGGAGGAGTCCCTCCCCATGGCACGCTGGGGAACCGATGAGACCGGGGAGCGCCTGGAGGAGCTGGGCGTCCGGGATCCGCTGGAACGGGCCGGGAACTGGCGGTGGTAGCAAGGTAAACCGGCGAGGCACCGCCCCCGTCCCCCCACCACCGGTCCATGACCGAGGCCCCATGAAGTTCCGCATGCGACGCGCCTACTGGTGGATCCTCTCGGCCCTCGTCGTGGTGGTGGGAGTGGGTACCTGGCTCGCGGTTCGGGAGATGCGGACCTCTGTCCTCCAGGCCCGCTGGATCGCCCCCATGGCCTCCGAGATCAGCTGGTGGGTCGAAGAGGGGCCCTCCGAGTCCATGGTCCCGGCCAGCGAGGGGCCCCACGACCTCCGCTACGGGTACGCCGGGTTGTCCCGGCGGGTGGCCCGGGCCGAGGAGCGGGGCTTCCGCATCGTGCACCAGGCCCGGACCTCGGAGCGCTTCCGGTCGGTGGTGGAGGACTGGGGCCTCTTCCCCATCCACGACGCCAAGACCCGGGCCGGGCTCACGATCCAGGACCGCTCCGGTGAGTTCCTCTTCCATCACCCCTATCCGGAGCGGGTGTATCCCACCTTCGAGGACATCCCGCCCATCGTCTGGCAGACCCTCCTCTTCGTGGAGAACCGGACCCTCCTGGCCCCGGAATACCCCCACCGGAATCCAGCTGTGGAGTGGGGCCGGCTCCTGAGGAGTACGGTGGATCTGGGCATGAGGAGTGTGGGGCGCCACCAGGGCAACGTGGCCGGGGCCAGCACGCTGGCCACCCAGATCGAGAAGTTCCGGCACGAGCCCGAGGGGCGCACGGAGGGGCCCCGGGACAAGCTCCTCCAGATGGGGACCGCCACCTTCCGGGCCTACCGTTTCGGGCCGGAGACCCTGGAGGCCCGCCGCACCGTGGTCCGGGACTACCTGAACTCCGTCCCCCTTGCCGCGGTCCGGAGGGAGGGCGAGGTCACCGGGCTGGGCGATGGCCTCTGGGCCTGGTACGGCGCGGACTTCCTGGAGGCGAACCGGGCCCTCTGGCGCATTCCGGCCACCCGGGTGGGCGCGATCCCCGCCCCGGAGGAGCTCATGGATCCCGCCGTCCTGGCCCGTCGCCTGGAGGACGCCGGGATCTCGTGGGAGCCGGTGGAGGAGAAGCAGACGGACGCTGCCCTGTCCGTTGCCCGGACCGAGGAGGACCCCGCCCCTCCCTCCGGCCTCGAACCGGGCGGAGAGGCGGCGGCGGAGCTGGACCCTGCCCGGGAGTATCGGCGGGTTCTGGGCCTCATCCTCGCCCAGCGTCGCCCCTCCTTCTACCTGACTACCACCGGGGGACGGGAGGCGCTGGCCCGGCTCACCGACGTGTACGTGGACCTGCTGGAGGGAGCGGGCGTCCTGGACGCCGAGTTCGCGGCGGCGGTGCGGGAGGCGGATGCCGAGCCCCTGATCCTGCCCCCGGAGCGGGCGCCGGTGGACTTCGTGGAGCGGAAGGCGGTGAACACGGTGCGCACCGGGCTCCTGGGACTTCTGGACGTGCCCCGGCTCTACGACCTGGACCGTCACGACCTCACGGTGCGGACCACCATCGACGGGGCGGCGCAGCAGGCGGCCGTGGACCTCTTCAGGAACCTCTCGGACCCCATCTTCATCCGGGAGCGGGGGTTCGATGCGTTCCGGCTCCTGGACCGGGGGGACCCGGCGCTGGTGATCCACTCCCTGGTCCTCCACGAGCGGACGCCGCTGGGGAACGTGGTGCGGGTGCAGGCCGACAACCTGGACGCGCCCTTCAACCTGAACGAGTCAGGTCGGCTGGAGCTGGGCTCCACCGCGAAGCTCCGGACCCTGGTCTCGTACCTGGAGATCGTGGCGGAGCTGGCCACCGAGTTCCGGGCCATGGCGCCCGATTCCCTCCGGCAGCACCCGGTGGCCCGGCAGGACCGCCTGTCGGAGTGGACCCGGGACCGGGCGCTGAGGCTTCCCGACGAGCCCCTGGAGGAGACCCTCAGGGCGGCCATGAACCGGAGCTACTCGGCGAACCCGGCGGAGCGCTTCGTCACCGGGGGCGGGGTGCAGAGCTTCACGAACTTCGACAACACCTACGACCACCGGGTGGTGACGGTGACGGAGGGCTTCCGACACTCCATCAACCTGGTGTTCGTGCGCCTCATGCGCGACGTGGTGAATCACTACATGTACCGGGTTCCCGGTTCCACGGCCCACGTCCTGGAGGAGCGGGACTCCCCCCTGCGCCAGGAGTACCTGGAGCGCTTCGCGGACCGGGAGGGCATCCAGTTCCTGAACCAGTTCATCCCCAAGTACCGCGGGCGGACGCGGGCGGAGGTGGTGGATGCCCTCTTCCAGGGACGCAGGCTCTCGCCACAGCGGACCGCCTGGGCCTACCGGACGGCGGTGCCCGACGGGACGGAGGAGGAGTTCGGACGGGTCCTCCGCCGGAGCCTCCCGGACAACGAGTTCACGGAGGCGGGGGTGGCGGACCTCTGGCGGCGGGCGGATCCGGAGCCCCACAACCTGTCTGACCTGGGGTACCTGGCCAGCGTACACCCCCTGGAGCTGTGGGCCGCCCGGTTCTTCATCGAGGAGCCGGAGGCCACCGGGGCCGATGCCATCCGGGCCAGCGAGGAGGCCCGGCAGGAGGTGTACAGGTGGCTCTTCCGCACCTCCAGGACCGCGGCGCAGGACCAGCGGATCCGGGCTCTCCTGGAGGTGGAGGCCTTCACGGAGGTCCTCCGGGGGTGGCAGCGGGTGGGGTATCCCTTCGAGAACATCGTGCCGTCGCTGGGGACTTCCATCGGGAGCTCCGGGGACCGCCCTGCGGCACTGGGCGAGCTCATGGGGATCATCCTGAACGACGGGGTGCGGCTCCCCACCTACCGGGTGGAGGAACTCCACTTCGCGCCGGGGACGCCATGGGAGACCCTCATGGAGCGGGAGGGTCTCCAGGGGGAGCAGGTCATGGACCCTGAGGTGGCTGCGATCCTCCGGGAGGCCCTGGTGGACGTGGTGGAGGAGGGCACGGCGCGGCGGATGCGGGGCCAGGTGCGGGGGCCCGACGGGGAGCCACTGGCCATCGGAGGGAAGACGGGGACGGGAGACAACCGCTACCGGGTGTTCGGCTCGGGGGGGCGCCTCCTGGAGAGCCGGAGCGTGAATCGGACCTCCACCTTTGTCTTCTTCATCGGGGACCGGTACTACGGAGTGGTGAGCGCCTACGTCCCAGGGGAGGAGGCGGAGCGCTACCGCTTCACCTCGGCCCTGCCCACCCAGGTGCTCCGGGAGCTGGGCACCGAGATCGAGCGGCTGGTGGCCCACTGAGGGGGTCGGGGAGTCCGGTTCCTCACCGGGCCAGGCGAGGGGGCTGGCCCCTGGCGCCTCAGAAGGCCCGGGCGAACACGGCCTTGAGGTACTGGTTCTCGGGGATGCCCACCGGGTGGTCCTGGGCATGGCCCGTGACCTCGACCTCGGCCAGGCGTCGTCCGGAGCGGGCCGCGGCCCGGTGGACCGCTGCCACGAAGTCGTCCGTCTCCACCCTGGAGGAGCAGGAGGCCTGGACCAGGAGCCCTCCCCGCACCAGGACGCCCATGGCCAGCTCGGTGAGGCGCTCGTATGCCTTGAGGGCGCCGGCGGCCTGTTTCGCCTCCTTGGCGAAGGAGGGGGGGTCGATGACGACCACGTCCCGGGTCTCGCCGGCAGTGCCCATGGCGTCCAGGACCTGGAAGGCGTCCCCCTCCACCACGTCGTGGGCGCAGCCCCGCACCTGGGGGTGGGCCTCGTTCATCTGGAAGTGGCGCCGGGCCTGCGCCAGGGCCGGTCCCGCCATGTCCACACTGGTAGCCCTCCGGGCCCCGCCTGCCGCCGCAGCCACCGAGAACCCCCCGCTGTACGAGAACACGTTGAGGACGTCCAGGCCCCGGGCCAGGTCGCGGACGCGGTGCCGGTTGTCACGCTGGTCCAGGTAGAACCCGGTCTTGTGGCCTTCCACCGGGTGGGCCTCGAAGTGGAGGCCGTGCTCCAGGAAGGGAATCCCTTCCCCGGGCTCCAGGGGGTCGCCCCGGACGGTGGGATCCCGCAGCTCCGCCGGCGTGTTGGGGTCTGCGGCCACGTTTCGGGAGCTCCGGAGCACGACGCGCCGGGGGGCGAGTTCGCCGTCCAGTGCCGCCAGGAGGCCCTGGAGGTGTGGGATCCAGGCCCGGGTGTAGACCTTGGCCACCAGGGTGTCGTCGTACCGGTCCACGATGATTCCCGAGAGCCCGTCGCCCTCCCCGGCCACGATGCGGAGTCCGGTGGTGTGGGGGTCCGAGACGAGACGCTGTCGGCGATGGAGGGCCTCGGAGACCCGGGCCCGCAGGAAGGCTTCGTCGATGGTCCGGGGGGCCCCGATGACCAGCATGCGGGCCCGGATGGCGCGGTCCGGGTCCAGGAGGCCCGCGGCGAGGAACCGGTTCTTCCGGTCGAAGACCACGGCGATGTCGCCGGGGGTGCCGGGTCGGCTCTGCTCGCGGATGGAGCCCTCGAAGACCCAGGGGTGTCCGTCCCGGATGGCCCGTTCTGCCGCCGGCGTCACCCTGAGGGCCACTGCAGGTGCCGTGCTCAACGGCCGGCATCCGGGATGGAGCTGTCCTTGTCACCGGCGTCGGTCCGCCGGGGCGAACGCCCCGATAGGTCCTCGTCTTCGCCGGCCCGGAGTTCGTGGAGGCGGCGGTCCTGGAGGAGTTCGGGATCGTAGAGCATGACGGACCCGGTACCGATGACCTGGGCCTGATCGCCCCGCACCACAAGGGCCGTTCCCTCGTCGATCCCGATGCCCAGGAGGTCGGGCCGGAGGGCGACCAGTTCCCAGAGGTCGTTCGTACGACCCCGGGCCTGGAGGTGCTGGTCCACGGCGACCCCCTCCAGAAAGCCGAAGCCTTCCTGGTAGTCCTCGGCGATGAGGACCTGGTTCGTGGTGGGATCGCCCCTCACCAGGTAGGAAGCCTGGATGGATGCGCCCGCGGAGGTCCCTCCCACCACACCGCCCCGCTCCAGGAGGGCGTCCAGCTCCTCGTGGACCCGGGTGTGCAGGTAGGCATCCACCAGGCGCCACTGGCGCCCACCGGGCATCCAGATCCCGGTGGCCCGGCGGATGGGGCGGGTGAAGCGCCGGCTGTCTGCCTCCTCCCGGTCCCGGGTATGGAGGATGTCGACCTGTCCGGCCCCTGCCGCCAGGAGTGCCTCCACCACCGGCCCGTCGGCGGTGTAGGACTCGTCGGTCCCGGCGGTGGGAATGACCACGATGCGGGCGTCGGGCCCGCCGGCCAGCTCAACGAAGAGTCCCCATATCTCGGGACCCAGCGCCCCACCTCCGGCCAGCATGAGGGTGCCGTTCTCGGGCCCCACGATGGGGGGTGGGAGGAGGTCGTCTTCGCTGGCCGATCCGCCCCAGAGGCCGCAGGCGGTCGGGGACGCAGCCAGGAAGACCATGCCGAGGGCCAGGAGGAGGCGGCGGCGGGGAGCGCGGGTGCGCACGGGAAAAAGCTCCTCCCCCGGTCAGTGGCTGAAGTAGGGGTTCTCTCCGGCGGCGTGGTCCGTCACGTCGTGGATCGCCGTGACCTCGGGGACGGCTTCCCGGATCATCCGCTCCACGCCCTGGCGAAGCGTCATGCGGGACATGGCGCAGCCCTGGCACCCGCCGGTCATCTCGATGAGGACCTCGGTCCCCTTCACTCCCCTCAGGATGATCTTCCCCCCGTGGGAGGCGATCTGGGGATTCACCTGGACTTCGAGGACGCTGGAGACCTTCTCCGCAAGCGGCCCGGTGGGAGGCTCCGGCGCTTCGGAAGCCGCCGGAATGATCTCGAATCCGGCCTCGTTCACCTTCTCCACGAAGTCCACCCGGGCGCCATCCAGCGTCTGGGCGCTACCGGGATCCACCAGGACCCGGAACCCGCCTCCGTCCACCTCCATGTCCTCGGGGGCGCGGTCGTCCTCCGTCACCAGGGTGAGCTCGAAGGCCGGGGCCACCGGGCTTCCGCCCGTCACGTGGATCCGGAGGGTCTGAAGTTCATCCCCGCCCTGGTCCATGAAGGTGCGGACCATGTCGCGGGCGCGATCGGTAAACTCGAGCATCGGACGTCCTCGTGCGGGAATCTGTATGAGTGCGTGTGGTGAACCGGCGTGCTCCGGAAGATACCCGGATTTGCGCCGACAGGTTCGACCGGCCCCGCCGGAGCCGGGTGTTGCTCCCATTTGGGATCGGGCCTAACATGGAAGCCGGTTCGGGGCGCATGGCTGCCGGTGGCGGCCCGGCGTTCCGGCCTTTTTCGTTTCCGGCCCCCCTCCCGAACACCTCCATCCCGAGCGATAGAATGGCGGACCCCGATGTGATGGACAAGCTCGTCTCCCTGGCCAAGCGCCGCGGTTATGTCTTCCAGTCCTCCGAGATCTATGGGGGAACCGGGTCGGTGTGGGACTACGGACCCCTGGGGGTGGAGCTCAAGCGGAACATCCGGGAGAGCTGGTGGAGCCGCATGGTCCTCCAGCGGGAGGACGTGGAGGGCATGGACTCCGCCATCCTCATGAACCCGAAGGTGTGGGAGGCCTCGGGGCACGTGGAGGGGTTCACGGACCCCCTGGTGGAGTGCCGGACCTGCAAGAAGCGCTTTCGGCAGGACCAGCTGGCGCAGATGGCGTGCGGGCGGAAGCCGTCCCAGGCCCCAGGCGAGGCGGAGTCCTGCGAGCTCGGTGAGCCCCGCCTGTTCAACCTCATGTTCCGGACCTTCATGGGCCCGGTGCAGGACGACGGCCACACCGTCTACCTGCGCCCCGAAACCGCCCAGGGCTCCTACGTGAACTTCCTGAACGTCCAGCAGACGGCCCGGCAGAAGGTGCCCTTCGGCATTGCCCAGATCGGGAAGGCGTTCCGGAACGAGATCACCCCGGGGAACTTCATCTTCCGGACCCGCGAGTTCGAACAGGCCGAGATGCAGTTCTTCGTGAAGCCCGACGCCGACGACGAGTGGTTCGACTACTGGTCCGCGGAGCGGATGGCCTGGCACAGGTCGCTGGGGATCCGGCCCGATCGACTGCGTATGCACGAGCACGGCCCCGACGAGCTGGCACACTACGCCAAGAAGGCCGTGGACGTGGAGTACCACTTCCCCTTCGGCTGGAAGGAGCTGGAGGGCGTCCACAACCGCACGGACTTCGACCTGGCCCGCCACCAGGAGACCTCGGGCAAGCGTCTGGAGTACATCGATTCCGGTGCAGGGGAGCGCTTCCTCCCCTACGTCATCGAGACCGCCGTGGGAGTGGACCGCACCCTCCTGGCCGTCCTGGCCGACGCCTACGTCGAGGAGGAGGTGGAGGGCGAGACCCGGGTGCTCCTCAAGCTCCACCCCCGCCTGGCCCCCATGAAGGCCGCCGTCTTCCCCCTGGTGAAGAAGGACGGCCTCCCGGAGATCGCCCGGGGCATCGTGAAGGACCTGCGCCGCGCCGCCCTCCCGGCTTTCTACGACGAGTCCGGCTCCATCGGGCGTCGCTACCGGAGGCAGGACGAAGCGGGCACCCCCTGGTGCGTCACGGTGGACGGGGAGAGCGCCGAAGACGGGACGGTCACCGTCCGGGACCGGGATTCGCTGGACCAGGTCCGGGTCCCCGCCGAGGGACTCGTGGAGTGGTTTCGGGACCGTCTGGCGGAGGCGGACCCGGCCTCCTAAGCTGTACCCGCCGGCCCGGCCCCCGAGCCGGACCGGGCGGCCTCGAATTGCCCTGCATCGCCTGCACCAGGAGGATGGGTGGCCACGAAATCCACGGTATTCACGACACGTTGGGGAATGCTCCTCGCCATGGTGGGCATGGCGGTGGGAACCGGAAACATCTGGCGTTTCCCCCGGATGGCAGCCTCCAACGGAGGCGGGTCCTTCCTCGTGGCCTGGGTCGTGTTCCTCCTCATGTGGTCCATCCCCCTCCTGATCCTGGAGTTCGGGATGGGGAAGGGGACCCGCGCCGGTCCCATCGGTGCCTTCGTGAAGACCCTGGGCCCCAAGTTCGGCTGGATGGGGGCGTGGATCGCCTTCACGGCCTGCGGGATCATGTTCTACTACTCCGTGGTCATGGGCTGGACGCTGCAGTTCTTCGGCGCATCCATCACCGGAGCCATCCCCTCCGACCCGCCGGAGGGCTTCTGGGAGGGCTATGCCGCCTCCCCATCGGCGCTCCTGACCCACGCCATCGCCATGGGCATGGCGGTCTTCGTGGTCTCGAAGGGCGTGAGGGGGATCGAGACCACGGCGCGGATCCTCATTCCGTCGCTGGTCATCCTGGTGGTGGTCCTCGCCCTCCGGGCCGTCACACTCCCGGGCGCCTCCGAGGGCCTGGCCTTCCTCTTCACCCCGGACTGGGGTGCCCTGGCCAGCCCAACCATCTGGCTGGAGGCCCTGACCCAGAACGCCTGGGACACCGGGGCCGGCTGGGGCCTGGTGCTCTGCTACGCCATCTACATGCGAACCCGGGCCGACACGGCGCTGAACGCCTTCGTCATCGGCTTCGGGAACAACACCATGTCTCTCCTGGCCGGGATCATGGTTCTCTGCACCGTCTTCTCGGTGCGGCCCGATGCCGTCAACGAGATCGTGGGAGCCGGGAACGAGGGGCTCACCTTCATCTGGGTCCCGCAGCTCTTCGACACGCTGCCGGGCGGACAGTTCTTCATGGTGATCTTCTTCCTGGCCCTGGTCTTTGCGGCCTGGAGTTCGCTCATCGCCATGATCGAGCTTGCCAGCCGGGTCCTCATCGACCTGGGGATGGGCCGCTCGCAGGCCATCGCCGTGGTGGGCATCGTGGGGCTCCTCATGGGCCTCCCCTCGGCGCTGAGCATGACCTTCTTCCAGAACCAGGACTTCGTGTGGGGCGTGGGCCTCATGCTCTCCGGCTTCTTCTTCGCCTTCGCCGTGGTCCGCTACGGCGTGTCCGACTGGCGGGCCACCTTCATCAACACGGGCCACTCCGATATCCACATCGGGGCCTGGTGGGACTGGGCCATCCGGCTGGTCCTGGTGCAGGCCGTCGTCCTCATCGGCTGGTGGATGTGGCAGGTTCGGGCCGACGGGCTGGCAGCGAACCTGAACCCCCTGGAGGCCTTCACCATGGGCACCGTGGCCCTCCAGTGGGCCGTGGTCCTGGCCATCCTCATCGGGCTGAACCGCTGGCTCGTGAACCGCACCACCACCTACGGAGAGGCCTTCCGGAAGGAACCGAGCGGGGCCGGCGACGGCCCGATCCCCCCGCCCCCTCCGGGAGATCGGGGTGGCGGCTGACGGCGCCGGTACGGAGGATGCCGGCGCTCCCGGCGGCATGACCTTCGACGAGTTCGAGGCCCGGGCCCACGCCATGTGGGAGGAGATCCCCGATGCCTACAAGGCCGGGGTGGACGGGATCAGCGTGCAGCCCCAGGCCGAGGCCCATCCGGACCGACCCGAGTACTACACCCTGGGGATGTGCTTCACCGAGCCCTATCCCTCGGGCTACATGGGCCCCGACTCCACCCGCTCCATCGTGGCCCTCTACCACGGCTCCTTCCAGAAGGTGGCCGAGCGCGCCCCCGCCTTCGACTGGGAGGAGGAGCTCTGGGAGACCATCACCCACGAGCTCCGGCACCACCTGGAGTTCCTGGCGGAGGACGACGCCCTGGAGGGGCTGGACTACGCCATGGAGGAGACTTGGAAGCGGGGACAGGGCGAGGACTTCGACCCCTGGTACTTCCAGTCCGGGCTCCCCCTGGCCCCGGGGACGTACCGGGTGGAGTACGATGTCTACATCGAGCAGGTCTGGCAGGAGCCCGCTTTCCAGGCCGCGTCCGAGCTGGAGTTCGAGTGGGACGGCGCCCGCTGGTCCATTCCCCGGCCCGACGTCCTGGGCGATGTCCACTTCATCTGGCTCCACGGCCTGGATGCCGGTGGGGGGTGGGTGCAGCTCGTCCTGGTGAAGAAGCGGGGGATGGGGGAGCGCATCCGGGCCCTGTTCGATTCCGGGCCTCCCGAGCTTTGGGAATCGGAGGCCGAACCCGCCCGGCTGGGAGATGCGCCGGAGTCGCCGGGGCCGGACGACGGACGCCCGGGCCGGGCAGCGGGAGGTCCTCCACCGGCCCCCTCCGACGACGATCCTGATCCCGATGACGGCCCTGATCCCGACGAAGGCCCTGATCCCGACGACGACCCCGACGCCCCCACCGGAGAGCCCCATGGGTGACCGCGACGACCTGGTTCGAACGACCCCCTTCGAGGTTGGAGTGCCCGGAGGGGACTTCGCCGAGGAGGAGTTCCGAGCCATCGAGGAGGAGGTGGAAAGCCGGGGAGCCGACCCCCGGGATCCCGCCGGATTCCTCCTCCTGGGCCAGGTGGGCCGCCTTGTGCGGGAGCTCCGGGGCGAGGAGAGCGGCGCGGAGGCCCTCCACAGCTTCGGGGCATTCCTCTTCCACGCCTGGCATTTCCAACGGGCGGGGCGGCCCCTCTACCTCCTGGAGACGCAGGCCACCCGGTACCTGGTGGAGTCGAACCCGGTGCCCCGCGAGTGGGACCGGTCCCTTCCCCACGACGCCGGCTACCTGCAGCTCCCCCGGCACCTCTTCTGGACCCGCCCGGATCCGGAGGGTCCCGCCGAGGCCCTGGACGGGATCTTCTGGGTCCGGACCGGCGGGGCCGCATCCGGGGGGGGAGACAACCTCTCCCTCCTCCTGGTCGCCGGGATGCGCCGGGACCGGGACGGCTTCTCGGTGGTGCCCCTGCCCCCGGTGCCCATGGCCGACGCGCCCACCTGGCTGGAAATGACGGCCCGGGAGGAGGGCCCGGACTTCGAGTCGACCCTTCCAGGGGGAGAGCTGGAGCGCCTCTACTCCCTGGAGACCACCGGGGAGGTCCTGAAGCTGGTGGCCCGGGCCCTGGGCTACATGGCCACGGTTCCGGGGGCCGTTACCGATCCAGTGTCCTCCGGCGGGGAGGAGGGCGCCTCGGCCCTCGAGGCCCGCCGGATACGACTGGGGGGAGGCTGAGGCCCATGGCCCGCGAATCGCTGACCCGGAAGAGGGAACGGGCGGAGGCCGTCTTCGACCTCCTCCACCGGGAGCATCCCGATGCCCACTGTGCCCTGGACCACTCGAACCCCTTCGAGCTGACGGTGGCCACGATCCTGTCGGCCCAGTGCACGGACGAGCGGGTGAACCAGGTGACCCCGGAGCTCTTCCGGGAGTACCCCGACGCCGAAAGCCTGGCAGGAGCCCGGCAGGAGGACGTGGAGCGCATCATCCACTCCACCGGCTTCTTCCGGAACAAGGCGAAGAACCTCATCGGGATGGCCGACGCGGTGGTGGAGCGCCACGACGGGGAGATCCCCCGGACCCTGGAGGCGCTGGTGAAGCTTCCCGGCGTGGGGAGGAAGACCGCGAACGTGGTCCTGGGAAACGCCTTCGGCATCGACGAGGGCGTGGTGGTGGATACCCACGTGAAGCGCCTCTCCAACCGGCTGGGCCTCACCGCGGAGGAGAGCCCGGTGAAGGTGGAGCGGGACCTGGTGAAGGTCTTCCCCCGGGACCGATGGACCCTCCTTTCCCACATCCTGATCTTCCACGGAAGGCGGGTGTGCCCCGCCCGGTCCCCGAAGTGCGAGGAGTGTGTCGTGGCCCACCTCTGCCCCTCTTCCCGGGTCTGACGCAGCCGGTATCCCCTGGACCGATCCCCCCAACGCCGAGTCCCCCATGCCGAACCGAACCCGAGCCCTTGAACTCCTGGACGAGTGGGTCGAATCCGACGGCCTGAAGACCCACATGCTGGCCGTGGAGGCCGCCGTCCGCCACTACGCCCGCCTGCGCGATGCCGACGAGGACCTCTGGGGCCTGGCCGGCCTCCTCCACGACCTGGACTGGGAGCGTAATCCGGAGGAGCACCCCCTGAAGGCGGTGGAGGCGCTTCAGGAGGAGTCCTTTCCCGAGCCGGTGGTCCGGGCCATCCTGGCGCACCGGTCCGATTTCACCGGGGTGGAGCCCGAGGCGGAGCTGGACCGGGTCCTGGTGGCATGCGACGAACTGTCGGGGCTGGTGGTGGCCTGCTGCCTGGTGCGCCCCAACGGGATCGACGACCTGAAACCGAAATCGGTGCGGAAGAAGCTCAAGGACCGGGCCTTCGCCGCAGGGGTGAGCCGGGAGGAGGTGGCCCGGGGGGTCGAACTCCTGGGACTGGACCGGAACGAGCACATCCAGAACGTCATCGACGGGATTCGGGCCCGGGGAGCCGAGCTGGGGCTCCGGGGCGAGGACCTGGCCTCGTGACGGCGGGCGACCGCGGTCCCGACCGTCGCCCGGACGAACGACGCACCATCATCGAGCCCTTCCGGATCCGGACGGTGGAGCCCATCCGGATGACGGACCGGCGCCAGCGCAGGAAACTCCTGGAGGCGGCGGGGTGGAACGTCTTCCTCCTCCGCTCCGAGGACGTCCTCCTGGACTTCCTCACCGACTCGGGGACGTCGGCCATGAGCGCGGAGCAGTGGGCCGGGCTGCAGCGGGGTGACGAGTCCTACGCCGGGAGCCCCTCCTTCTTCCGATTCGAGGAGACGGTCCGGGAGATCTTCGGCTTCGAGCACGTGATCCCCACCCACCAGGGGCGGGCGGCGGAGCGAATCCTCTTCGGGGAGCTGTGTGGACCGGGCGACGTGGTGCCGTCCAACACCCACTTCGATACCACGGGCGCCAATGTGCGAGCCACGGGGGCCTCGGCGGTGGATCTCCCGGCCCCGCAAGGCGCCCGGCCAGCCATCCCCCACCCCTTCAAGGGGAACATGGACACCGACGCCCTGCGGGCCCTCCTGGAGGAGGATGCGGACCGGGTGCCGGTGGTCATGATGACGATCACGAACAACACGGGCGGGGGGCAGCCCGTGTCCATGGCGAACCTGGGGGCGGTGTCGCAGATCTGCCGGGAGT
>REBX01000026.1 GCA_007692505.1 Gemmatimonadales bacterium | reverse complement strand
AACCACAGGAGGAGGAATCCGGTCACCGCCCCGATCACGGCATCGAGCCAGGCGATTCCTCCGGGCAGGAAGGCCAGCGCCAGCCCGATCCCCAGCCCCCCCAGGGAGAACTGGTCCGGAATGATGTAGAACCGGGCGTCGCTTACCGCGATCCCCAGGAGGAGGGTGAAGAAGAGGGCGCCCCGGAGCGCCTCCGGTTCGATGCCCCAGGTGGCCACCATCCCGGCCCATATGAGTCCGGTTGCGAGCTCTACAGCAGGGTACTGGGGGGATATGGGAGCCGAGCAGCTCCGGCAGCGGCCCCTCAGGAGGAGCCAGCTGAGCACCGGGACGTTGTCAAGCGCCCGCACGGGGGCGCCGCACCGGGGGCAGGCGGAGCGAGGCCGGATCACGGACTGGTCCTGGGGCCAGCGGAGGCTGCAGACGTTCAGGAACGAGCCCAGGAGGAGCCCCAGGACGCCGGCCATCCCGATGGCCAGGAGGAGCTCCGGGGTCATGGGGGTGAGGAGGGTGGAGGTCACGGGGTTTCAGGTCCGGTTGGGGTGCAGTTCGACAGGGCCCAGAGGAGGACGCTCCCGGCCACGCCGGCGTTCAGGGACTCCACGCCGCGGGCCAGGGGGAGGGCCAGGGTGTGGGCGGCAGCGGAGCGGGCCTCGGGGCGGGGACCGTGGGCCTCGCTCCCCACCAGGAGGGCGCCGCGAGGGGGCAGCGGGCTGGCGGCCACGTCCTGTCCGCCGGCATCGGCCACCAGGAGGGGGATGCCCCGCTCCTGGAGCCAGGGGTGGACCCGGTCCCAGGGGGCCTGAAGAACCGGGAGGCGGAAGGCTTCGCCCACCGACGACCGCACGCACTTGGCACTCCAGGGGTCGGTGGTGCCGTCCAGCGCCACCACCGCCTCTGCGCCGAAGGCAGCGGCGGACCGGATGAGGGTCCCGGCGTTCCCCGGGTCCTGCACACGGTCCAGGAGGACGATGCGGCCCCGGGCCGGGAGCTCGTCCAGCGTGGTCCGGGGTTCCTCCACCACGGCCAGGAGGCCCTGGGGGGTCACGGTGTCGGCGGCGGTGGAAAGCTCGTCGCCTGGCACCCGGAGGAGCTCGACCCCCTCTTCCCGGGCCCGGAGAGCGATGGCTCCGGCCTCGCCGGTGGAATCCTCGTCCGATAGGAGGACGAAGCGGAGGGTGGCTCCGGCGGCCAGCGCCGTGGCCACGGCCCGGGGTCCCTCCACCAGGACCAGGCCCTCCCGCTCCCGGGTCCGACGCCGGTGGAGTCGGGCCAGGAGCCGGCCCCTGGCCCTGCTCAGTGGACCGGTGGGAGGCAGGTCGGATCCGGCGGTGGCAGAACTCACGGGGCGGGCGCGGGGACTTGCGCAGGCCGGCGGGCCGGCGAGCTTCCCGGGGTGAGGAGGACGGGTCGCCCCCGTCCTCCTGTTCCCGGTCCCTCCAACTGCCTGTCGGAGTCTGTCATGGCGTCTGCCTCGTCCCAGTCCGGAGCCTCGTCCCCTTCGCGTCCCGTCGTCCGTCCCATTGCCCTGACCATTGCCGGAAGCGACTCCGGGGGCGGTGCCGGGATCCAGGCGGACCTGAAGACCTTCCATGCCTTCGGGGTCTTCGGGACCAGCGCGATCACGGCGCTGACCGCGCAAAATACCACGGGCGTCCGATCGGTGCACCCGGTCCCTCTCCAGATGGTGCGGGACCAGATCGATGCGGTGGTGGAGGACCTTCGTCCCCGGGCGCTCAAGAGCGGAATGCTGGCCACGGCGGCCCTGGTCCACACGGTGGCCGATGCGCTGGAGGCACACGGCCTGGAGCGGTACGTCCTGGATCCGGTCATGGTGGCGAGCACCGGGGCTCGCCTCCTGGACGAGGATGCCGTGGGGGCCGTCTCGGAGCGCCTTGTGCCCCTGGCCACCGTGGTCACCCCGAACCTGGAGGAGGCCCGAATCCTCACCGGGCTGGCAGTGGAGGGGCCCGACGGCCAGCGGGACGCCGCCCGGGCCCTGGTGGAGATGGGAGCCGGTGCGGCACTGGTCAAGGGGGGACACGGCGACGGGCCGCAGATGACGGACGTGTTCTTCGATGGCACCGAGGAGCGCACCTGGACCCGGGCCCGCCTCCAGACCCGGAATACCCACGGCACCGGGTGCACCCTGGCGGCAGGGGTGGCGGCGGGGCTGGCGCTGGACGCGCCTCTGGTCACGGCGGTGGACCGGGCCCTGGCCTGGGTGGCCCTGGCCATCGCCACGGCCCCGGACCTGGGGTCGGGGCATGGCCCGGTGAACCACTTCGCACCGGACTCGGGGTTCGCCCCGGGGGGCTGACGGGGCCGGGGAAAGCGCTGGGGGGCCCGGGTACGCCCCCGGCGACTCAGGGCCCCCGCCGCAGTCAGCCTGCGCTCCCGCCGATCCGCCGTACCAGGCCCCGGACCAGGGCCTCGAACCGGGGACGGGCCTCTGCCCCGGCCTCCATCACCTCGTCGTGGCTGAGGGGCTCCGGCGAGATCCCGGCGGCCAGGTTCGTGATGAGGGAGAAGGCCACGACCCGCATCCCCCGGGCCCGCGCTGTAATGACCTCCGGCACGGTGGACATCCCCACGGCATCCCCCCCCATCCGTTCGATCATCCTCACCTCTGCCGGCGTCTCGTAGGACGGGCCGGTGACGGCGGCGTACGTGCCCCGGGGGAGCTCGATCCCGGCCTCTGCTGCGGCCTCTGCAGCCAGGCGCTGGAGCTCGGGGTCGTAGGGCGCGCTCATGTCGGGGAAGCGCTCCTCCCCCTCCACCACGGGCCCGCTGAGGGGGCTCCGCCACATGAGGTTCAGGTGGTCGTCCAGAAGGACGATGGTGCCGGGGCGGAAGCGGCGGTTCACCCCGCCGGCCGCGTTGGTCAGGAGGAGGGCCTCCACCCCCAGGGCCGCGGCGATGCGCACCGGGGCCACGATGACGGCGGGCGAGTGTCCTTCGTACACGTGGAAGCGCCCGGACTGGATGAGGACCGGGCACCCCTCCAGCCGGCCGGCCACGTAGCGTCCCTCGTGCCCGGCCACCCCGGTAACGGGAAACCCGGGGATCTCCGAGAAGGGGATGGAGACGGGGTCCTCCACGGACTCGGCCAGGAAGCCCAGGCCCGAGCCCAGGACGCCCATGACCCGGGGGGTCTCGGGGAGTCGGGTGCGGAGGAGTTCGACGGCATCCTTCAGGGAGGTGGCTTCCATGGGTCGTCTCGGGGATGGGGTCGGGCAGGGAGTTGGGTGAGCGGTCGGGGCCGGGCGGTCAGGGTCGGGCGGTCAGGCGTGCGCCATCAGAGAAGCATGCCGGCAATGGTGGCGGTCATGAACGCGGCGATGGAGCCGGCGATCATGGCCCGGAGGCCCAGCCGGGAGAGGTCCGGACGCCGCTCCGGGGCAATTCCACCGATACCCCCGATCTGGATGGCGATGGAGGCGAAGTTCGCGAAGCCGGAGAGTGCGTACACGGAAATGATGATGGACCTGGGCTCCAGCCCGCCGTTGGCCAGGATGGAGGCGAGCTCCAGATAGGCGACGAACTCGTTTACTACCGTCTTGAGCCCCATGAGGGAGCCCACGGTGACGGCGTC
>REBX01000154.1 GCA_007692505.1 Gemmatimonadales bacterium | reverse complement strand
ACTGGACCCCGATGACCATGACCAGGAGGCCCATGATCCGGGTCATGACGTTCAGCCCGGTGGTCCCGAAGGTCCTGAGGAGGAGGGGCGCCATGTAGAGGATGCCCCCGGTCACCACGAGCACCCCAAGAATGGCCACGTACACGGCGCCGGCCTGGACCGCCGTCTCCGCCTGGGCCGACAGCACGATGACCGTGGTGATGGCCCCCGGCCCGGCAATGGTGGGCAGCCCCAGGGGGATGATCCCGATCTGGTCCCGCTCGGCCCCGGCGTCCTCCTCCTCCTGCGTCATCTTCACCCGGGACCGCCGCGCCTGGAGCATGTCCCAGCCGATCCCCAGGAAGATGAAGCCCCCGGCAATCTTGAAGGCGTGGGTCGTGATCCCGAAGAAGGTCAGGATGGGCACGCCGGCCAGGGCAAAGACCACCAGGACGGCCCCGGCAGTGATCACGCCCTGCCGCACGTGGTGCCCCCGCTCCTTCGGGGTGTCGCCACTCGCCAGCGCCAGGAAGATCGTGGCCGCCGCCAGCGGGTTCACGATGGCCACCAGCGAGGTGAAGGCCAGGACGGCAAAGGTGAGGTCGGGAGTCATGGCCGGGAGTCTAACGGCAAATCCCGGCGCCGTACACCGACCCCCACACCGCCCCCGGCTTCCGGGCCCGCGCCGCACCCACCCCCAACGCGAAGCGCCCCCCCTCCGATCCACCGGAGGAGGGGCGCAGACCACGCCGGGTCGAGGGCCGGGGGTCAGCCGATCCAGCCGCCCTTGGCGTGGGCGTACTTCTCGCCCACCACGTCCCAGTTCACCACGTTCCAGAACGCCTTCAGGTAGTCGGGCCGGCGATTCTGGTAGTGCAGGTAGTAGGCATGCTCCCACACGTCCACGCCCAGGATGGGGGTGGAGCCGCTGATCAGGGGCGAGTCCTGGTTCGCCGTGGAGGTCACCTTCAGGTGTCCGAAGGGATCCACCACGAGCCATCCCCAACCCGAGCCGAACTGGCCGGCGGCCGCCTTCTGGAAGGTCTCCTTGAAGGAGTCGAAGGACCCGAAGGCCGAGTCGATGGCGGAGGCCAGCTCGCCGGACGGAGCCGAGGCGCCGCCGGGCTTGAGGGTCTCCCAGAAGAGGGCGTGGTTGTGGTAGCCGCCCCCGTTGTTCCGGACGGCAGTCCGGACCTCGTCGGGGAGGGCCGGGAGGCCCCTCAGGAGCTGCTCGGCCGTGTACTTCTGGAGCTCGGGATGGCTCTCCAGGGCGGCGTTCAGCTTCGTGGTGTATCCGTTATGATGCTTTCCATGGTGGATCTCCATGGTGCGCGCGTCGATGTGGGGCTCGAGCGCGTCGAATGCGTACCCCAGCTCGGGAAGCTTGTGGGGGTATGCCATGGGCGCATCTCCTTTCTTCGTATCGTGATGGAAGGGTGGCGATCAATGAACGCCGGGCAACCCCTCGGGGCCGGCCCGACCTCCAACCGTCCGAGAAGACCCCGATGAGCACTCCCGGTTCCAGCTCCCTGCCGACGCCGGAGGACCGCCCCCGGCGGATCCTCCTCCTGGACTGCGACGCCTTCTTCGTCCAGGTGGCCCGGCGCATGGACCCCGAGGGAGCCGGACGGGCCCGCCTCCTCATCGTGGGGGGCTCGTCGTCGGGCCGGGGAGTGGTGACCTCGGCCTCCTACGAGGCCCGTCCGTACGGGGTCCGCTCGGGGATGCCCACGGCCCGGGCCCTTCGCCTCTGCCCCGACGCCACGGTGGTCCCCGTGCCCCGCTCCGCCTGCACCGAGCGAAGCCGGGCCATCCGTCGCAGGCTCCGCACCCTCGCCCCGGTGGTCCAGGCTGCCAGCATCGACGAATTCTACCTGGACCTCACGGGCACCGAGCGGCTGTTTCGAGGCGAGTCGCTTCAGGCCTCCGCCGAACGCATCCGAAAAGACCTGCTGGAGCACACGGGGATCTCCGTGTCGGTGGGGGGCGCCACGGCGCGGATGGTGGCCAAGCTGGCGGCTGGCCGCGCCAAGCCAGCCGGGGTCCACATCGTGCCGCCCGGGGGCGAAGGGGCCTTCATGGAGGGGTTCGAGCTGGGGCAGATCCCCGGGGTGGGGCCCAAGCTGGCGGAGTCGCTGGCCCGGCGGGGGCTGCGGACGGTGCCCGACCTCCTCCCGGTGTCGGAGGCGTGGCTCGTGCGGTGGTTCGGGGAGACCCGGGGGCGCTGGCTCTGGGAGCGGGCCCGGGGAATCGACCCCACCCCGGTGGTGGACGGCGAGGAGCGGAAGTCCATTTCGTCGGAGCGGACCTTTCGGGAGGACGTGGTCGACGACCCGGCGCTGGAGCGGCACCTGGTGCAGCTCGCCCTCTCGGTGGGGCGCCAGCTGAGGAAGAAGGGGCTGCGCGCCCGCACCGTGACCCTCAAGCTCCGGGACCACGACTTCCGGACCCGGCAGGCCTCCCGAACGGTGGAGGGGGCGGTGGAGTCGGATCGGGCGATCCGGGAGGTGGCCACCGAGCTCCTGTCCGAGCTCCGGGCGCGGCGGCGGGTGCCGGCCCGGCTCCTGGGGGTGGGGGTGAGCGGGCTCCGGGAGGGCGATGCGCCCCGGCAGCTCTCCCTCCTGGAGGAAACAGAAGCGGCCCCGCCCCCGGAAACGGAGCGGGACCGCAAACTGTCTCACCTGGGCGATGCCCTCAGGGACCGCTTCGGCGACGAGGCCCTGCGGCCCGGCCGGGTCCTGGAGGACGACCCGGAGGACCGGGAAGACTGACCGGCCGCCGGGCACCGCCAGCCTGACCGCGCCAGCCCGCGCCCCCCAGCCGCGTCAGCCCGCGCCCGTCGTCAGCGCACCACGTTCATGGCGGCGGCCGGCGGGGCCTGCATCCGGTAGATGGGCACGAAGGCGTTCTCCCCACCCTGCCGGGGAATGGAGTGGTCCAGGAAATTCCAGCGCAGGACCGAGTCCTCCCCGTCGGGCTCCAGGAACTGGGGGATGAGGCGCCCGGCGTGCTGCCGGAGCCGCACCATGTACGTGCCCTCGGGGAAGGTCATCTCGTCGGGGACGAGCTCCACGTCCACCGAGGCCAGCAGGTGGTTCTGGTAGGGCTGCGACGCCCAGGAGATCTCCTCGATGCGGAAGCGCTCCACCGGCACGGTGGTCTCCTCCCGGAGCTGCTCCACCTGGATCCCGTGACGACGCAGGAAGGCGGCCACGTCGTCCAGCCGCCCGTCGAAGGCGTACCCCCACTCCGGGGTGGTCCGGGTCTCGGTGGCAGCCCAGAGGGTGCGGTTCTCGCCCTCCACCAGCTCGGGCTCCATCCAGTTCCCGTCGTCGTCGCGGCGCTGGATGTAGAACTCCACCAGCTCGTCGTACGCGGTCTCCTCGGTGTCCAGGATGATCTCGGTGGGCAGGTCCTCCACCGTGCGGCGACGGGCGTTCGTCACCACCTGGCGCACCTCGTCGGCGTTCTCCGCCACGAACTCCACCAGGGCCAGCATGGACTCCCGGGCCGCATCGGCGCCCACCTCCAGGGAGTGCCGTCCGGGCACCTCGTAGAGGAGGGTGATCATGTTCTGGAAGCCGCCGTAGGAGTGCTGCTTCCGGACCCAGGGGATCGTCGTGCGCCAGTACCACATGTCCTGGTCGCTGTCGAAGGAGGGGCCGGAGTACCAGAAGAACTTCATGTCGCGAGCTTCAAGGTGCGCCTTGATGTGCTCGTACATGGGGCCCCGGGCGAACTCCACCATCTCCTGGTCCGCAGTGGGGTCCAGGGTGGTCTGGTACGTCATGTGGTAGGGGTACGAGCCCCCGTTGTGGGCATCCACGAACACATCGGGCCAGAAGCGGGTCAGGATCTGCTCCGTCACCGCCGTGACCTCGGGCGTCTCCATGACCACCCAGTCCCGGTTCATGTCGTAGCCCAGCGAGTTCTGCCGACGCCCGGCATCGCCTCCGTCGGGGTTCATGTGGGGGACCACGATGACGTTCACGTCCTCCAGCAGGTGCTGCCAGTCACCGAGCACCAGCTCCCGGATGAACTGCTGCCCGCCTTCCTTCCCGGACCGCTCGTTCCCGTGGATCGTGTTGATGATGAACACGGTGGGCTTGCCGCTCAGGAGCGACGAGCCCGGGTCCGACAGGGGGGGGTCGCCCAGGTAGACCACCGGGAGCGAGCGCCCCTGGTTCGTCACCGTGAGCTCCTCGATCATCATGCGGTCCGTGAGGGCCTGCACCTCGTAGATGAAGTCCAGGACCTCCTGGTGGGTCGTGGTCCGCTCCCAGTTCGCCCGCTCGGCGCCGGTCTGGGGAAGCTGCTGCGCCTCCACCTCCGGCCCGGGGGCCAGGAGGAGGAGGCCGGCAGCGGCCAGGGCGAGGGGAGCGGTGGTCAGGCGCATCATGCGTCCCTCCCGGCGCCGCCGCCCTTCTTGTTCAGCCAGGGCTTCCGCTCGAAGTAGGACTCGGCGGCCTCCTGGACCTTCGGCGCCAGCACGACCACGGCGATGAGGTTCGGGATGATCACGAGCCCCAGCAATATGTCCCCGATGGTCCACGCCAGGATGAGGGGCGTCACCGCCCCCACGAAGTGCATCGCCACGAAGATCAGCTTGTACGGCAGCACCGCCTTCGGGCCGAAGAGGTAGAAGGCACAGCGGTCCCCGTAATAGCTCCAGGCGATGGCCGTGGAGATCCCGAAGAGGAGCACGGTGAGGATCACGATGTAGTGACCCCAGTCGCCGGGCAGCCCCCTCTGGAAGCTCAGCATGGTGAGGGGCGCGCCGTTCTGCACCACATTCCCGTGGAGCACCCGGTACTCCGTGCCGTCATCGGCCACTGCCAGGTTCTGCCCCGGTATGATCACCCCGGTAAAGCCCTGCGTCTGCTCGGCATCGATGAAGAACTCGTCGATGGCCACCTCGTGCCAGGCCATCCGGCTCACACCGACGTCCTGGTCCACGGGCACCCCGTCCTCCACCCGGATCTCCTCCGGAGCGGACTGGAAGAAGCTGAACCGTCCGCTCTCCTGCTCCGTCACGTAGGTGATGGCCCCGCCGGAGAGGTTCATCTGCTGGGGGATCTTGTCGTCCCAGGTGCCGGTGATGATGATGACCAGCGCCGTCATGGTGCAGATGACGATGGTGTCGATGAACGGTCCCAGGAGGCCGACCATTCCCTCCTCGGCCGGCTCCTCCGTCTTCGCCGCAGCGTGGGCGATGGGGCTCGATCCCTGCCCGGCCTCGTTGGAGAAGAGACCGCGGCGCACCCCCCACAGCATGGTGAAGAGGAAGGTCCCCACCCCGGCGCCGGCCACACCGGCAGACGGGCTGAAGGCCTCGGTGAAGATCAGCGCGAAGCTGGGCAGCACCTGGTCCCAGTTGAGCATGAGGATGACCAGCGCACCGGCCACGTAGATCCCCGCCATGGCCGGGGCCAGGATTCCGGTGACCCGGCCGATCCGGCCGATCCCCCCGATGATGACGAGCCCGATGATGGTGGCCGTCACCAGCCCCACCATCCACGGCTCGAACCCGAACTCAGAGTTGAACACGTCGGCCACCGTGTTCGCCTGCACGCCGTTCCCGGTGAACAGGGCTACTGCCGCCAGGAAGACGGCGAAGATGATGGCCATGGGCTTCCAGGCCTTCCCGAGCCCCCGCTCGATGTAGTACATGGGGCCCCCGGCGATCATCCCCTCCCAGGGACGCTCCGGGTCGGGCTCGCGCACGTTCCGGTACTTCTGCGACAGGGTGACCTCGGAGAACTTCGTGGCCATCCCCAGCACACCGGTGACCCACATCCAGAAGAGGGCCCCGGGGCCGCCCCAGTGGATGGCCAGGGCCACACCGGCGATATTACCGATCCCCACCGTGGCCGAGAGGGCCGTGGAGAGGGCCTGGAAGTGGGTGACGTCGCCGGTGTCGTCGGGATCGTCGTACTTCCCGGACACCACGGCGAACCCGTGCCCCAGCCGCCTGAACTGAATGAAGCCCAGGCGGAGTGTGAAGTAGACCCCGGCCCCCAAAAGTAGGATGACCACGGCCGGGATCGACTCGTCTCCGACCGGGATTCCCCAGGTCCAGACGATATCCTCGATTTTCCCCACGAACGACTGGATCGCGTCCATATGCCTTTCCTGATGCGCGGTTTTTCGGGAAGAAGACTCGGAAGAATGAGGGTCCGTCCGCCTTGGTGCAAGGTGGCGGCGCGAATCCCTTGCCTTCTCGGCCTCTCCACGCTTTTCCTCCTGGGCGCAGGCCCGGCATGGGCCCAGTCGACTCCTTCGGGGGATGGCTCACCGGGCGCCGATCGTACCGGGCTTCGCCTCATGGTGGGCGACAGCGGGCTCGCCGTCGGGAACGTTCCCCGGGTGAACGGCCTTCGGCTGAATGCCGTGGATCGCGACCTGGACCGGGTGGTGGGGGTGAACCTCACCCTCTGGCGCCCTCGCCCCGATGCTCCCCGGCTGGGGGGTCGCGTCATCGGGCTTGCCGCCGGACTGCAGCCAACGGCCGGGGCACTGGATGGAATGGCCCTGGGGCTGGGCGGGGTCTCCGGGGAGCGGCAGGTCCGGGGCCTCCACCTGGGCGGCCTGGCCGTGGTGAGCGGCGGCGAGCTCCTGGGGCTGGGCGCCGGGGGGCTGGCCGTGGTGGCCGGGGGCAGCCTTCGGGGCGCCCACCTGGCCGGGCTGGCCGCCGTGTCCGACGGCCCCGTCCAGGGGGCCCAGCTCGCCGGGCTGGGGGTGGTGAGCCAGTCCGGCATGTCGGGGGCGCAGGCCGGCGGGCTGGCCGTGGTGGCCGAGGGGCCCCTCCGGGGTGTGCAGGCGGCGGGCCTCGCCGTGGTGGGCGGCGACGGAGTGGCCGGGGTGCAGGCCGCACCGGTAGCCGTCATCGCCGACGACTGGATGCGGGGCGTGCAGCTCTCCGCCATCGGGACCGTGGCCGGCGAGGGCATGCTGGGCGTGCAGGGGGCCGGGCTGGGGCTGGTCTCCGGGGGCACGGCCCGGGGCGTACAGGTAGCGGGGCTGGCGGTGGTGTCCCGGGAAGACCTGGTGGGGATCCAGGTGGCCGGCGGCGCCGTGGTGGCCAGCGGCAGCATGACCGGGATCCAGGCGGCCCTCCTGGGGGTGACGGCCCGGGACCGGATCCGGGGCATCACCCTCACGGGCTACCGCACCGAGACCCGGCGCCTGGAGGGCCTGAACCTCTCGGGCTGGACCGAGATCGACCACCTCCGGGGCGTCTCCGCATCGCTCCACCACGGGGTGGAGACCCAGACGGGCCTGGCCGTTGGACTGGTGAACCGCGCCGACGTCCTCCGGGGCGTCCAGGTCGGCCTCGTGAACCGCGCCGAGAACAACCGCCGCCCCTTCCGCACCCTCCCCCTGGTGAACGCCTCCCGCTGACGGCGGGGCCGGGGCCGCCCGCACCGCATCCTCAGGCGCCCCCGTAGATCCGCTCCAGGTCCACGACCTCCAGGTCCTCCCTTCGGGCGGCCTCCTCCCTGACCTCCTCCCGGAACGCCACGCCGAACAGGAGGAGGCGAGCCCTGCTCGCACGGGGCCCCAGTGCCCGACGGGCGCGCTCCAGGCGTTCCACCTGCCGGAGCCCCATGACGGCGCCCGCCTTTGCCTCGCCCAGCGCCAGGACGGTTCGCTCACCTGGCTCCCCTGCGTCGTCCGCCGCCACGACGACATCGACCTCCAGCGGCTCCATTCTCCCGGTGTCGGCGCGAGGCACACCGATGGTCGTCGTCCCCACGTGGTCCGGCGTCCCCCCGAGGCTTTCCCGCGCGGCGAAGTGCGTGACCCAGCTTCGGGCCATCTCTTCGAACGAGGGCCCGAGGACTTGCGACCGGAAGGTGGAGACGAGTTCGTCCCAGAGGCCGGCCGTGTCCGCCCCGTGCCGGGTCAGGCGCGCCTGGTGACGGCGGATCACGGCGTGGTGGAACCGGATCAGGGGGTCGGCGGGGCGGTACGTGGGGCGGTTGTCCCGGATGGGGTCCTGGAGCTCGTCCATGAAGCCGGCGGCGACCAGGGCGCGCACGATGCTCTGCAGGGAGCTCCCCGAGAGTCGGACATAGCGGGTGAGCGAACTCCAGGCATGGTTCCCGAGCGCAACCCCGGCAAGGGTCGCATGGTAGAGGTTCGGCTTCCGTGCCCTCGCCACGGCGGGGTCCTCTCCCAGGAGGAGGTCGACCTCCCCGAAGAGGGGTGCCGCCGGCGACAGGACACGACGTGAGACCCACCGGCCGAAATCGGAGGGGCCCGAGGGCATGTCCCCCTCCACCATTTCCCTGGCATAGGCGGCAACGCCGCCGACCACCGCCCAGGTCTGAACGGCCGTCTCCAGGTCCTCGATGCCGTGGAGCTCCCGCGCTGTCCGAAAATCGAAGGGGCGAAGCCGGAGGTCCATCCCCGCCCGGCCCCGGAGGGGGGCAGTCCCGGTGAGGAGCTGGCCCATGACGCCCATGGCGGAACCACAGAGGACGAGTCGCGTGCGCGACTCGCTTCTCCCCCGGGCCCCGGGGCCCCAGGCCCGTTGGAGGATGGACTCCAGCGAAGGCGAATGCTCCAGCAGGTACGGGAACTCGTCCAGGACGACGAGTCGCTCGCGCCCCCGACCCAGCGCAAGCAGAGCCTCCACCGCCTCGGTCCAGTTCTCCAGCGCCAGGGAGGATCCAAGCCCGCGGTCCTCCCCGAGGCGGTGGCCCAGGTCTCGGAGGGCCTCCGCCTCCGAACCCCGGAAGGCATGGTGGTAGAACCCGCCCACCTTCTCGCAGAGGTCCTGGAGGAGGAACGACTTCCCGATCCGTCGTCGCCCCCAGACGAGCCCGAGGCTCGCAGGGGAATCCGCCTGGTGGGCAAACTCCACGAGGCGCGCCCACTCCACTTCCCGCCCGACCAGGGCATCCGAAGGTGCCACTGCCATAACTTGCTCCAGTTTGATACAGTAAAGTACACTGTACCAAGTTAGGCACCCGGCCAGGGTTCGGCAAAGCGCCACCCCGAGGCAGGACCGGCCACGCGCCGCCATGCAGGCGCCCAACCCCTCCCCGGCCCACCCCGACCCTCCCCAGCCAACCGCGACCGGGGACCGACATCGGGCGCGTCATCCCCCACCTGCCGAACACCACCCCGCTACCGGGGTCTCCACCGGAGCGCCCGTCCCATTCCCACCCCCCATCCCGGAGGCCATCCATGTACGAACTCAGCATCTACCTCGCAGGCGAGATCCATTCCGACTGGCGGGAGCGCTTCAAGGCGGCCCTGGCCGAGAAGGGCGTCGAGGCCACCTTCCTGGGGCCGCAGACGGACCACGACCGCTCCGACGACATCGGCGAGCTCATCCTGGGCAAGCAGCCCGACGCCCGGTACCGCGACCTCATGGGCGCCCGGGTGAACACCCTCCGCACGCGGGTCCACCTGCGCCACGCCGACCTGGCGGTGGCCTGCTTCACGGACAAGTACCGCCAGTGGAACACGGCCTCCGATGCCGGGGCCGCCCTGGCCGCCGGGATCCCCCTGGTCCTGGTCCGGGGCGAAGACCACATCCATGCCCTGAAGGAGCTGGACGCGCAGGCCGACGTCACCGTGGAGACGCTGGACCAGGCCGCCGAGGCCGTCGCCTACATCATGGAATGAGCGGCGAAGGGGAGGCCCCCGCCCCCGGCGCCCTCCCCCGGCTCCCCCTGGAGCCCTGGGAAGACACGAAGCGGACCCTCCACCTCTTCCTGCAGGTGGTGGGGAAGGTACGCCTGGCCCTCCACCCGCCCCTGAACCACTGGTGGCACGCGCCCCTCTACACCACGGCCCGGGGGTTCGGGACGGGGTGGCTGCCCCACCCGTCCGGTGGGCTCCAGATCGACTTCGACACGACGGGCAGCACCCTCCGGGTCCGAACGGCGGCCGGAGCGGTGCGCGAGCTCCCGCTGGAGGATGGGCTGTCCGTGGCGGCCTTCCACGAATGGCTCATGAACACGCTGGCCGAGGTGAGCGGCGAGGCGCCCCCCATCCTGGCGCGGCCCTTCGACCCCGAGCGGGTGGGCAGCGACACGCCCTTTGCCCGGGACCGGACCCACGCGAGCTGGGACGCCGATGCGGTGCGGCGCTTCCACCGGGTGCTGGCCTGGAGCCACGGGGTCTTCCAGGCGTTTGCCGGGCGCTACGTGGGCAAGGCGTCGCCCTCCCACTTCTTCTGGCACTCCATGGACCTGGCGTACACCCGGTTCTCGGGGCGGCGGGCGCCGGTGGCCGACGACGCGGACCCGGTGACCCGGGAGGCCTACTCCCACGAGGTGGTCAGCTTCGGGTTCTGGCCCGGCGACGCCCAGGTGCGCTCCCGCCAACCCCCGCCAGGCCCCCCACCCCCCCACAAAAGGAACCGCCCGACCCGCCCCCCTCTCGGGGAGCGGGCCGGGCGGCCGTCCTTCATGCACTGAACCCTGCGTGTCGGGTCGTCCCGCGGGCCCCGGCCTGCGCGCCAGGGTCACCCCCGACCCGTCAGGTCGTCCCGCGGGCCTCGAGTCCGTAGAGGTCCACCGAGATCCGCTCGATCATGAGCTCGCGGGCTCGCTCGGCCACCTCGTCCAGGGAGGGCGACTTCTGGTAGTGCTCGGCGACCCGCGACTCGATCTCGGCGCGGATCTCCTCCACGGAGGGCACGTGGGGCAGGTCGATCTCCTTGAGGTACGCCACGATCTCGTCGCGCTTCCCGGCCAGGTCGTCCTTCCGGGCAGCGACACCAGCGGCCACACCATCCCGCATCTCGTCGCGCTTGCGCACGGCGGCGGTCTGGAGCTCCTCCAGCGACGGACGATCGGCCCACGCCTCCTTCACCCGGGCCACCAGGGGCTCCATGGGATACTTCTCGGCGTAGTCCTCGGCCACCCGCTCGATGACCTTCCGGCCCAGCTTCTGCTCGCCGAGCACCACTTCCTTCGGCGGCTCCCGGAGGTCCCACACCAGCCCGACCCACGACATGACCTTCAGCACGTAGTAGGAGATGTCGATCTCCCACCAGCGGAAGCCCTGCCGGGTGGAGCTCTGGTAGTGGTGGTGGTTGTTGTGCCAGCCCTCGCCCAGGGTGAGGATGGCCAGCCACCAGTTGTTCCGGGACTCGTCTGCCGTCAGGTACCGCTTCTTGCCCACAACGTGGGCCAGCGAGTTGATGGCGAACACCCCGTGGTAGAGGATCACGGTGCTCAGGATGAAGCCCACGAACAGCCCCGACCACCCGGCCAGCAGGTAGCACCCGATGCCCAGCATGACGGCCGGGAAGTAGGGGTGCCTGTCCAGGAACCGAAGCTCCGGATACTTGGTCAGGTCCTTGATCGTCGAGTAGTCGGCGTCGCTCCGGCGAGGCGAGAAGATCCACCCCACGTGCGACATCCAGAACCCGTCGTGGACAGGCGAGTGCGCGTCCAGAGGGGTGTCGGAATGCCGGTGGTGGTGCCGATGCACGGCCGACCACCAGAGCACACCCCGCTGGGCGGAGGTCTGCCCCAGGAACGCCAGGAAGAACTGGAAGACCCGGCTCGTCTTGTAGGACCGATGGGAGAAGTACCGGTGGAAACCGGCAGTAAGGGCCCACATGCGCACCACGTACAGGGTCACGCACATGATGATGGACGTCAGCGTGAACCCGGTCCAGAACACCCCGAGTGCAGCGACGTGCACCAGGATGAACGGAATCGTGGCCGGGTAGACGATGTCGTTGTGCGGCTCGTCATGGCCGTGCCCGTGGTGATGGGCGTGGCCTGCCACCGCAGTTGCTGGCTCCGAAGACACGGTCAGTACTCCTTCCTGTCCGGGGACATCATGGCTGTCAGGGTGTGCAAAGAATCTACCGGAACCCTACTTGTAGCGATAGGTGATCCGGCCCCTGGAGAGGTCGTACGGGGACATCTCCACCTTCACCCGGTCCCCCTCGAGGACCCGGATGTAGAACTTGCGCATCTTGCCGGACAGGTAGGCCAGGATCGTGTGCCCGTTCTCGAGCTCGACCCGGAAATTGGCGTTCGGGAGGACCTCGGTGACCTCGCCCTCCATCTCGATTGCATCGTTCGCCACGTGTTGTACTGCTCCTTGGGAATGTGTTTCTGTTCCGTCTTGGGCCTGCAGGGTGCAGAACCTTAAGTTACCGGAAACGCGTCTGCCCTGCCAAACTTTCCTTGAACCCCGCTGGTCCCATGAAGCTCCCGGCCATCGCCGCCATCCTCTTCTTCATGTTCGGCTTCATGGCCCTGGTCGTCTGGCAGACCTGGCCCCGCGCCGACGCCTTCCAGGAGTGCCAGGTGTGCCTGGTCTTCGATGGCCGGGAAGTCTGCCGGAACGGGCGCGGACCCACCGAGGTGGAGGCCCTCCAGGCCGCACAGGAGAGCGTGTGCGGTGGAAACACCTCGGGAATGGCCGAGATCATCGCCTGCCGGAACGCCGTCCCGGTCTCCTCCAGCTGCCCGCCGCCCAGCCAGTAGCCTGGCCGCCTCGGCCTCACTCCACTGCAGGGGGATGGCCGCCGGGCGCCGCATCCTGCCCGGACTCCAGCGTCGCCTTCAGCCGCTCGACGCGCAGGGCGACCTCGGTCTCCACAACGTGGGCCAGCTCCTCCATGAGCTCCACTTCGTCCTGCGTCCACTCCCGGGGCTCCGGCGAGGCCACGCAGAGGGACCCCAGGGCGTGGCCGTCCGGCCCGTGGAAGGGCACCCCCAGGTAGGCCAGGATCCCGCCCTCCCGGACAAAGGCGCTCTGCCCCACCCAGGGGTGGTCCCGGGCGTCGTCGATGGCCAACGGACGATCGAGGGCCACCGGGTACTGGCAGAACGAGTCGTTGAAGCACGTCTCGGCAAGGGGCGACATCCCCTCGGGGACCACGCACGCCTTCGTGAACTGGCGGTCCCGGTCGATGAGGTTCACCAGGGCCAGGGGGGCGTCCATGACCCGGGCCACCAGGCAGGTGATCCGGTCGAAACTCTCCTCGGGCTCGGTGTCCAGGAGCCGGGTCCTGGCCAGTTCGGCCAGGCGGGCGGAGTCGGCGGCAGCCCCTTCCACGTCGGGGCGGGCTCTGCTGCCACCAGCGCTGCTGCGATCCAGGTCGCGGGGCCCCTGGGTCTTCCCTTCCGACAATGGGTTCGGACGGTTCATGTGGGGCAGTCCGTCTCAGGGGGTCACGCTGGAGTCGACGGACCCGGAACGGGGCCGGCCAGGAGAGGGTCGCCCAACCGGATCGGGCGACCGGCTCTTACACCGCGGGCCCGGGGAATGTCCCCGGCCTCCGGCCCCAGGAGGAGGACCACGGTGGACCCCAGGTCGAAGCGGGCCACCTCCCGGCCCCGGGCCACCTCCAGCCCCGGCGCCACGGGTCCCGTGAGGGTGATCCGGCCCACGTTGAACGCCCCCACCGCCACCAGCGCCACCGAGGAGCGGCGCCCGGGCGCCCTGCCCCACTCCGTCTCCAGCTCGAGGATCCGGCGAGCGTTCGTGCTGAAGAGCCGGGGGATGGAGGCCACGGCGGGCTCGTTCACCGGGAGGAGCCGTCCCGGCACGGCCTCGCTCCGGGTCACCGTACCCGTCACGGGGCTGTGGATCCGGTGGTAGTGCCGCGGACTCAGGTAGAGGGTGAAGAAGTGCCCCCCGTTCCAGCGCTCCGCCCGGGCCTCGTCCCCCCTGCCCAGGGCCAGCAGCTCCTCCAGTCGGTACTCGATCCCCTTGGCCTGCACCAGGAGCTCGTCCTCGATCCGGCCGCAGGCCCCCACGACCCCGTCCACCGGCGAGGCGGGCACGCCCTCCTCCGCCGGCCAGCTCCGGGCATCGGGCTTGAGGGCCCGGGTGAAGCAGGCCGACACGGAGGGGAAATCCTTTTTGCGACCCACGGCCTCCGACAGGTCGATCCCGGTGGCCCGGACGAAGGCCCCGATTACGGCGGGCCGCATGGGGTGGGGGATCCGTCGGGAAGCGAGCCATCCGGTGAACCCGCTGATGGGGCCCTGGGGGAGCCGCTTGAGAACGGCCAGGGCCACCTTCCAGCGACGGGAGACGTGGGGGACAGAGGTCATGGGGTGGCCAGAACCTCTGCCGGTCCCGCCACATCCAGGAGCTCCACTCCGTTCCGCACAGCGATGTCCACGCACCAGGGCGCCTGAAGGGGCACGGGGGTGGCAGGCGCGGCGGCGGGGCGGCGAGCCCGGGCGACGGCGACATGGATGCGGCGATCGTCGGCGGCGAGGCGGCCGGCTTCGTCGTCGACAGCGCGACGAACGTCGGCATCGGTGTTGCCGTCGGCTCCGGAGTCGGCAGCGAAGTCGGAATCTGTGCTGGGGGTCATGGGGACAAATGTGGCGCTGCCCCACCTGTGCGCCCAGCCCCGATCGGCTGCGGCCCTCGGTGACGGGCCGCCAGGCGGGGCCCGGTCCCGGCCCGTCCTGCACCCATGGCGGGCCGCCCTGGCCGGGTGGGCCGTCCCGGGGGGCGAATGGCACTTCGGGGCCGGGCTTCGCCACCCGCGATCAGGCAGGCGCCAGCGGACCCTGCCCGGTCTCCTCCGGTAGGCAGGAGGAGCCCACGGTCCCATCTTCCAGATGAGCTCCCCCGAGAGCCCCACCAGACGCCTCCCCATGGGGATCCTGCGCGGCCAGCTCCGCGCGGCACCACCTGTCTCCAGCCCCGGCCCGAACTGCCATGTCCATGCCCAGCTCCCTTTCCGGCCCCATGCCCAGCTCCCTGCCTGGCCCCATGACCGGCTCCCTGCCTGGCCCCAGGCCCGGCCCCGCCTCCGACGCCCCCCGAGCCCACCAGACGCCGGGGCGAGTCGGCCGCTTCGTGGCGCGGCTTTCGATCCTCCTCCTCGTGGTCGCCATGGCGGCCTGCGTCCCGGACCAACCCGCCGACGTGGAGATGCCCGACGACGTCACCTCGGTGGACGACCTCCCCCGGCTGCAGGTGATCCACACGAACGACTTCCATGGGAGGCTGGACCCGCAGGTGGTGGACGGCGACTCGCTGGGGGGTTCGGCCTGGCTGGCGGCCCACTTCGACTCGCTGCGTGTGGACTTCGACGGGCCCACGGTGGTGGTGTCGGCCGGCGACGTCATGCAGGGCACGGCGATCTCGAACCTGAGCTGGGGCGCGGCGGCCATCGACGTCTACAACCTGAAGGGCTACGACGCGGCGGCGCTGGGGAACCACGAGTTCGACTGGGGGCTGGACACCCTGCAGGCCCGGGTGGCGGAGAGCGACTTCGTGTGGCTGGGCGCCAACGTCCTGGACGAGGAGACGGGCGAGCATCCCGGGTGGGTGCGGCCCTGGACCGTGGTGGAGCGCGACGACGTGCGGGTGGGCATCGTGGGCGTGGCCCTCTCCACCACGCCGGAGGTGGTCATGGCGGGGCGGACGGACGGGGTGCGCTTCGAGGACGAGGCGGCGGCCATCGATGTCGCGGTACGGGAGGTACGGGAGGAGGACGTGGACTTCGTCATCGTGACGGGGCACGTGGGGGCCACCTGCGAGGAGCCTGGCCAGGGGCCCGAGGAGCTTTCGGCCGGGTGCGCGGGCCTGGCCATCCAGATCCTGGAGGCGCTGGAGGAGCCCATCGACCTCTTCCTGGCCGGGCACACCCACCTGCGAAACCTGACGGAGGCGGGCGGCGTGCCCCTGGTGCAGAACCCGGCCTACTCCCGGACGATCAGCGTGACCCGACTCCAGCATGCCGGCGGAGAGCGGGCAGAGGCCACCCACCGGGAGCTCCGGGTGCCCTACCACGCCGACGTGGACCCCGACGTGCGGGTGCTGCAGGCGGTGGAGATGTGGGGAGAGGAGGTACGGCCCCGCCTGGAGGAGGTGGTGACCGTGTTCGCCGACTCGCTCACGAACGAGGACCGGGCGCCGGTGGAGAACCCGGCGGGGAACCTCCTGGCCGATGCCCAGCGGTGGGCCACCGAGGCCGATGTGGGGCTCGTGAACAACGGGTCGCTCCGGCGGAGCCTGCCCGCCGGTGAAGTGACGTGGGAGGTGCTCTTCGAGTTCCAGCCCTTCCAGAACGACCTGGTGGTGCTGGAGCTGGACGGGGCGCTCCTCCGGGACGCGGTGGAGTTCGGCCTCACCGACGACGGGCGGCCCTGGACCCACTGGGCGGGGATCCGCATCGAGTACGATCCCGAGGCGCCCCGGGGGGAGCGGGTGCTCCGGATCGAGCGGGAGGACGGGAGCGTGGTGGAGGACGACGATGTGGTGACGGTGGGGACCACGGAGTTTGTGGCGCTGGGGGGCGATGGCTACGAGCTCCTCACCCAGGCGGAGGTCCGCTACATGGGCCGCACCGACGTGGACGGGCTCCGGGACTACCTGGCGGGGCTCGAGACCCCGGTGGCGCCCCCGGCCACGGACCGGTGGGTGGAGGTGGACGGCAGCGGGGGGTGAGGGGGGCGGCGAACCCCACGGGCGGGGTGGC
>REBX01000156.1 GCA_007692505.1 Gemmatimonadales bacterium | reverse complement strand
CCCCCCAGCTTCGGGCCCCCCACCCCTTCGGCAATGCGGCGGGCGGCGGCCGGGGCCGCCAGCCGGCGGGGCTCCAGGAGGAGGATCCGCCGGCCCTCCAGCCACGGGGCTTCCAGGAGGGCCGGAGGGACCGCCGTGGTCTTTCCGGCACCCGGGGGGGCCACGAGCACGGCCGCCCCCGCCTCCCCCAGCGTTCGGACCAGCTGGGGGAGGAGGGGGCGGATGGGGAGCACATCGGAGTTCATGGCTCCGAATCTACAAGGTGTCCCGGGGGTGGTGACGACCCCCTCGTTCGGCTCAGTCGCCGGCCGGCTCCACCTTGACCAGCTCGATGTCGAAGGTGAGGTCCCGACCCGCCAGGGGGTGGTTCGCGTCGATCCGGATCTGCTCCTCCTCCACCTCTGCGACCACGACCCGGGCGGTCTGGCCCTCGGCGGTTCTCATCTCCAGGGGCATCCCCACCTCGACCTCGAGCCCGTCGGGGAGGTGCTCCCGGGGAACGGGCATGACCAGGTCCTCCCGGCGGGGGCCGTACGCCTTCTCCGACGGGATGGTGGCGGTGCGCGAGTCACCGGTCTCCATGCCCTCCACGGCAGACTCGAACCCGGGGATCACCTGTCCCTCCCCCAGGACGAAGGCGAGCGGGTCCCGGTCCTGCGACGTGTCGAAGACGGTGCCGTCGTCGAGGCGTCCGGTGTAGTGGATGTGGACGGTGTCTCCGCTGCTGGCCTGGGCCATGGATCGATTGCTCCTGCTCGTGACTCTGAAGTAGCGTGCCCGCGCCGGGTTCGGAAGCGGGCGAGTAGGTCTGGGACACCACTCCCGCTCCGGTGTGCCATGGTCGGCGCGACTCCGGGCCTCCGTCCGCCGCGTTGACATTGGCCCCGTCCGAAGCGCATCCTCCCCGAAGGTCACTGCTGCTCCAGGCTGGCCCACGTCCCCCCACCTGCCCACGACGACGTTCCATGACCACACCCATCCAGTCCCGATCCCTCCTCCTCTTCCTCGTCCTTGCTCTTGCTCCCGGAGCCGCAGGCGCCCAATCGGCAGGACCCAGCTCGAACCTGAATGAGCTGGGGCCGGCTCTGGATTCCATCTTCGCCGGGTTCGATGCCACCACCATGCCCGGCTGTGCCGTGGGAGTGGACAGCGGCGGTGAGGCCGTCCCCCTCCTCCGGGCCTGGGGGATGTCCGACCTGGAACACGGGACCGCCAATCGGCCCGGGACCATCTTCGAGGCCGGCTCCGTCTCCAAGCAGTTCACGGCGGCGGCCCTCCTCCTCCTGGAGCAGGACGGCGCCCTCTCGCTGGACGACGACATCCGGGACCATGTCCCCGAGCTGCCGGACCTGGGTGAGGTCATCACCCTGCGCCACCTCATGACCCACACCTCGGGGCTCAGGGACTGGGGGAGCGTCGCCGCCATCGCCGGGACGGGGCGGGGAGCGCGGACCCATACCCACGACCACGTGGTGGACATCCTTTCCCGCCAGTCGGCCCTCAACTTCCCTCCCGGGGACCAGTACTCGTACTCCAACTCGGGCTACAACCTCATGGCCGTGGTGGTGGAGCGGACCTCGGGGCAGTCCTTCGCCTCCTTCTCCCACGACCGGATCTTCGAGCCCCTGGACCTTGTGGACACCCACTGGCGCGATGACTACCGGCGCCTGGTCCCCGGCCGGGCCACGGCCCACTCACCCGCCGGGCAGAGCCCCGACGGGCGCCCGGTCTTCCGGATCAACCAGCCCATAGAGGACGTCCACGGAAACGGCGGGCTCCTCACCACCGTGGCCGACCTCCTCACATGGAACCGGGCCCTGGCCTCCGGATCGCTGGGCGACCATGTGACCCGGGAGATGCACCGCCAGGGCATCCTGAACAGTGGCGACACCATCACCTACGCCGGGGGCCTCATGGTGGGCGAGATGGACGGGCTCCCCGCCGTCACTCACACGGGTGCCACCGCCGGGTACCGGGCTTACCTGGGACGCTTCCCGGACCAGGAGGTCTCCGTGGCCCTCCTCTGCAACGTCACGTCGGCGAACCCGGGGAACCTGGGCCAGGCCGTGGCCCGACGGGCCCTCCGCCTGGTGGCCGCCGACGAGGTGGAGGCTGCTCAGGAGCGGGTCCGGGAAGCCGCCCGGGCACGGGAGGAGGCCCGGACAACCGAGGAGGCCGGGGAGGAGCCCGAACAGGATCCGCCCACTCCCGCCTTCTCACCCTCCACGTCGGAGCTCCGGGAGTTCACCGGGAGGTACTACAGCCCCGATGCCGAGGTGGAGGTGGAGATCGTCCTGGAGGAGGACCGACTCGTCCTCCTGAGGCGACCGGCAGACCGCATCGGCCTTTCCCCCGACGAGGATACCACGGACCGCTTCACCGGCGGGCTCGGTGGCCTCCAGTTCCACCGGGACGCCGACGGACACGTCATGGAGTTCGGGGTGAGCCAGGCCCGGGTGTTCGACCTCCGGTTCCACCGGGTCCCCTCCCGGGAGCCCGCACCTTGATCGTCCTGAATGCCCAGCAGCTCCAGCGCCTGGCCGAGTCCTTCATGCGGCTGGACCGGCTCCTGGAGGCACAGGGAGGAGAGGCCGGCACGATCCACGAGGACCTCCACGAGCTGGCAGCCCGTCTCCGGGTGGACCTTGACATGGTGCGCATCGCCACCCCCGACACCCTGGAGGCCGTCCTGGGCCCGGGGACCAGCAACGACCCGGGTCGCCGCTGGGCCATGGCGGAGATCCTCTACCTGGACTCCGTCCGCGCCGCTGCCGAGGGAGACGAGGTCGCCGCCTCGGACCGACGCGAAAAGGCCCGACGCCTCTTCCGGAACCTGGTGGACCGGAAGGAAGCGTCGGGCCTGGGCCTCCCGGAAGGCCAGCCGCTCCCGGGGGAGCGACTCCAGGCCCTGGAGGCCGAGGGAGCCGGCTGAGGCAGGAACTCAGTTGATGAGGAAGGACGGGACCGAGTTGAAGCTGGCCTGGACCTGGATCTCCACGACCTCGTCCTCCCCGTCCACGGTCCGAACACCCCGGAGGGTTCCCGACACCTCTCCCATGACCGGCGAAGACTGGGACCCGGAAATCTGGATGTCTCCCTCCGAGGAGAAGAATCGGATCACCTGACCCGAGGAGTCCTGGATCCGGGCCCGGACGGCCCAGCGCCCGAGCTCTGCGGCCATCGCGGCGGGACTCCACGATTCATCGATGTCCCCCAGCGTCCCCGGTCCACCTCCGAACGAGGTGGACGGTGCCCTTCGGAGGATCTGGAACTGCCGCAGCGCTCCGCCTCCCTCGATGAAGCTCACGCTCTGGACGAAGGCGATCCCCCCGGGGACCGGCTCAGCGCCATGGATTGCCTTTCCATCGAAGGAAAGGTCGAGATCACCGGACACCGTCAGGGAATAGTTCGTCTCCGCATCGTCCAGGGGGTTTGTGGAAGAGTCGCAACCCACCCCCCCCAAGGCCACCGCAAGGGCAAGGACGAAAGACATGGCGAGGCGTCGGCCCCGCCTCCGCTCCGAAGGGCTGGCCACGGGTCAGAAGCCTCCCGAAGAGGGAAGGGACTCGAAGTCGATCTCCACGTCCACCAGGATGGGGACCGTGGATCCGGCACGGGTCAGCTGCCCCTGCATTGTCGCCTCCACCGATCCGGCCACCTGCCCCTGCCCCGACGCCTGGGGAATGGAAATCGTCCCCCCGGTGGAGAAGAGCATGCCGGAGTACCCATCCAGGTCGTCCAGGACGGCAAACAGGATCCACTGGTCCGGCACCGCACCGGCCTCGAAGGGGCCCCAGTCCTCATCGGCCTCTCCCACGGATCCGTCGCCGGCATCAAAGCCCTCCGAGTCCGTCACGCGGGCCAGCTCGAAGCGGCCGATGGACTCCTGGGAAGGAAGGAAGTTGATGATCTGGACGCGGACCGTGTCCCCGACGTCCAGGTCGGCGGACCCCCCCCCGGTCAGCGTCGTGGAGAGGTGGAGGGCGCCGGCAGAGAACGCGTCCTCGATGTCGCCGCTGACCTGGACAGAGGCGTCACCTCGGGCCGCCCGGTCCGGGCTCGTGCTCGAGTCGCAACCCACCACAGCCAGCACCAGGAGAAGGGCTACCGCACCCCAAACCCGGGCCCCGGGACGACCTGGGACACTCCGCTGCCACAATCTTGCTGGCGAGGTGCGGAGAGGAGAACATACCTTTGGTTCTGGTACCGACATCTGCGGCTCCGGGAAGAGAGGAGGCGAACTCGAGAGTTGTCCGGGATCCATCCACGATAGGGAGGCGAACCGAGATGCGCGACCCCTCCACATCTCGGGAAACCGACACGACCCGGGCTTCCCTTCTGCTGGAGGCCATCCGGGCCGCCGACCCTGCCTGGCCGGCCCCCCTCCTCCGGCTCCGCCGTCTGCTTCGTGAGGAGGGGGTGGGTGGGAGACGGGCCTTCCAGTTCATGGCGGAGCTGCCCGGGGCAGCCAGCACTCCCAAGGCACCGCTCTCGGTCCCCAGAGAAGAGCTGGCACTGAGGCTTCGGGTCCTCCGCCGCTCGACCGAACCCCCGGACGAGCAGGACCAGGACCTGCTGCTGCTGCTCCACAGGTCCTCCGACCCCATTCTCTACCCCCTTGCCGCCCTTACGATCGGTGCGCGGCTGGAGGAGTCCCCCGCACTTGCCGCTCGCCTCTCCGAGGACGCCCCCCCACCGGTGCTGGACGGTACCCGCACCCTGAGGCGACGACTCCTCCTGGCGGCAGCCCGACCTTCGCCCCTTCCCCTCCCCGACCTGGCCTCCTCCGCACCGGTGCCGGCGGGACGCCGCGACCTGGCGTGTCTCCTCCTGGCCAGCGCCGACCTGGTGTCCAGGGGGTTGGGGCCACCTCTCCCCAGGCTCCTGGCCCTCCTGGAGAGCGCCGTCGTCCACCTGGCCAGAGGGCTTGACCGGGTCCTGGCGCTGAGGGTTGCCGAGGTCCTGGCCGCCGGCGAGGCCCGCGGACTTCCCATGGACGAGCCGAGAAGGGAGGTCCTGGAGGCCCTCTGGCCCCAGCCGGACCCGTCGCGCCCCGACGCCGCAGACGGCCGCCAGGGTGCGTCCACGGGCTCGGGCCTCCTGCGGCTCCGGTGCACGGACGAGATCGCCCGCACCCGGGTGGAGCAGGGGCTGGGGCCTCCCCGTCAGGCCCTGCCACGGGAGGCGGATCGGTTCCTGGAAACCAGAGTCTCCATATGGCAGTCCATCATGGATGATCCCGTGGATCCAGGACCCGCCGCACTTCCGGACGGCGCACTGAGGGGTCGGCTCCTGGATGCCATTAGGCTCCTGGGCGAGCCCCGGGACTGGTACGGCGCCTCGGAGTCGGATCGGGCCCGAGCCCTCTTCCAACTCCTGGACACCTCCCTCCACGGCCGGACGGATCCCCGCATCCGGGACGACCTGTCCAGGGTGGGAGGACTCGCTCCCCCCGGAGAGCTGGACGAGGCGGCATCCGTCTTCCGGTCCCGAATCGTGGAGCAGGCTGCCACCCTGGAATCCTCCTTGATCCGGTACCTTGACCCGGGCCTCGTCCACGGACTGCCCACCCCACTCCTGGTGCGAACGGCGGGATCCCATTCCGCCCGGCGGCAAGCCGCCGAGTTCGCCGATGCCCTTGAACACAGGGTGCGCATGGAGGTCCTGGATCGGGGTCCGCAGGCAGCCCGCCCCTTCTTCCTGGCCCTGGCCGCAGCCCGACCAGGCCCCGCCCTGGTGCAGGTGCTGGAAGAGGGGCTCCGGGACCGACCCCTTCTCAGTGGGGGAGACGATCCGGTCCCGGTGGAGGAGCTCCTCTCGGGCCTTGCCCGGGGCACCCTGTCCGATCTCCCCCCCAGCGCAGAGGAGGACCCGGTCCCCAGGGCGCTCAACCGGATCCGGGAGGCGGGAGCCCTGGTGAATCGCCTGGACACCGACCCCGCCGTCCCCGGTCGGCTCGGAGCGTTCGCGATGGAGGTGGAACACCTCCGGGAGTACACTGGCCAGGCGACGGCGACCACGGCGCGGGGACTCGTATCGGCATCCCGCAGCCTGCAGGATTCATGGACGGAGCTGGTCCCCGAGGTGATGGGGGCCCTGCCCCCCGCCGACGCCCGCACCGTGGAGGCGGAAGTGGAGGCCGGACTGACCACGCTCCTGGAGCGGGGCCGACTCCTGGGCCTGGTGGCGTCTGCCCGGGACCGGGACGTTGCCCTGGAGGCCCTGGGCACCATGGATGTGGTCGAGGAGGCACCGGTGGCCCTGGCCCTGGCGGAGTGGGTGGGCACCGGAGCGTCGTCCTCGAACCTCCCGGTTCCCGGCAGGCTGGCGTGGGCAGCGGACGCCGGCGGACGCCTCCCCGAAGGTCCGGTACGGACACGGTGGATGGACGGGGTGGCCCGACTCTGGCTCCAGTCGGTGGACCACGCCCTGGAGGAGGGAGACCCGGACCGGATCCGGGGGCTCGTGGCCCGACCGGGGCTCGGTCCCCTCACCTCACGTCCCGAGGCGCGGGGTCGACTGGTACAGGCCCGAGGCTGGTTCCTGGACACCCATCGGCCGGGGCTGGCCCTCCGGGTGGCCCGGGAGGAACAGGTGACCCGGGGCCGCCCCAGGGCCGGAGCCGGGCCAGCCCTGGCAGGCCACTTCCTGGGCCGTCACGCAGCCCTCTGGCTGGCGCTCCTCATCGGTGCCGTCCTCTGGCTGGACTTCGGAGATGCCTTTGCGGCCATGGCGGAGGTGGGCGACCTGCGGGGAATCCTCTGGACCTGCGCCGTGGGGCTGGGCGGGGCATGGGTCTGGGTCCTCGCCGACCTGAGGCGGAGGGTGGCCCCAGCCGCCCCCGAGGAGGCCTCCGGCCGGCTCCTCGGAGACCTGGCCAGGGCCACGGGATTCACCGGGATCACTGCCCTGGCCACCCTCCTCATCACGTCGGGGATGTGGCTCCTCCTCTCCAGGACAGACGAGGTATTGCAGGGCCCCGAGGCCGTCCTCTACCTGGCGGCGTGGACCGGCTTCGCCCTCTTCGTGGGCGTCTTCTTCGGACTCCTCTCCAAGGGTGGTCCCTGAAACAAGAGGGGCGACGTCCAGCCGGACGCCGCCCCCTTCGGACTGCCCCTGCATGTCCCCTCCGGCGTCTACCAGCCGGGGATCAGGTTGAACCCCCAATGCCACCCACGGTCGGGCCGTTGCCAGGGATAGGCGTAGTAGGCCTCCAGGATGAACGCCCCGAAGAGGTTCGTCCGGGCCGAGAAGCCCGAACTCACCACCGGGACCCGGTCCGTGGTCCGCCGGTCGAAACGCAGGTCCGCGCCGTCCCCGGCATCCCAGGCCACCCCCACGTCGGTGAAGGCCACCAGGTCAACCGGGAGGAGAGGGGTCTCGAAGATGCCCAGCTGCTCCGTACCCAGGAACGGGATCCGCGCCTCCACGTTCACGACGGCCACCCGCTGCCCCTCCAGCCGGTCGAACTCGGGGCAGGAGCCATCGGCCTGCGGGGTGCACTCCCCGAACTGGAAGGACTGGAACTGGTACCCTCGCACCAGGCCGTCCTGTCCCAGGAAGAAGGGCCGGATGATCCCCTCCCCGTCGGCCTCGAGCCCGTAGCGTCCCAGGTGGAGGCCCCGGGTGGCCAGGGTGAGGTTCCGATGGGGGGCCATGTAGCGCCGGTGGTCCAGGAGGAGCTGGGTGAACCCCACGGAGCCAACGGTCTGGGACACTTCGTATCGACCCCTCCAGCCCCGGATGGGGGCCGTGAAGCCGAAGAAGGAGTTGTCCTCCACGAAGGCCAGGGAGATCGAGCCCAGGCTCAGGGCGTCGGGGGCAGGGAGAGACTCCCTGCGGAAGTCCACGATCTGCCCGGCCGGATTCAGGGGGAAGATGTCGGCCTCCCGGCTGAACCCGTACCGGGTGAACCCTCCGGACAGCTCGGCTCGCCGCACCTGCGAGAACGGGTACCGGATGATCCCCTGGGCGAAGGTCTGCCGGATCCGCTCGGTGATCTCGATGAACTCGGTTCCCCCGGAGCCCTGCTGGAACCCGCTCCGGAGGAACCGCTGGGGAACCATGCCCCCGGCCAGCCCCCAGTCGAAGCGTCGCTCCAGGTTCTCGTAGATCACCTGCCCCCCGATATCCTGGATCTCACCCTGGGCCTGCACGCCCACGGTGAGGTTCTGGTTCCCCAGCATGTCGGAGAACCGGGTCACGATGGAGCCGGCAATGAAAGTGCCGAACTGCCCGGTCCCCACGCCGGCCGTGGCCTGGCTGATGTACTCGAGCCCCAGGCGGCGGCTGTACGGTCGAGCGTCCTCCACCCGGTACCGGTCCACCCCGGGGAGCCCCACCTCGGGATCGTTCAGGAGCCTCTCCAGGCGTCCCTCTCCGGGGCCCGGGGCTCCGGGGAGCCTCCGGGCACGAGCGTCCGCTGCCACGTCGTCGCGGGCAACCGCCTCCCCATCGAGCTCCGCCTGATCCAGGGCGTACACGTGGTACTCCCCGCCATCAAATACGGTGAAGGCCACGGTACCGGCCTCCCGGGCCACGCTGAGGGCCGGGGTGGACGCAGTGATTCCGCTCACGCCGGTGGCGATGTTCGTGGCCCGGCGGAGGTCTCCGGTGGCCATCTCGTAGCGGTAGATGTCCCGAAAGTCATCGGGGTCGGCCAGGAAGAAGAGCGACTGGCCATCGGGGGTGAACTGGGGGTTCCAGTGGGCCGCATCGTCCCCCAGCGGCGCCAGGCGCTCCACCTGCAGGGTCTCCATGTCCAGGAGCCCGATGGCCATCCGACCGAAGGTCAGGTTGTCGAAGTTCGTGTTCGGTCCCAGGTCCGTGACGTAGGCCACGTGCCGGCCGTCCGGCGATGGGGTGGGCTGGAGTGCCGCGTGCCGGTCATCGGTGAGGCGTCGGGTCTCTCCCGACTCCAGGTGGAGCTGGAAGAGGTCCGTCCGGCCATCGGCCTGCCCCGAGAAGACGATGCTCTCCCCGTCGGGCATCCAGGTGGGTCCCCGGACCTCGCCGATCTCCCCGGCCACCTCGTACTGCCCGTCCCTCCGGCCGTCGTCGGCACGGTAGATCTGGATTCGGTTGCGCCCGTCGGCGAAGACCACCGCCGCCAGCCGGGTCCCGTCCGGAGACCACCCTCCCGCCGAATCCAGGAACCGGATGGCATCGAAGTGGGCGTCCCGGGTGGAACGGGTCAGTCTCCGGATGATCTCACCGGTCCGTGCATCGGCCAGGAAGAGGTCGATGGAGAAGAGGTCCCGCTCCGAGAGGAAGGCGATCCGGGACCCGTCCGGGCTGAGGGAGGGCGCAAGGTTCGTCCGTCCCGCCCCGGTCTCGGGCGAGAGGAGGAGTGTGCCCGCCTCTCCCGGGGAGGTCTTCCCCTCCATGAGAGGGGTGTAATGGTCCCGGATGGACTCCTGCCACCGGGCCGACACCGTGTCCGGCGACATGCCCAGGACCGAGGTGGAAGCGGCCTGCCATCCCCCCCGGGTGGCCACCCGGAGCAGGTCCACCACGGCATCGTCCCCGAAGGTCCCTCCCACCCAGGCCATGAAGGCGTGGCCGAAGCGATAGGGGAAATAGCGCTGCTGCTCCCGGGTCATGAGTGCGGTGGTGGGGAGTTCGTCCCGAAGGAGGGAGTCCCGCATCCACATGGCGGTGTGGGACGACTCCCCGCCCAGCGACAGGTACTCGGCCATCCCCTCCACGAACCAGAGGGGAAGGCGCATGAGGCCCTGGAGCCCGCCGCCCCTCGAACTCCCGGCGATGTCGAACTGGAAGGAGTGGACGATCTCGTGCCCCATCACGTGATCCGTGTCCGCGTACGAGGCGCCCAACGGCATGATGACCCGATCCCTGAGCCCCTCCGTCACACCCCCGGTCCCCTCGCCTACCATCCCCTGCAGGATGTTCGTCTGCTGGAAGTCCGGGTGGTTGGCGTAGAGGATGAAGGGCCTGGAACTGCTCAGCTCGTGCTGGAAGAGGCGGGCGTAGCGCTCGTACCAGCGCTCGAGCTGGCGGGCCACGTCGTCGATGGCCTGCCCCGCCTCCGGATACGCGTGGAGCTGGAAGTTCTCGGTCTCCAGCACCTTGAAATCGAACTGGTCATACTGGACCTTGTTTCGACCGAAGTACTGGGCCTCGAGAGTGGCCGGAAGGGAGGTCACGGCCAGGACGGCGAGAAGGATCCCGGAAGCAAGACGAAGCACGGGCTGGATCTCCGCTGAGGAGGTTCGACGGTTCGAGGCGGGGGTGGGCCGCAGAGGACAAACCCCCGAGCCGGCCCGAACGTTCGCTCCCCCTCCAGAAGAACGAACAAGACCGTCTCCCTCCTACACCGGAGCCCCCCGCATGGACCACCCGGATTCCCCCCGCCTGGTCACGGCACTGCACGGCCCCGAATGGGTCCTTGGAGTGGAGGGCTCCCCCGTGGAGGCCTCCATCGATCTCTTCCGCCCCGGCGCCGGCACCTCCGAGCATCGGCTGGAGGCCGGGCGGGGCCATGTCCGCTTCTTCCGGTGGCCGGCCCGGGAACCAGAGGAAGGGGAGGTGGGCCTCGTGCACCGCAGCTACTACAGGGGAGGGCTCCCGGGGCGCCTCGTGCGTCGCCGCTACCTCTGGACCGGCCTTGCCCGCACCCGTCCGGTCCGGGAGCTGGTCCTGGCAGCCACCCTGCACCGGTGGGGCCTCCCCGTTCCCGACGCCGTGGCCGCCCGGGTCCATCGCCGGGGGCCTACCTGGGAGGGCGATCTGGTCACGGTGGAGGTCCCCCGGAGCCGGACGCTGGCGGACCGCATCCGCGAGGGGTCGGCTCCGCCCCAACTCTGGGCCGCGGCGGGTCGAAGTGTCCGACGGCTCCACGACGCCGGCGCCTGGCACGCCGACCTGAACGTCCGGAACCTCCTGGCAGACGATGCGGACCGGATCTGGGTCATCGACTGGGATCGGGGGCAGATCCGGAGGGTCCGGCCGGGGTGGAGGCAGTCCAACCTCCTCCGGCTCCGGCGCTCCCTCTCTCGGGAACCGGCACTGGATGCCGCGGCCCGGGAGCGCTGGTCCTGCCTCATGGAGGGGTACATGGAGGACGGGGGTCCTTCCGGCCCCCCTGCCCCGGAGCCCGTGCAGTAGCCGGTCCACCCGGGTACGTTTTCTGCGTTATTCTTTCCAGTGTGCGAGCCAACGGAGTTTCGTACCCGCCGGCTCCAATCCTCACCACCCCTGTTCCGGAGACTTCCATGCCGAAGCGAATCCTCGTCCCCCTGGACGGATCGAAGACCGCCCTCACCGCCCTGCCACCGGCCCTGGCCCTGGCCGAGCGGGACGGGGCGCGGATCTTCCTGGCCACGGCTGCCCACACCCTCCCCCCGGTCACGGTGAAGGACGGCAGCGGAGCCGGACGGCAGCCGGCGGGTGGGTGGTTCGAGGAGGAGCGGAAGCGGGCCCGGACCTACCTGGCCGAACTCAGGGAGGAGATCGGCGAGACATCGGTGGAGATCGAGGTCCGCATCCTCTCCGGCAGGGCCGTGGGCGCCCTCTCCCATGCGGCAGAAGAGCTCGAGGTGGACCTCATCGTCATGACGAGCCACGGACGGGGCCGACTGGAGCGCCTCTGGATCGGAAGTGTGGCCGACGGCCTCATTCGGGAGGGTCCCTGCCCCATCCTCCTCTGGCGTCCCGGCTGGGACCAGGTGTCCGGCCCCGACGCCCCCCTCCCCGATCCCGACCAACTCCCCGAGGCGGCAGCCGACCTGGCCTCCCGTCCCGCCTTCCGCAAGATCCTGATCCCCCTGGATGGCTCCGGACTCTCCGAGTCCATCCTTCCCCACGTCCGGACCCTGGCCGAGCCTGGAGCCACGGGCCTGCACCTGGTCTCCGTGGTCCCCCCGGCCCCAAGGCTCCCCTCAGCCTACCTCCCCGACGAGGTAAAGCGGGAGGAGTCCCGACGGGAGCAGACCGAAGAGCTCCGCCGGTACCTGGAGTCCCGGGCCGACACCCTCCGGAGTGAAGGCTTCACCGTGGACATCGGCATCGTGCAGGACGAGCCCCCGGCCGAGGGGATCCTGGCCCGGCGCCGTGCTGTGGGGGCCGATCTGGTCGCCCTCTCCACCCGTGGTCAGGGCGGCGTGGCCCGCCTTGTCACGGGGAGTGTGGCCGACAAGGTCATCCGGGCCGGGCAGGTGCCCGTCCTCGTCCACCGGCCCCGGATGGAAGTCGAGACCCGGTGACATCCCCTCCCCCATGGCACGCCCGGCCCGCCGAGGAGGCACTGGCCGAGCTGGAGTCCCACGGGGAACAGGGGCTCGAGCCCGCCGAGGCCGGCCGTCGGCTGGAGGAGTTCGGGCCCAACCGGCTGGAGGAGGAGGAGGGCCCGGGAGCCCTCCGGCGCCTCCTGGTCCAGTTCAACAACATCCTGATCTGGATCCTCCTGGTGGCTGCCGTCTTCACGGCGGTCCTGGGCGAATGGATCGACACCGGAGTGATCCTGGCCGTGGTGGTGGTGAACGCCGTCATCGGGTTCGTGCAGGAGGGCCGGGCGGAGGAGGCCATGGCGGGGATCCGCCAGCTCCTCTCCCCCGACGCCGAAGTCATCCGGGGAGGGGCGCGCAGATCCATCCCCGCCGAGGAGCTGGTCCCCGGCGACCTGGTGCACCTGACCAGCGGTGACCGGGTCCCTGCCGACCTCCGGGTCGTCAGGGCCCGAAACGCCCGGGTGGAGGAGGCGGCCCTCACCGGGGAGTCCGTTCCGGTGGAGAAGTCACCGGAACCGGTGGCCCCGGACCGGCTCCCCGGCGACCGCACCTCCATGGCCTTCTCCGGGACCCTGGTGGTCTCGGGGCGCATCACAGGGGTGGTCATCGCCACCGGTACCGAAACGGAGATCGGCCGTATCGGGGGCATGGTCCGGGACGTGGAGTCGGTGACCACACCCCTCCTGCAGCAGATCCACCGGTTCGGTCAGCAGCTCTCCATCGCCATCACCGGGGCGGCGGTCGCCCTCTTCCTCTGGGGATGGCTGGTCAGCGGGCTCCCCATGGCCGAGCTCTTCCTCTCGGCGGTGGCCCTGGCAGTGGCGGCCATCCCGGAGGGCCTCCCGGCCATCCTCACCATCACCCTGGCCCTGGGGGTCCAGCGGATGGCAGGGAGGAACGCGGTGATCCGCCGCCTCCCCGCCGTGGAGACCCTGGGCTCGGTCACCGTGATCTGCACAGACAAGACGGGCACTCTCACCCGGAACGAGATGGCGGTGGAGCAGGTCCTCCTCCCGGGACGGAGCTGGCACGTGGAGGGTACGGGCTACGAGCCGGAAGGCTCCTTTCGCCGGGGCGCAACCGAGGGCCCCACCGATGGAACCCCGGACACCCCTCCGGCGGAGCCGGCGAGCGACCTGGGCCTCATGGCGCTGGCCCGCGCCGGGCTCCTCTGCAACGAGGCCGAGTTCTCCCCCCCCGGCCCCGATGCCCCCGACGGCACGCCGGAGCTCCACGGCGACCCCACCGAGGGCGCCCTCCTGGTCCTGGCCGCCCGCACCGGACTGGTTCGCAGCAAGGAGGAGGAAGACCTTCCCCGCAAGGATCTGGTGCCGTTCGAGTCCGAGCGCAGGTGGATGGCGAGCCTCCACGCCATGCCTGCCGGGGGCCGGGTCCTCCTGGCCAAGGGGGCCCCGGAACGCATTCTGGACCACTGCAGCCACCAGGCCCCGTCCGACCCCGACCTGGATCCCCTGGATCCGTCCCACCTGGAGCAGGGCATCGCCCCCCTGGACCGGGAGCACTGGCTCGAGGAGGTCGAGGCCGTGGCTTCGGGAGGGTACCGGGTGCTGGCCCTGGCGGCCCGACCTCTCCCGAAGGATGCCTCCGACCCCCGCAGCGACGCAGATTCCAGCCTCGATGCCGAGAAGGCGGGCTCGGACTGGGTCCTCCTGGGACTCGCCGCCCTCATGGATCCTCCCCGTCCCGAGGCCATCCAGGCCGTGGAGGACTGCCACGGTGCCGGGATCCGGGTCGTCATGATCACCGGGGACCACGCGGCCACGGCCACCAGCATCGGCGCCCGGATGGGGATCGGCGACGCCTCCACCCCGGCCCTGGCTGGCGCCGAGATCGAGGAGGCCTCCGACGAGGAGCTGGGAGGCCTCCTGGACGGGCGCCCCGTCATCGCCCGGGCCAGCCCCGAGCACAAGCTCCGCATCGTCCGGCACCTCCAGGCCCGGGGCGAGGTCTGCGCCATGACCGGCGACGGGGTGAACGATGCCCCAGCCCTCCGGCAGGCCGACATCGGCGTCGCCATGGGGATCAAGGGGAGCGAGGCCGCCAGGAGCGCATCCGAGATGGTCCTGGCCGACGACAACTTCGCTTCCATCGAGAAGGCTGTGGAGGAGGGCCGGACCGTCTGGGACAACCTCAGGAAGACCCTCCTCTTCATCCTCCCCACCAACGGTGCCGAGGCCCTCCTTGTCCTGGTGGCCGTCATCCTGGCCATGCCCTACCTCCCCATCACCCCGGTGCAGATCCTCTGGGTGAACATGGTCACCGCCGTGACCCTGGCGCTGGCCCTGGCCTTCGAGCCCACCGAGCCCGGCGTCATGTCCCGCCCCCCACGCCCGCCGGGCACACCCCTCCTTTCCGCCGCCCTTGTCCGCCGCATCGCCTGGGTGTCCGTGGTGGTGGGGGGAGGCTGCCTCTTCCTCTTCAACCGCGAGATACGAGCTGGCGCCGACCCGGCCTACGCCCGCACCCTGGTGGTGAACGCCCTGGTCATGGCGGAGCTCTTCTACCTGCTGAACTGCCGATTCCTCTGGAGGGCGTCGCTGGGCCCCCGCGCCCTCGCGGGCAACCCTGCCCTCTGGATCGCCATTGGCGCCCTGCTGGTTCTGCAGCTCGGCTTCACGTACCTGCCCGTCCTCCAGACCGCACTGGGCAGCGAGCCCCTGACCCCGACCTCCTGGGGATGGGCGGTGGCACTGGGAATCACGGTCTTCATCCTGGTGGAGCTGGAGAAGGCCTGGGGGCGGAGGCAGGGGCTGCCCACCCGGACCGCGTCCCCGACTCCTCCCCGAGCCCCCCACTCCTGACTCCTGACGGTCCATCATGATCCCCACCGCCCTCGTCCTCCTCTCCCTCCTGGTACCGGCACCCGGTGCAGCCCCGCTCCCCCATCCCACGGGCCTCGTCGACCCGGTGGCGCGTTCCGGTCCCGCCGACCGCTCCCACCGACCCGACCCCACAGGCCCCGCCGTCGTCATCGGAGGCGGGCTCTCCGCCGACAACGGCGCGATCTGGACCGCCATCCTGGACCGGAGGAGCGGGCCGGGGCCCATCTGCGTCATCCCGGCAGCCAGCGCCGACCCCCAGGCCTCGGCCCGGAGCGCCGGGGAGCGCTTCCGTCGCTGGGGCGGGCGAGCCTCCGTGGAGACGCTGGAGCTGTCCACCGAGGCACCGGAGCGGGCCCGCGACCCGGAGATGGTGTCGCGGGTCGAGGCCTGCGGCGGCTTCCACTTCACCGGCGGGGTCCAGTCCAGGATCACCGAGGTGCTGGCTCCCGATGGCCGGGAGACCCCGGTCCTGGAGGCGATCCGCCAGCGTCATGCCGAAGGGGCCGTGGTGGCGGGCTCCTCGGCAGGTGCAGCCATCATGACGGACCCCATGATCTCCGGGGGGAGCTCCGAGGGGGCGCTGGAGACGGGAACCGATGGCGGGGTGCGGCTGGACCCGGGGTTGGGCTTCGTGCCCGGGGCCATCATGGACCAGCACTTCCTGGCCCGGGGCCGCATCGGGCGCCTCGCCGTGGCCGTGCTGGAGGCCGACGACCCGGTGACGGGGTTCGGCATCGACGAGGACACGGCCCTCATCGTGGAGGCGGGGGGTGTGCTGGTGGTGGGTGCATCGGGGGTGGTCGTGGTGTCGGCCGAGCCCGGACCGGGCGATCCCGACGGCGAGCCCTCTTCCATCCGGACGGTCCGCATCCACCTCCTGGGAGACGGGGACCGGCTGGACCCGGCCACGGGCCAGGTGACTCCGGCCCCCGGCAAGCGGCCCATCCCCGGGGGCGCGGAACCGGGAGAGGACGAAGCGAGGGGCGGCCCGGAGGACGGAATCTTCCAGCGCTGGACCTTCCTCCACGAACTCCATGCCCTGGCCGGGGGACCGGGCGCCCCCCGACACCACGAGGCCGCCGGGCACCGGATCATCCTGGAGCGGGCCGCGGGCTTCCGGGCCTGGGCGCGGGACGGGCTGGAGGCCCTCGAAATTCCGGGAGGACAGGGTGGGACGGGCCCTCGCGGCACCCCCGGGGGCCTGGGCGCCGGCCCCGTCCTCCTCCACATGGTATCGCCTGCAGACCCCGAGGCCCGGGACCCTGCAGGCATCACCCCCCGGGAAGGCGCCTGACCTCGTCCCGGATCTCCCGGAGGACGGCCACGTGGGCCCCGGTCCAGCCGGGGCGCGCTCCCCCGGACTCGGGCGGGGCCGGCCCCCCCCCCCCGGCCCCCACCCCCCCAGGGGCCCCC
>REBX01000178.1 GCA_007692505.1 Gemmatimonadales bacterium | reverse complement strand
CACTCAACCCCCACATCAGGGCTCTCCCGGCCTACCAGCCCCACGGACGGGCGCCCTTCGTGGCCCGGGCCCGGGGGATCACCTCCACCCTCACCGCACAGAGCGGGGGCATCATCGAGGGCATGGGCTCCATCGTGGACCTGCAGGGCGACACCTGGGAGCGCGCCGAGATCCGGGGCGAGGGTGCCCTGGTGGTCAACCTCCCCGTGCCCAACCAGGCACCGGGGGGGCGGGCGCTGGAGGTCTTCGGGGACCATCACGGCAACCGGGACATCGTCTGGGCCGGAGATGTCTTCTTCCAGGCCGACCACGACCACCAGGGCGAGGTTGTCGGGGCCATGGCCGGAGGTGAGGCCCGGTCCTTCGGGGCCGTGGTGGAGGAGGTCCGGAACCGAAGGAACGGACCGGAGCCGGCACTGGACACCACGGATAACCTGGCCGAGCTCGTCACCTTCCTGAACCGGGCCCGGGAGTACAAGGAGGCCCCCGGCCAGTCCATCCGACCTGCCGATGCCCCCTTCGAGGTCAACGTCTGGGCCGGTGACGTGGTCCTCTTCGAGGCCATGCGGCCTGTCCTCCGGGGCGAGGTGCCCGTCTTCTTCCGCGCCGACTCCGAGTGGCAGATCCGGCACGTGCTCCTCCTGGCCGAGGAGTACCCGGAGCTGGACGTGGTCATCGTGGGCGGGGTCCAGGCCTTCCGGATGGCCGACGAAATTGCCGCAAGCGGGATCCCCGTGGTCCTCACCCGGACCCGAAACCCCACCCCTGATCGCGACGACCCGGTGACGGCCTCCATGGCCAATGCGGCCATCCTCCACGAGGCCGGGGTGACCATCGCCTTCGCCACCGACGAGTCGGCAGATGTCCGGAACCTCCCCGAGCACGCCAGCATTGCAGTGGCCCACGGGCTCCCTGCAGACGTGGCCTACCAGGCCGTGACCATCAATGCCGCCGGTGTCCTGGGCATCGCTGACCTTACCGGTAGCCTGGAGCCGGGGAAGCGGGCGGACCTCCTGGTGACGGACGGGCATCCGCTCCAGCCCCTCACCCGCATCGAGACCATGTTCATCGGCGGGCTGGAGGTGGACCCCAGGGACAACGACCACCACAGGGAATACCTGAAGTTCGTGGACCGGTGAGTCCCGGGGGCGGGTCCAACGGCACCGCCTGAACGGCAGACGGCCCGCTTTCCCGACTGGGGTGGCGGGCCGTCTGGTTTTCCCCGGGCGCCTTGGGTGCCGGAGCCCGGTGGATCAGAAGACCTGCGACTCCAGTATGCCTCGCCCGATGGCGGCCACGCCGGCCCATACCAGACCCAGGGCCGCCAGGATCGAAATGACGTGGGGGAGGTATGTCCGCTTCTCGGGGGGGCGCCGCCGGAACACCGAGAGAGGGACCTGCGCTGCGGCAGCGGCTCCCAGCATGAGGAAAATGTGACCGATGAGTGCGGGGTAGAACCGACCGGTCACGATGAGGATGAAGCCCAGTAGGACCTGGAAGTGGAGGAGCCCGGCGAAGGCCGAGGCGAGCCCCCTCATGGTCCGGTCATAGGGGACACCTCGGATGTGCCCGATGACGGCCCAGGCCAGGGCCAGCACTCCCACGACGAGAACGAGATAGCGAAGCCCGGAATGGGCATGGAGGAGTCCGGTCAGCATGGCGACGGAAGTTGGGGTCGACAGGGAGGAGCCGGGATCCGGGGGAGGCGAGGCACGCCGGCCCGGGGCCCGGGGGGTCGATTCCGAAGATACCCGAACCCCACCCTCTCGTGGAGGTGTCCCCCTGTCCGTGGTCGGGGTGCCGGGGCGTCGCGTCATCCGGCGCCTGTCGCCCGACACCGATCCCGTTGCGGTGGTGGAGGCGCTGGAGGGGCTGGGGGGGCGGGTCCTCCTGGAGTCCGGGCGCCCGGGGCGTGGCTCCCCGTTGGGGCGGGGGTTGGAGCCTGGCCCGGCACGGCAGCCCTGGTCACCGCCATGCCCCTCCTGGTTCTGGAGGGGCGTTCCGACGGTGTGTCCTTCCGCTCGGGAACCGCGGACCCCCTTCCTGCCGGGCTGGCAGGCGGGGCTCCTCTCCCGGTGGAGGAGGCCCTCTCCCGCCTCCACCTTGCTTCGCCGGCCCGGTGGTTCGGCTTCCTGGGGTACGAGCTTGGGTGGGCCTTCGACGCCCTTCCGCCCCTTCCCCCCGCCGAGGTCGACGCCCTCCCGGACTTGCGCCTGGCCGCCCACGACTGGTGGGTGGAGTGGGGTCTGGCCGGAGGGGATGAGGCCCCATGCGTCGCTCTGGTGAGCGCACGCCTCCCCCACCAGTCGGACTCTCACCACGGGATGCGCCTCCAGGAGGTCCTGGCCCGGCTCGAGGCCATCCAGCCCCTGGGTGGGACGCCGGAGGTGACGGGGACGGGCCACCGGTTCGCGGTAACCACGAGCCTCTCCGGCCCGCGGTTTCGGGAGGGGGTCCAGGAGCTGAAGGGGCGGATCCGGGCAGGCGACATCTTCCAGGCGAACCTTACCCATACCGCAGAGGGGAGGTGGGAGGGGCGTCACCTGGACTTCCACCGCCGTCTCCGGCAGGCCAGCCCTGCCCCCTGGTCCGCCTGGCTGGAGGTGGATGGGGAGCGCTCCATCAGCTCCGTTTCGCCGGAGGGGTTCCTGGAGGTGGAGGAGGACCGGGTTCGAAGCTCGCCCATCAAGGGGACGGCACCCCGGGGCGCGGACGGGGACTCGGACCTTCGCCTGGCTCGGGGCCTGGCGGCGAGCCAGAAGGATCGGGCCGAGAACGTGATGATCACGGACTTGCTCCGGAACGACCTCTCCCGGGTCGCCGTCCCGGGCAGCGTCCGTGTGCCCCGGCTGGCCGAGCTGGAGTCCCACCCCTCGGTGCACCACCTGGTGTCCGACGTGGAGGCCCGGTTGGCTCCGGGGCGGACCCTGGCCCACCTCCTCCGGGCTACCTTCCCCGGCGGGTCCATCACCGGTGCGCCCAAGCTCCGGGCCATGGAGCTCCTGGCCGGGCTGGAGCCCGTGCGACGGGGCGTCTATACGGGGGCCATCGGCTGGTTGGACTCCGATGGGCGCCGGGCTCGGCTGAACATTGCCATCCGGACGGCGACCCTCCTGGGGGAGCGGGTCCTCCACGGCACCGGGGGCGGGATCACCCTGGCCTCCAACCCCCGGGCCGAGTGGGTGGAGACGCTGGACAAGGCTGCCCCCTTCCTCCAGGTGCTGGGCCGGACCCGCGCGGACCTGGAGGCGGGTCCATGATCCTTCTCCTGGATGCCCGGGACTCCTTTGTTCACACCCTGGCCGGCTACCTCCGTGAACTGGGCCGGGAGGTGGAGGTGGTGCGGACCCACCAGGTCTCGGTCCCGGACATCCGGTCCATGGCCCCGGAGCACCTCGTTCTTTCGCCGGGCCCCTGCACCCCGGCAGAGGCCGGGGTTTTCGTCCCGGCCGTACAGGCATTCCACGGCCGGATCCCCATCCTGGGAGTCTGCCTGGGCCACCAGGCCATCTGGGCGGCTCTGGGGGGAGGCCTCCGGGCCGCCCGTCCCCCCCTCCACGGTGGGGCCACCCCGGTGATGCACGGCGGCCACTCCCTCTTTCGAGAGATCCCGGCAGGGTTCATCGGGGCCCGGTACCACTCCCTG
>REBX01000027.1 GCA_007692505.1 Gemmatimonadales bacterium | reverse complement strand
GGGGGATGACGGGCCGCAGCTACTTCGGACGGGGGGCCTCACCTGTCCCCGTGGGCCGCGCCGGGCCATGGGTGGATGCAGAGCTCGCCCGGGACCTCCTCCGGGTGTCCACTCCGCTCATGGCTCGCCGGGTGGCAGAGGGCCTCATCGTCTTCCCCCTGCTCTGGGTGGCGGCAACCTTCGGGCCCCTCATCGTGGCTGCGCTGGAGGTGGGCCGCCGCGTGGCAGCTCTCCTGGGAAGCTTCACGTGGGGCTTCTCCATTGCAGCCAGCACCCTGGTGGGCAAGCGCCTCGGGGCAGGGGAAGAGGCGCTGGCCACGGACTACGCCCGGAGCATCATCGGGCTCTCCGCCGGCGTCTATGTCGTCGCGTCCCTCGCCGTGGTCCTGGCCGCCGAGCTCATTGCCCGGGTGTTCGTGACGGACCCGGCCGCCGTGGCGGCCACCACCACCTTCATCATCGTCTCGGCCCTGGCCGCCATTCCCATGGGGATCGACGGCTCCGTCACCGGCTCGCTTCGAGGGGGCGGGGACACGAAGTGGCCCTTCTGGGCATCGGTGGTGGGGCTCTACGGATTCGCCCTCCCTGCGGCCCTCCTGGGGCTCCTCCCCGCCGTGGGCGTGGCCGGCCTCTACGCCGCGCTCCTCCTGGAGCGGATCGTGCCCGCCGTGCTGAATGCCCTCCGCTTCCGCTCGAACCGGTGGCAGGCGGTGAGCCGACGCTACCGTCCCCCAACCCCGGGGGCAGGGGCGCTCCAGGAGTCGAACCCTCGCGCAGGAGCGAGGGACCCAATACACTGACCGGATGAATACATTTCGGATGTGGGCCGTGGCCCTGGTGGTGCTCCTCCCGACCCTCGCGTCGGGCCTCGTGGGATGCGGGACGGCTTCGGCTGCAGGGGACGGCCCCCCATCGCCCTCCCCGACGCCCGCCCAGGAGGCAGGGGCCGCCGAAGCCGACGAGATGGCCACGGACACCATCCGCGACGAGGGCCTCTTCACCCTCATCCGGACGGACGACGAGCTCCACTTCCAGATCCCCGATTCGATCCTGGGCCGGGACATCCTCCTCATCAGCCAGATCGCGGGTTCGCCGGAGAACTTCTCCGCGTTCCAGAACGCGGGCACGAACCTGGCCGAGCAGCTGATCCGCTTCGAGCGACGCGGGGACCGGGTCCTCCTCCGAGGCGTCTCCTACGCGGCGGTGGCCCCCGACACCCTCCCCATTGCCCGATCGGTGGCGGCCAACAGCTTCCAGCCCGTCATCCGAAGCTTCAACGTGGATTCGGATGCGCAGGAAGACGGGTCGGTGACCATCGACGTGACCTCGTTCTTCGAGACCGACGTGGAGATGATCGCCGCCATCCAGGGGGGCCAGCGCAGCTCCTTCGGCGTCCGGCGCCTGGATCCGTCCCGGAGCTTCATCGATTCGGCCCGGTCGTTCCCCATGAACGTGGAGGTCCGCCACACCCTCACGTACGAGGCCGCAAGCCCTCCGACCCAGCAGCGCACGGCCTCGCTTTCGGTGCAGATGGCTCAGTCCTTTGTCCTCCTCCCGGAGGAGCCCATGCGCCACCGGTACCACGACCCCCGAGTGGGCTGGTTCACGGTGAGTCAGATCGATTTCGGCTCCGACGAATACAAGGCCGACAGCCGAAGCCTGATCCGGCGCTGGAGGCTCGAGCCCTCGGACCCGGAGGCCTATGCCCGCGGCGAGCTGGTCGAGCCCGTGGACCCCATCGTTTTCTACCTGGACCCGGGGACTCCCGACGAGTGGGCGCCCTACATCCGGGCCGGGGTCGAGGACTGGCAGCCGGCCTTCGAGTCGGCAGGCTTCCGAAACGCCATCCAGGTCCGTGACATCCCCACGGCCGAGGAGGACCCGGACTTCTCGCCCGAAGACGTGCGCTACAACATGGTGCGCTACACGGCGAACCTGACCCGGAACGCAGTGGGGCCCAGCGTGTCGGACCCCCGGTCCGGCGAGATCATCTCCAGCGACATCATCTGGTACCACAACCACCTGCGCTCCTACCGGAACCGGCTCATGCTGGAGACGGGGGCCGCGAACCCCGTCGCTCGCTCGCTCGCCATGGACCGGGACTACATCGGCGAGGCGGTCCGGCAGGTCATCGCCCACGAGATCGGGCACGCCATCGGGCTGCCCCACAACATGATCTCGAGCTCCGCCTTCCCGGTGGACTCGCTCCGGTCGCCCACGTTCACCGCCGAGTACGGGGTGGCGGCCTCCGTCATGGACTATGCCCGGCAGAACTACGTGGCGCAGCCCGAGGACGGGGTCGAGCGCTTCATCCGGGGGATCGGGCCCTACGACCACTACTCGGTGGAGTGGGGCTACCGGGTGATCCCCGATGCCCGCACCCCCGGCGACGAGCGGGCCACCCTGGACGGATGGATCCGGGAGAAGGCCCACGACCCCATGTACTGGTACGGGCCGCAGGGGTACAACCTGGACCCCAGGAGCCAGACCGAGGACCTGGGCGATGACCCCATCCGGGCCTCCGGATACGGGATCCAGAATCTCAAGCGCGTGCTGCCCAACCTGCCGGAGTGGACGGCGTCGGAGACCCCGGGGCAGGGCCACGACGACCTGTCCGAGCTCTACGGCGAGCTCATCAGTGCCTGGAACCGGTACATCGGGCACGTGGTGACCATGGTGGGCGGCGTGCACATGACGCTGCGCGCCGCAGACCAGGACGGCCCCGTCTACGAGCCCGTGCCCGGCGACCGACAGCGGGCGGCCGTGGCGTTCCTGGCCGACGAGCTCTTCGACACGCCGAGCTGGCTGAACGAGCCGGCCATCCTCCAGCGCATCGAGTCGTCGGGGGCGGTGAACCGGATCCGGGGGCTCCAGACGTCGCGCCTCCGCCAGCTCATCGATGCGAACCGGATGCTCCGGATGCAGGAGGCCGAGCTCATGGCCACGGCCAACGGGGAGGCCGGAGAGGGCCTCTACACCCCCTCCGATCTCCTGGCAGATGTACGGGCAGCCGTGTGGACGGAGCTGGGCTCGGCCCGCTCCATCGACCCCTACCGCAGGAACCTGCAGCGGGCGCACGTGGAGCGCCTCGGGGAGTTCGTGTCGGATACGGACAGCGCCCCCAACGACGCGTCGGCCCTGGCCCGGGCCGAACTCCGCCAGCTCCTGCCCCGCGTGGAGACCGCCGCCGGCCGCTCCGGGATCGACGGGGTGACGCGGGCCCACCTGGAGGACCAGGCGGCACGGATCCGGTCCCTCCTGGAGGGCTGAGGGCCGCGCATGATCTCCCCCGAACCCGAGGGCACACCATGATCTTCTCTTCGACCATTGGAGCGGCGCTCCTCTTCGCGTCCGGCGCCTGCGCCACGCCCCAGCCAGCCCCGGCCCCCGAGGAGCGGGGGGACGCGGACCGACTGGGCACGCCGAAGTGGTCCACGTCCGCGGATCCGGGCTCGCTCACCGAAAAGGGACAGACGCTCTCCTCTCGGGACTGACGGCGCGGAATGCGGATCTTCCTGCTGGGCCCCTTCCGCAATGCCTACCTCCTCCGGGGCCTGTTCGTCTGGGCAGGGGTTCGCGCGGCCTTCCTGGTGTTCGGGTTGGTGACGCTCACCGGCGTGGCAACGATGGGACTGCTGGGCGTGGTGGGAGCGGCGGTCTACCTCG
>REBX01000028.1 GCA_007692505.1 Gemmatimonadales bacterium | reverse complement strand
CTGGTGGTGCTTCCGGCCCTGGTCTTCATCGTGGCCAGCCTCACCGCCTTCTCCACCGGCACCTCCTGGGGGACCATGGCCATCCTCTTCCCGGTGGTCATCCCTCTGGCCGTGGCCATGGGGGCAGGAGTGGGATTCGCCGGGGGCGAGGACTACGCCATCCTCCTGGGCACCATCAGCTCGGTGATGGCTGGTGCAGTCTTCGGTGACCACAGCTCGCCCATCTCCGACACCACCGTGCTCAGCTCCATGGCCTCGGCGTGTGACCTGGTGGACCACGTGAGGACCCAGCTCCCCTATGCCCTGGTCGTCGCGCTGGTGGCTCTGGCCGTGGGCGAGATCCCGGCGGCAGCCGGGTGGATCCACCCCCTCTTCGCCCTGGGGGTGGGCGCACTCCTCCTGGTGGGGATCCTGAAGATCTGGGGGCGAAATCCGGTGGACGGGATCGAGGAGGCCCTGCCGGCCCCAGGGGAGGAGCCCGAGGCGGTGGCTACCGGGGGCTGAGGCCCCACACCTGGTCGGCGAAGGCATCGAGCCATCCGCCACCGGCCTCGGACTCCCCCAGAGGGCCCACCGCCCAGTCGTAGGAGAAGAGGACGATCCCGGCAGGCGCGGCGGCTCCCGCCTGGCGTGCCTGCCGGGCCCGGGTCACGGAGGAGGTCAGGCTTGTCTGCCAGATCCCGATTCCGGCCCAGACCCGGGCCCCGCCGCCCACCTCTACGGCATCCCCCACCTGTCGGGCCCAACGGGCCTCGTCGGTGGTGTAGGCCATGGGCACCACCACGTCCAGGAGACCGTCCCGGAGCCAGTCGTCCCAAGGCTGAAACCGGGCCTGCCGAGCATCGGACCGATCGGCGAAGACGGCGGCCGAGAGGACCAGCTCCGGCCGCTCCCGGCGTACCGCCCGATGGACCTCCTCCAGGAGGGCGGACTGGGCCCCGGCCAGGAAATTGCCCCAGGCTTCCGGGAAGGCCTCCGGCCATGCCGAGGGTCGAGCCGGCCAGGCCTCCTCGGCACGGGCCAGGGCCCCGGGGTCCACGGACGCGCCTCCCCGGATCGACTCCAGGAGGTGGTGCCGGAAGGCCTCCAGCGTCGTCCTGGAGTGGTCGAAGTCCGGCGCCGGGTACCGGATGTAGTCCAGGTGGAGTCCGTCCAGGGGATACCGGGACACCAGGTCCGTCACCACGGATACCACGTGCCCGCGGATCTCGGGGTTCACCGGACTCTGGTAGATCCCCTCCACCCGGTCCTCGTTTGCGCGGGCCCACGAGGCCAGAGTGGCCAGGTAGGCCGGGTCCCGGGGATCCATCCGGAAAAGATCGGTCGCCAGCTCCGCCGGCACCGCCAGCGACTCCGGGAACCGGAGGGCAGGGTGGAGGGGATCCGTCGGTGGGACGTGGGCACTGGCGACCAGCCCTACATTCACCCAGCCATGCACCTGCAGCCCGTGGAGGCGGGCCTCCTCCAGGAGGGCCCCGAGGGGATCCCGCTCTGGCCCCGCCCCGCCGCCGGATCCGACCAGGAGTCCCTCCTGCTGCACCGGCCGGGGCTCGAGGGTCGATGGGTACCAGGCGTCTCCCCGTCCCCGGACCTGGACCAGGAGGGTGTTGAAGCCTGCCGCCGAAGCCCTCCGGACCACGGCGCGGGCCGTGTCGGGGTGGACCAGGGAGGTCCTCACGACCCACAGGGCACGCACGTCGGTGGGGAGGGCCGGCATGGGGCACCCCGAACCGGGGCAGGCCCCTGCGTACGGTGTGGGCAGGGGATCGGTCCCCGGGTCGGTGGCGGCGTCGGGGTCCGTGGCCCGGTCGTCTTGTGGGGGCGGGGGCTCGTCCTCCGGAGGGGCCTGCGGCGGGGGCCGCTCCGTCGAGGGGGGCGGGAGGTCCGACGGCGGTTCCACGACCACGCGAGCGCATCCCGCTACCAGGAGGAGGGCGAGGATGGAGAGGAGGAGTGCAGGGCGCATCAGGTCCCGCGCCTGCCCCGACGAGCCCGAAAGAAGGTGCGGAGGAGGAGGGCCGAGGCGTCGGCCAGGACTCCGGTGGTCATCTGAATTCGGTGGTTCAGCCGCCGGTCCTGCACCAGGTTCCCCAGGCTTCCCGCCATCCCGGCCTTGGGGTCGGGTGCCCCCCAGACGAGGCGGCGGACCCGGGCCAGGACCAGGCTCCCGGCGCACTGGGCGCAGGGCTCCAGGGTGACGTACAGGGTGGCGTCCTCCAGGCGCCAGTCCCCCGTTCGCCGGGCCGCCTCGCGGAGCACCTCCACCTCGGCGTGGGCGGTGGGGTCGGGGCGGGTACGGGTCCGGTTGTGACCCTCTGCCACCATGCGGCCCCCGGAGACCAGGACGGCTCCCACCGGAACCTCCCCCAGGGTCGCTGCCCGCCGGGCCTGCTCCAGGGCCCGGGCCATGAAGGCGCGGTCCCCGGGCTCCAGGGGAACCGTCACGACTCCCCGCGCGCCTCCCACCGGCCGGGTCAGCTCCCGACGGGTCCCGGGGAGCGCCGGGTCCAGGTCATCCCCGGAGTCCCCGCACACGGCCATGCCTCGGTCAGTGCGGCCGATCGGCCACCGTCACGGGGGCCTCGTCGAACCGGCGGTAGAGGGCGGTGACCCTGCCCCCCACCTGGAGGCGGGAGGGATCCTCGACGGAGACGGGGGCAGCCCCCTCCAGGAGGGGCCGGAGCCGGAGGTCGGACGCCTGCAGCTCCACCCGGCACAGTTCGGGGCCCTGGCCCAGCTCCGCCACCAGGAAGTCGCCGTGCTCGAAGGACAGGGCCTCCACCGGCTCCACCAGGAGGAGGGCGCCGGAGGGGATCCCCCAGGAAGCCCGGGCATGGGAGTCCACCCGGACGAAGTAGGCGCCCTGGGCCCCGGCCAGACGCCGATCCACCTCGAAGTGGGTCTCGGCCCCGTCGGAGGGCCACGTCCGGTCCAGGGGGGGGAAGTCCGCGAAGCAGGGGACGGTGATCGTCCGGCTGGACAGGTCCAGGTTCAGGATCCGGACGCCCCGGGAACGGGTGGGATCCCGCACCAGGAAGCCCTTGTCCGCCAGGGCGTGGAGGTACTCCGACACCGTCTTGGTGGAGCGGATCCCGAACTCCTCCCCGATCTCCCGGATGGACGGCTGGTACGTATTCGCCTTCAGATACCGGACCATGAAGTCCAGGATCTGCTGCTCCATCTCGTTCAGCGCTGCGGGCATCCGGTTCGCTCCTCGTGCCCCGGTGGTCGGGGGGGACCCCTCGGGTCTGGGACTCCTCTCCGACGCCGGCGAACCGGACGGACCGGAGGAGTAAACTCATGTTCACTCTACCCCCCCGGGGGTCCTTCGGTCAAGGATCTGGAATCAGATGTTTCCCGCTTCTCCCGGGCCGTCCCGGGCCGTGAGGACCCGATCCAGGCCCGCCTGGATCCGGTCCAGGCTGCGGCGGCGACCCAGCGCCAGGAGGACGTCGAAGATCCCCGGGCTGCGGTCACTCCCCACCAGGGCGACCCGAAGAGGGTGCACCAGCCGGCCGAAGCCCACGTCCTTCTCGCCGGCCAGTTCCCGGAGACCCTCTTCCAGGGCCGTCTCCTCCCACGGGACCTCCTCCAGGAGGCGGTGGGTGGCCTCCAGGTGGTCCAGGACCATCTCGGGCTTCCGGAACCACTGCTTGGCCGCCGCCTTCTCCTCGGGCTC
>REBX01000264.1 GCA_007692505.1 Gemmatimonadales bacterium | reverse complement strand
ACCTCATGCACGGCAAGCTCCCAATCATCCAACCCATTTGAAACAGCGAGGAGCCGTTTTTTATATAATTATCGACGGCAGGATCAGGCCCCGGGCTTCCACACCTGCCCAAACGACTCAGCGAAGGGAGCCAGATGTCCGACCTCAGCGTTGGTACACGCCCACATCCTCCACATATGGAGGCTCGCCGTCGGGGGGGCAGGCGGGCTGGAGCTCGCCACCTGGGGGGCCTGGTGACCCTCCTGGCCCTCCTCCTCGCCCTGGCGACCGGGGGCTGCGACCATACCCCGCCGCCCCCGGCGGCCGAGGCCGGGCCCCAGCTCGTGGAGAACCTGGATGGGACCTGCCAGGTCCGGGTCGTGCCCACCGGGCTCATGATCCGGGCTCGGGAGGAAGGGATCCCCGACCCCGGACCCATGGTGGCTCGCTCCATGGAAGGGGTCTACTTCACGAACGCGGCCTACGAACGCGGGGTCGTCCTGGCCTGGGACGAGGAGGGGGACTTCCTGGCCCGGGTGGGGGGCCTGGGAGAAGGTCCGGAGGAGTTCGGTGCGATCGCCACCCTGCGTCCCGGCAGCGAGGGAGGCGTCCATGTGATCAACGGGGCCGGCCAGTGGTCGCACATCGATGCCGACCTGTCCGTTCGGACCCTGGGAAGTCACCCCGGCCTCATCCACGCCTCCAGATCCAACGTAGCCCTGCTATCGGACACGGTGGTGGTCGTGGTGGAAACCCTTTCGCAGGGCCAACCCTCCCGGGGGGCCGTCCTGGCCTGGACCGAGGACCGGATCGAGGTCGTGGGCGAATTCGAGACCGGCCACGACGAGGAGGCCTCCTGGATGGCCGCCATGGCCGGCGTGGCCTCCCTGGGCCAGGAGGACTCCTTCTGGACCGGGCCGTGGATTACCGGCGAGGGCACCTACCGCCTGGAGGAGCGCGGCCTGGACGGCCGCCTCCTCCGGTCCCTGGACCGGTCGCACCCCTGGGACCTCCCGGGCCCCCGGCCCGGAGGCGATGGGCTCGCGGCGGTCCGGGTCGAGTCCCTGAGCCCCGGGGTGGCCCTCCTGGGCGTCACCGTCCCCCCGCGTCGTCCGGGCGTGGGAGACTCCAGGGCCTACTACGAGATCCTGGACACCCGCGGAGAGGAGCGGCTCGCCATCGGTACACGGAGAGGGGACGCCTGGGCTCCCCGGCTCGCCTTCACCGGGGTGGTTCCCGAATACGAATCCACGGGGATGGTCTACAGCTACCACCGGCACATCGAGGCCGGGCTACCCTCCATCCTGGTCTCGGAACTCTTCCTCGAGGAACCGGGGAGCGAGGAGGGCGAGGCGGCCTGCCGTGCCGTGCCGGGAGCCTGAGGGGGAGACTGGCCCTCACCCCCCGGACGGCCGCCAGCGTCGGAGGCGGTTCGCGTTCGTGACCACGGTCACGGAACTGAAGGCCATGGCGGCTCCGGCGATCATGGGCGACAGGAGGATCCCCAGCGCCGGGTAGAGCACACCGGCGGCCACCGGGATGGCCGCCGTGTTGTAGACGAAGGCCCCGAACAGGTTCTGCTTCATGTTCCGGACGGCGTCCCGGGAGAGCTCGATGGTGTCGGCGACCCCGTGGATGGACGCCCGCATGAGGGTGATGTCGGCAGACTCCATGGCCACGTCCGTCCCGGAGCCCATTGCGATGCCCACCCGGGCCCGGGCCAGCGCCGGGGCGTCGTTGATCCCGTCGCCCACCATGGCCACCACCTCTCCGGCCTCGGCGAGCTCCCGGACCACGTCGTCCTTCCCGTCGGGGAGGACGCCGGCCCGGACCTCGTCGATCCCGACCCGCTCCGCCACGGCCCGGGCGGTGCGCTCGTTGTCGCCGGTGAGGAGGAGGACCCGGAGGCCCATGTCCCGGAGCCGGGCCACGGCTTCGGCGGAGTCCCGCCGCTCCGTGTCCGCCCAGGCCACCACGCCGGCGGCCACCCCGTCCACGGCCACCAGGGCCGGGGTTCGCCCCTGGCCCGACAGGCGCTCCCAGGCGGCCTCCAGGGGCGAGGGGTCCACGCCCTCCTCCTCCAGGAGTCGCACCGTCCCCACCAGGACCCGGCTGCCCTCAACCCGGGCCTCCACACCGCGACCTCCCAGGGCCCGGAAGTCGGTGGCCTCCGGAAGGGGCGGGGCGCCCGTGCCCTCCTCCTCCTCCCAGCGCCGGACCACGGCCCGGCCCAGGGGGTGCTCGGAGCCCGCCTCGGCAGCGGCCACCAGGCGAAGGAGCTCGGGAGCCGTGGGGGTGGGTCCGCCGTCCAGCGCCTCCACCTCGGTGACCACGGGGGCGCCCACGGTGACGGTCCCGGTCTTGTCCAGGACCACGGTGGTGATGTGGCGGGCCGCCTGCAGGGCCTCGCCGTTCCGGATTAGGATGCCGTGGCCCGCCCCCCGCCCCACGGCAATCATGACGGAGATGGGGGTGGCCAGGCCCAGGGCGCAGGGGCAGGCGATGACCAGGACGGAGACGGCCACGACCACGGCGTAGTTCAGGGAGGGATCGGGGCCGATCCAGAGCCAGGTGGCGAAGGTGACGGCGGCGATGGCCACCACGGCGGGGACGAAGATCCCCGAGACCTTGTCCACCAGTCGCTGGATGGGGGGCCGCGAGCCCTGGGCCTCCCGGACGAGCTCCACGATGCGGCTCAAGACCGTGTCGCGGCCCACCCGCTCCGCCTCCATGCGGAAGGAGCCCGAGGCGTTGAGGGTGCCTCCGGTGACCGGGTCGCCCTCGGTCTTCTCCACCGGGATGGACTCGCCGGTGACCATGGACTCGTCCACGGCGCTCATCCCCGAGAGGAGGGTGCCGTCCACGGGGATCCGCTCGCCGGGGCGGACGACCAGGACGTCGCCGGGGACCACCTGGGCGGCGTCGATCTCCTCCTCGCGGCCGTCCCGGAGGACGCGGGCCCGGGTGGGGCGGAGATCCAGGAGTCGGCGGAGGGCCTCGGAGGTGGCGCCCCTCGCCCGGGCCTCCAGGGCCTGGCCCAGGACCACCAGGGTGATGATGACGGCGGTGGCCTCGAAGAAGGGGTGGGCCGTGCCCTCGGGGAAGAGGGCGGGGGCGGCCACGGCGACCACGGAGTAGAGGAAGGCGGCCCCGGTTCCCATGGCCACCAGGGTGTCCATGTTGGGCTGGCCCCGGCGGGCGGCGGTCCAGCCCCGGGTGAAGAAGCGGGGCCCCACCACCAGGAGGATGGGGAGGGTGAGCACGCCGCTCAGGGCCCAGAGGGCACGCATCTGTCCGTGGTCCAGCCCGGCGAGGCCGGGGACCCAGTCGTGGTGCCCCAGGAGGACGATGGGGACGGAGAGCGCGGCGCCCAGCCAGAAACGGCGGAAGAGGGAGCGGGCCTCCTCCTCCCGCTCCCGGGCCCGGCGGTCCTCCCGGGTCTCGCCGGAGGCGTCCTCGGCGGGGCCGGTGTCGGGGCCATCGCCCCCCCGGGACGGGGGGAGGGGTCGGTAGCCGGCCCCCTCGATGACGGAGGCCAGCGCGCCCGGGGAGGTCTCCTCGGGGCGGTAGCGGATCCGGGCCTCCTCGGTGGCCAGGGAGACGGAGGCCTCCCGGACGCCGTCGGAGCGGGAAAGGGCCCGCTCCACCGCGGCGGAGCAGGCGGCGCACGTCATGCCGTCCACCGGGATGACGAGCTCGGACTCGTCGGAGGAGGCCGAGGGGGCCTCGTCGGGCTTCGGAGACGAT
>REBX01000078.1 GCA_007692505.1 Gemmatimonadales bacterium | reverse complement strand
GGGGGGCGGCCGGCCGCCGGACCCTCTGCCAGTATGCCCGTCTCCCCGAAACGCTGATCGGCTCTCTTGCCATATGCGAGTGCTGCCAAGCGTACTTGTTGCCAAACATGTTCGGCAACAGCCGGTTATGGCAATGGCGGACGGCGGCCGCGGCTGGGCCCGGGAGGCCCTGGAGCCCGGTGCGCCCATGCTCTTCGCTTCGGCCTCAGGATTCAGGGAATCTTTTGTCGCGGCGGCAGCGGACCTCGACCATCCGCTCATCCTTTGGGAGGCCCACGACCTGTTCTTTTAGAACCGCCGCGCCACCTCCTCGGACTCAGCCATCGGACTCGGCCTCTTCGGCGGGGTCCTGGCTGCGTGGTAGCCGGGTACGTTCGGGGAGCTGCTCGCTCTCGAGCGCCCGGCCGGCTACCACGTCCTGAGGCAATCGGCGACGTAGACGGGCGTGCCGAATGTCTGCACCGAGCTGCCGGAGTGCCCTCTGCACGGCGATGGGAGGAGGAGTCGATGCCGCACGCCCTCTGCCCGGGCTCATCCCTCCAGATGGCGGCTCGGCACCCACAGGGGGTCGCCGAGGAACTCCAGGGTCCTGGGTTCCCGGGGAAAGGCAGGTTCTGGAACCAGCATGGGTTGGAGGAGCTCCCGCAGGACCCGTACAGACTTCCGTTCTGCCGGAACAGGGATATGGCCGGGTTCTCATGGGATGGCAGACCGGGGAAGTGGATGGCGAGGACCCCGATGCCACCCTCCTGGGCCCGGATCTTGCGCCGTTTTCGAGCATCGCATGATCACGGTCTCTGTTGATACATCGCGTCCGCCCAGTCCGCGAACTCCATGAGGCGTCCGACAACCGCCTGGGCATCTTCGACGGTGTAGTAGACCCCTTGGCAGGAGACGGTGTCCTTCTCGGAAATGATCGAGCGGAGAAGCTTGATCTTTCCCGGATCGGCGCGGGAACCGAGCGCGGCAAGTAACGCGTCGCCTGCCCGCAGGTGGTCTCCTTCAGTCGACTTGAACCCACCAAAGGCAATCGTCAGCGCATCGGAGTGTGCGATCGCGGCGTGTATGGCGACGATCGCAATGGCATTCCCGTAGAGATCGCCGTCCTCCGCAACCTCGCACAGGTCTCGTGCGCTCCTTCCAAGAGCCTGCGCAACCCGATTGTATTTCATGGCGCTGGACGGGTCCATGCTCTTCCTCCGTCCCCGTCTAACCACCGGTCAGCTCCGGAGTGGCCGGGCCCATGATGCGCCGTGCGTCGCGACGGACCTCATCGATGAAGGGGTCACCCTCCTCGCTCTGCTTCCGGAGCTGCTCCAGGGTGATGACAACGGGCGAAAGGCGGACGCCGAAGTCGCTGGAGAGCCCTGCCGAGAGGTGCGTCAGGACCAGGTGAACGTCCTCCCGCGCTTCCTGTTGGCGGACGATCACAAGGAGGTCAAGGTCGCTTTCAGGCCCGGCCTCCCCACGCGCGGTGCTGCCGAAGACAATGGCGCTCTCCACGGACCCGTTGGCCTCGAGGGCCTGGCGAAGCCTGTCGAAGATGGCTGCCGTGAACCGGCGCTCCTCCTTGAACAATTCCTCGAAGACAGGCGCGAGGGAATGCTGGCGGTTGAAGGTGTAGAGGTGCTGCCCGGTCGCCTCGGTCTGGTTCAGGATTCCCGCAGACCCAAGATCCTCCAGCGTCTTGAGGGCAATCCGCGACACCCCGGCCAGCCGAGCCGCCTCCCGGCCGGAGACGGGCCTGTCCAGGGGCACCAGTGCCCGGAGAAGGCGCACCTTTGTCCTCGTGCCGAGGAGGTGGTCGAGGGGATTGAGGAGCACGGGGGGCCAACACGCAGGGGGGGGACTTTAATACATGACAAGTGGCATAATAATATGCCACAGGCCGCCCCGCTGCAAGCCGCCCCGCTGCAAGCTGCGCTGGCCAGCACCCCTCTCCGCGTCAGCTGCCCCTCACCCCTCCAAATCGCGGCTCGGCACCCTCAGGGGGTCGCCGAGGAACTCCAGGGTCCTGAGGCGTTCAGCCCTGCACGGCACCTGCGAGGAACTCGGCGAAGGGACCGATGTCGCCCCCCGAGCTCGCAGCCTCCAGGGCGGCCATGTACGTCTCCCGCCACTCCACGCGGAGGATGGTCCATGGATACCCTCCTGAAGCGAGCATGGCGTTCATCAGGAACCGCCCCATTCGCCCGTTGCCGTCCATGTACGGGTGAATGAAGACGAAGCAGAAGTGCCCCAGGACGGCGCGGACTGCAGCCGATGGCTCCCGGGCCAGGAGGTCGAAGAGCGCAGGCATCATCTCGCGTACGGCTTCTGGCGGAGGGGGCACATGCCGGGCATTCCTGATGTAGACGGGCGTATTCCGATAGCCTGCGAGGTCCGCGGCCGAGAGCAATCCGGCTTCGACGCTGGGACCGAAGAGGGCGCGGTACCACATCCCGTGGCTGGCGCGTGCGACCTCGCCGGGATTCTCGGTTGCGAGAATCCTCCGGAGCGAATCCTGGACGACCTCGAAGGCACGCCAGTAGCCGTGGGCAGCCATGGCGCTCCGGGCATCTGCATCCTTTCCGTGCTGCCGCGGGTTCCAGTCGCCGTTGGCGACGCGTTCGATCATCTCGTCCGTGACGCGGTACCCCTCGATGGAAAGAGAGTGGTAGGCGTCGGCGCCAAAGTCTTCCCTGACGGCGGCTACGTAGGCATGGCTGTCTTCCGGTAGCCCCGGCTCGTCCGGGAAGCGGCGCAGGACCTCTTCCCGCATGGTGCGCCACATCAACTGCAGGCGGTGCACATGGGGGGAGGGGGCGCGGGTGCTCCCCAGGACGGGTGGAGCGGACTGGAAGGGGTTGGATTCCTGGACCGTGTAGCCGCTCGCCCGCATGGTCCCGAGGACATCGTCCGCGAAGTGGGGTCGGCCCACGGCCCGGAGTGCCCCGGCGAGTCGGCCCGCGACGACGCTGTGGCCCCCGGTGAGCAGCTCCCGGTTCAGGTCCGATGTGTCGGGGAGCGCCGCGAGGGCAATCTGCGCATCGGTGGCCGCGGTCTGGAAGAAAGCCTCCGGAACCCGCACGAGTGCCACGGGCAGAGAAAGCACTCTGAGCCCTCCCCGGACCTCGATCTGGTCGGTTCCCGCGAACCCCCTCGCCCGGTAGTCCAGAAGGGAGCAGCCAGCCGGGAGCTCGAGCACGGAGTTGTTCCCCTCTGGTGCGTGGATGATCACCTGCGTGGGATGGGCTGTCGCACCGGCATGCACCAGAACGGAGTAGTCGGGCGACACGTGCCACTGGTCGCCGAACCTCGCGTTGCAGTAGCCGGCAATGAACTCCGGCATGGCGGCAAACCAGGGAGTGGTGTCCCCGGGGGCCTCGCCAGGCCGAGACGCCAGATACCAGCCTTTCACCACGGGACGGAGGAATCCCGCTTCCACCAGGGCTTCCCGGTCGTGCCGGTCGAGTTCGGCAGAGCGGAAGACCACCCTCCCTTGATCCTGCTGTTCCTTGAGGGTGCGGAGCGCAGCCGCCAAACGGCGTTGGGCCGGGCTGGTCGGGTGGCTGTCCATGGAGGGCCGCTTGCGCCGATGGTGTATAGGCTATCCTGCCACACCCAATATAGGGTATTGTGTCACACCGGAAATAGGGTTTCGTGACCGGGTCGGCCGAGGAGCGTGGTGGCTACCGCCCCTCCACCCGCCGCCGGTCGCGGCGGCCCAGCCAGATCCCGGCGCACACCCCGGCTGCGG
>REBX01000030.1 GCA_007692505.1 Gemmatimonadales bacterium | reverse complement strand
ATGACGATGCCTGAGGATTTTGGACCAGAGAAAAGGGGGGGGGCGCCCCCCCCCCCGGCGCCCCCCCCCCCCCCCGGGGGCCCCCCAAACAACAACCGGGGGGGGGGGCCCCCCGGCCCCCCCCCCCCTCTCTTCGTGTCCGGCATCCTGCGGCCGCGGCGACCTGCCTGAGCCGCCGGCTACCCCGCGCAAGCCCCCCGCCGGCCTCAACCGCCCAGGGCCACCCCGAAGAACTCCCAGATGGCGTTCCACGCATCCCGGCCCGCAAACCACAGGACCACGGCAATCACCGGGGGCAGGACGAAGCGGATCAGGAACATGACCGCCGGAATGAAGCGGCTGAAGGTGGTTCCGGCGCCCCGAGCCAGCTCGGCGGCCGGGTCCTTCATGAACCAGCCCACGAAGACGCTCATCCCCAGCGCACCGATGACCAGGAAGAGGTCGCCGGCGATCTGGTCTGCCAGCCCCAGCACGTCGATGCTCAGCGCCGACAGGACCCCGATGATGGCAATGACCACCCCGGCGGAGATGGCGGCGTTCCGGCGTACCATCCCCAGCTCGTCGATGATGGAGGAGGTCACCACCTCCAGGAGGGAGATGGCGGAGGTGATGGCCCCCACCGCAAGCGCCACGAAGAAGATGGTCCCCACCACCCGCCCGCCCTGCATCTCGGCAAAGGCACCGGGGAGCGAGATGAAGAGCGCACCCACGGTGGACTCGCTCACGTCGCCCTGGAGCCCCAGGGCGAAGACCACGGGGAAGACCACGAGCCCGGCCAGGAAGGCCACGCCGAAGTCGGCGAAGGAGATCGTCACCGCCTCCTGGTTCAGGTCCGTGTCCCGGGACAGGTACGAGGCGAAGGTGAGCATGGCGCCCATCCCCAGCGAGAGCGAGAAGAAGGCCTGTGCTGCGGCCTGCCTCAGCACCGTGCCGTCCATGAGCTCACCCCACTCGGGCACCAGGTAGAAGGCGTAGCCCTCGGCTGCGCCCTCCAGGGTGCCGGCCCACACGGCCAGCCCCACGATGATGAGGAAGAGGGTGGGCATGAGGATGAGGGCGGCCCGCTCGATCCCCTTCTGCACCCCCACCATGACGATGGCCATGGTGAGGACCATGAAGCCCAGGTGCCACCACACGGCGGAGGCGCCCTCCGAGATCTGCCCGAAGTACTCGCCGGGAGCGGCGGGGAAGCCCGTGGTGATCCCCTCCACCGCGTACCGCATGGTCCACCCTGCGATCACCGAGTAGTAGGAGAGGATCAGGAACCCGGTGACCACGAAGAGGAAGCCCAGCGGCACCCAGGCCTTCCCCCCCAGCTGCCGGAGCGCCCCGATGGGCGAAAGGTGGGTCTTCCGCCCCACGGTGAGCTCGCACAGCATCAGCGGGATCCCGATGAGGAGGACCATGACGATGTACAGGAGGAGGAAGGCCGCGCCGCCCCCCTCCGCCGCGATGTACGAGAAGCGCCACATGTTGCCCAGCCCCACCGCGCTTCCCACTGCGGCCAGGACGAAGCCCCACTTGGTGCCGAAGAGTTCGCGGGCGGAGACGGTGTCGCCGCCGGACGTGCCGGGTGCGGAGGGCTGACTCAAGGGAGTACCTCTCGGGTGCGGGACCGGAAGTGGATGAAGACCGTTCGATCTGTTCGGGGAAAACCACGGCAATAGAAGCCGCTCGGTCCCCGGGCGTCAAGCGGAATGGCCACCGCCGGCCCCCGAACCCCGATGCCCGCCGGCCCGCCCAGCTGCCACTGGATCCTGCCGCACATCCCGTTGCCCCGTCCCGGCCGCCTTGGTAGGGTCAGGCATGACGGGCTCCATCCTCCTGGTCTACGGCATCCTCATCGCCACCGTGGCCCTCTTCGTGTCGGAGAGGCTGCGGCTGGACGTGGTCGCCCTCCTGTCGCTCCTGGCCCTCACCGTTACCGGCATCCTCAGCCCCGAGGAGGCGCTGGCGGGATTCGCGGACCCGGTGGTCCTCATGATTGCCGCCCTCTTCGTGGTGGGAGACGGCCTCTTCCAGACCGGGGTGGCCCAGTCCCTGGGACGCTGGCCCGCCCGCCTGGCCGGGGGGAGCCAGACCCGCCTCATGGTGGTCATCATGATTCTGGTGGCCGGCCTCTCCGGCATCATGAGCTCCACGGGGACGGTGGCCGTCATGCTCCCTGTGGTACTGGGGCTGGCGTGGGCCCGCGACATCCCCCCCTCCAAGCTCCTCATCCCCCTCTCGGTGGCCTCCCTCCTGGGGGGCATGCTCACCCTCATCGGCACCGCGCCCAACATCGTGGTGAGCAATCACCTGGAAGCCATGGGGCGGGATGGCTTCGGCCTCTTCAGCTTCACCCCCATCGGACTCGTCATGGTGGTGGTGGGAATTGCCTTCATGGCCATGGTTGGCCAGCGCTTTCTTCCGTCGCGGGTGGCGCCGGGGGCGCCTTCCGGCGGCGACGCGCCCACCGTTGCGGAGATGGCCGGAACCTGGCAGCTGGCGCCGGACCTCTTCCGGGTGCGGATTCGGGGAGGGGGCTCGCTGGACGGGGTCACCCTGGCCGATGCCGACCTGAGGGGCACGCTGGGGCTCACCGTCCTGGAGATCCAGCGGGGGCCTTCGGGGGAACGGCGCCGCCGGGACCGGGTGCGGGAATTCGGGAAGAAGGGGTCCGAGGCCGGAGAGGTGCACGAGCCCAGGGCCGACGCGGCGCTCCGTGCCGGCGACGTCCTCCTGGTGCAGGGGCGTCCCGGGGGCGCCGCGAACCTGGTGAACCGGGGAATGGCGGACCTCCTGGAGGAGGGGGTGGAGGGCGACCCCACGGGAGAGGAGACGGGGATGGCCGAGGTCCTCCTCACCCCCCGGTCCCGCCTCCTGGGCCGGACCCTGAAGGAGCTGAGCTTCCGGGACCGTCACCAGCTCAACGTCCTGCGGATCAAGCGCATGGGCGAGGTGGTGGAGGGCGACCCCGCCGACGTGGAGCTCCGCTTCGGCGACATGCTCCTGGTGCAGGGGCCCTGGGCCCGGATCCGGCTCCTCCGGGGCGAGAGCCGGGACTTCGTGGTGGCCATGGCCCCCCGGGAGATGGAGGAGGCCCTCCAGCCCAGGGAGCAGGCGCCGGTGGCCGTGGCCATCATGGTGGGGATGCTGGGCCTCATGACCTTCGGGGTCCTCCCGGCGGTGACCGCCGTCCTGGTGGCCGCCGTGGCCATGGTCCTCTTCCGGTGCGTCACCGTGGAGGACGCCTACCGCTCGGTGAACTGGGAGAGCGTGGTCCTCATCGCCGGGATCCTCCCCATGGCCACGGCGCTGGAGAAGACCGGGGGCATGCAGCTCATCGTGGACTCCCTGGGGCAGGGGCTGGAGGGCGCCGGGCCCTGGCTCCTCATGGGGGTGCTGTTCGTCCTCACCTCGGCCATGAGCCAGGTGATCTCCAACACGGCCACCGCCGTCCTCCTGGCGCCCATCGCCTACCAACTGGCCACCGGGATCGGCGCCGCCCCCGAGCCCTTCATGATGACCATCGCCGTGGCGGCCTCCACGGCCTTCGCCACCCCGGTGGCCTCGCCGGTGAACACCCTGGTCCTGGGCCCCGGCGGCTACCGCTTCGGCGACTTCTTCAAGGTGGGCGTGGCCCTCCAGGCCATCATCCTGGTGGTGACCCTGGTGCTCGTCCCCCTCCTCTTCCCGTTCTGATCGGGGCGTCGACGGGGTGGAGAAGCGCCCGTTCGGCCCGGGCGCCCGCGCGGCGAGCGCCTCTGCCCCCGGCCCCTGCGCG
>REBX01000031.1 GCA_007692505.1 Gemmatimonadales bacterium | reverse complement strand
GTAGAGCGCTGCGTTCGGGTCGCAGAGGTCCCCGGTTCGAATCCGGGCGCCCCGACTGATGAGGGTTGGAGGGCCCCCGGGCCCCCTCCGGAACACCCTGCCCCCCTGGAGGCGTAGTCCTAATTGGTAAGGCACCGCACTCGAAATGCGGCGGGCTTAATCGCCCTTGGGGGTTCGAGTCCCTCCGCCTCCGCTTCGACAGGAACCCAGCAAGCCCGAGGCCCCCATGCGTTTCCGCATGGGGGCCTTTTGTCGTGGGTCAGGGGGTAGGTCACTCCCGGTGCGCCGCGCGGTCTCGCCCCAGCCCCAGCCCGAGCCTTCAGGACTCCACGTCCGCGAGGCGCGCCTGGAACCGTTCCAGCGCCTCGTCGAAGATCTGGGCCTTGAGCTTGGTGTTCTGGTTGCCCTGGGCAGGCCTGGTGGACCTGGGGTCGCGCTTGGACCGGGCCTCCCCCGCTTGCTGCCGTGCCAGGTCACGGTACTTGTCACGGAGGTTCCGAGCCCTCTGGACCTTCTGGCGAAGCCGACCGGGGGTCACCTTCGACAGCTCCGGTGGCCAGCTCTGGGTCAGCATCTCCCATTCGCGCTTCGTGCAGAGTCGGCGGGCGTCACTCCTGGAAATTGCCATCGATGGTCTGGCTCCGGCTTGGAGGGGAGTTGTGGGGCATGGGACCTTCGCTACCGGTGGAAGCTCTCCATCGTTCCGCCGTCCCATTCAGGCGTGTCCAGCACCCGGCGCACGGCCTGGCTGAGCAGCTCCACGGAGAAGGGCTTTTGCAGGAGGCCTCGCCTTCCTTCCAGGAGCTGGAAGCTCGCGTCCCCCTCGAGGGCATATCCCGACAGGAAGAGGACTGCCATCCCGGGATGGGATGTCTGGAGCCGGTATGCCAGGTCCCGGCCGGACATCCCGGGGAGGCTGAGCGCGGCCACCAGGAGGTCGGGGCTCCACTCCGACTCCTCCAGGCTGGCCAGTGCCGCTTCCGCGGAGGCGGCGGCCGCAACCGTGCACCCGAGCCCCTCCAGGACGGAGGCGGTGGACTGGCGAACACTGTCATCACCCTCCACCACCAGGACCGAGTGATCTCCAGGCAGTGGAGTCCTCGGAGGGGACGGGACTTCGGCCGCTGCTCCATCGATGCGGGGAAAGAGGATCCGGAAGGTCGTTCCCGCTCCCGGGGCGGAATCCACCGAGATGGAGCCCCCGCTTTGTCGAACGATCCCGTAGGCCATGGAGAGGCCGAGTCCCGTCCCCTCCGGCGGGGGCTTCGTCGTGAAGAAGGGCTCGAAGATGCGGGCCCGGGTGATCTCGTCCATCCCGGTCCCGGTGTCGCGGACGACGAGTTCCGCAAAATCGCCGGCCGACACCGATGGCATCCCCCGAGCCTCCTCTGGAGTCACCGAGACATTCCGCGTCTCCAGGACGAGTATGCCTTTGACCGGCATGGCGTCCTGGGCATTCACCGCCAGGTTCATGATCACCTGCTCGAGCTGGACGGCGTCGACCTGCACGGGCCCACTCCCCGGGTCGATTCGGGTGCGGAGCTCGATTCGGTCCTCAAGCACCCGCCCGAGGAGCTGCACGCTGCGCTCCACCACCTGGGCCAGCGAGCAGACCTCCACACGAAGGGTCTGCTGCCGGCTGAAGGCCAGCAGGTGACGGGTGAGGCGGGCTGCCCGGTTCGCCGCAGTCTGGATGGACTCCAGGTCCAGGCGGGCCTCCGGATCATCGCCGACCTGGTCCATGAGGAGCTCCGCGCCTCCGATGATGGCACTGAGGGCGTTGTTGAAGTCGTGAGCCACACCGCCGGCAAGCCGGCCCAGCACCTCCATCTTCTGGGCCTGCTGGAGCTCCTGCTGCAGCAGGACCCGTTCCGTCACCTCGTGGATCGTGGCGATTCGGACGGGCCTGCCGTCCACCTCGGTGTCCCGGGACCAGACATCGGCGGTGAACACGGTCCCGTCCTTGCGGACGTGGCGGACGGCTGTGGTCCTCCAGAAGCCATGGGGAATCGTCGACATGACCCGCTCGGCCTCGGCCCGCCCCTCGGGGGGGCGCACCTCGAGCACGGGGAGCCCGACGAACTCCTCTCGCAGGTAGCCGTACTGGGCCAGCGCGGCCTTGTTTGCATCCAGGACCAGCCATGACACCGGGTCGATGACCAGGACCGGGAGGGCCACCCCGTCGTAGACCTGTCGGTAGTCCTGGATTGGAGCGGCGGCGGACGGGACCTTCCGCGTCTCCGGGTCCGGAGGCGTTCCCACCGTCCGACCGCTTCCGGAGCCTGCCCGACGTGGGTCCGGTTCCGGGTTCATGGGGCACCGTGCACGAGGCGTTCCCGGATGGGGTGCTCGCGGGGTGGATCCCCGCATGCAGGGCGGATTGGGTCGGAGTCCCGGGATGAACACATGGAACAAGCCTCCTGCAGGCTTCCGAAGCGGGGGTATGACTGAAGGAGGTGCCTCCTACCCCGGCTCTGCCGGGCTCGTGCCAAACCGGCGCTGATCTGTTTTCAGGACCCGGGAGCGGGACAAACCTGGATTTCGACGGATTCGGTGCATTCGAGATCTGCATTCATCCCGAAGTACGGGACAAACACGGATCCATCCTCACCTCCTGCTCGAACACATCTGCATTCTTCCCGCTGGGCGGGACAAACGCAGATTCATCTCCTGCGAGACCCCTCCGGATCCGACTTTGGCCCGGTCTGCCCCCGCCTCTCCGCCTCGGGCCTCTTCGCCACTTCCCCGGGCCGCCCTCGCCCCACCCCCCCGGTCCCCCCCGGCGCACCCCCTCCCGCTCCTCTGCGCCCCGCCTCCCGCACCAGGAGCCCGGTGGTGGACACACGAATCTCGAAGTGGGCCGGGCGGCGCACCTCCACGTACGTGGCGGAGCCGTACTCCGTGTCCACCAGGAACGCCAGGGGCGTCCAGCGGCGGGCCAGGTGGAAGAGGTCCAGGTCACCGGGGCGCTCCGTGCCCAGGGCGTGCACCGTCCGGGGCTCCGTCCGCTCGGCCTCGATGTCCACGTAGCGTCCGCCCAGCCGGTCCAGCTCGTAGTGGGTGTGGAGCCCCAGGAAGTTCGCCCACGGGTGCCACTTGAGGATCCGGGCGTCCACCAGGAGCTGGTCCCCCGCCACATGGAAGGTGGTGTCGCGCCCCGACGGAAACTCCACGAAGGCCTGGAAACTGGCTGGCCCGGTGGGCACCGTGGTCACCACTGCCGCCACCTCCTCGTGGACCAGGGCCCGGTAGCCGTGGAGGGACACCCCCAGGAGCGCCACCAGCGCCGCCAACGAGAGGAAGAGGAGGCCGGCCCCCACGCTCCCCACCGACCCGACCCAGCGCCGGCCACCGAAGGCCCGCACCGAGGCCACCAGGAAGAGGACCGCCACCAGGGCCAGCGACAGCGCGAGGAGGGAGAAAGGGGCAGCGGGCATCAGACTCGGGGCTGGGGAAAACTGGCAGGTCGCCCACGTGGGCTCCCCGTGGTCCGAGGCCACCCGGGCCGCTGGATGTCTCCCGGCTCTCCGGAGGCGGTGGCTCTGGACGCAGGCCCACTCTCCGTCGAGTTTTCCAATACATCTTGCGCACCCTTCAGGTGCCGCGCACCCCTACCCCCGGAATCCCGGAGTCCCCGCCTTGCAGATCCAGGTGAACACCGACAACAACATCGACGGCCAGGTCCCCCTCCTCGAGTCCGTCCGGGACATGGTGGCCCACACGCTTGAGCGGTTCGAGGACCGGCTCACCCGGGTGGAGGTCCACCTC
>REBX01000170.1 GCA_007692505.1 Gemmatimonadales bacterium | reverse complement strand
GGAGATCCGCCCGGCGCGTCCGCCGAAGAAGTAGGGGACAGCAGGTCGCGCTGCCCTGCAGGGGCGGTGGGGCCGGTGCAGGGTCGTCCACGGGTTCGGCGCCGCCCACCGAAGACGTCGGGCCGGGGCGGTGGAGGGGATGGGGGAGCCGGATTAGCTTTCGGGCGCCCGGTTTCCCATCCCCACCTGCACCCCCCATGAAGCCATGACGAACGACGTCCGGATCGAGAAGGACTCCCTCGGCGAGGTCCGCGTGCCCGCAGATGCCCTCTACGGCGCCCAGACCCAGCGGGCCGTGGAGAATTTCCCCATCAGCGGCCAGCGCTTCGGGCGGCGCATGATCGAGGCGCTGGGCACGGTGAAGGCGGCGGCGGCGCGGGCGAACGGCGAGCTGGGGAACCTGCCCGGCGACATGGTGGAGGCCATCGCCCGGGCGGCGGAGGCCGTGGCCGCGGGGGAGCACGACGAGGCCTTCGTGGTGGACATCTACCAGACCGGCTCCGGCACCTCCTCCAACATGAACACGAACGAGGTGGTGGCCCGGCTGGCCGGGCGGATCCTGGCGGCGGCCGAGGCCGGCGGATCGGCTGGCGGAGGCGATTCGGCGGGTGCCCGCGCGCCTGAGGAGGCCTCTGCGGCCCATCCCAACGACCACGTGAACTACGGCCAGTCCTCCAACGACGTGATCCCCACGGCGATCCACGTGGCCGCCCGGCGGGCCCTGGAGGAGGACCTGGTCCCGGCGCTGGAGGAGCTCCACGCCGCGCTGGTGGCGAAGGCCCGGGACTTCGACCACGTGGTGAAGTCGGGGCGGACCCACCTCATGGACGCGACCCCCGTGCGGCTGGGGCAGGAGTTTGCCGGGTATGCCCGGCAGGTGGAGAAGGGGATCGAGCGGGTGCGGGCGGCCTCGGAGGAGCTCGCCGAACTCGCCCTGGGCGGGACGGCCACGGGGACGGGGATCAACACGGATCCGGACTTTGCCCGGCAGGCCATCGCCCGGATCTCCGAGTCCACGGGGCTGGAGTTCCGGGAGGCCGAGGACCACTTCGAGGCCCAGGGGGCCCGGGACGCGCTGGTGCAGGCCCACGGCGCCCTGAACACGGTGGCCGCCTCCCTCATGAAGATCGCCGACGACGTGCGGTGGCTGGCCTCGGGGCCCACCTCGGGGCTTTCGGAGATCTCCCTGCCCGCCGTGCAGCCCGGCAGCTCCATCATGCCCGGGAAGGTGAACCCCGTCCTCTCGGAGGCCCTCATGATGGTGGCGGCCCGGGTCATGGGGAACCAGACGACCCTCACGGTGGGTGGGAGCCGGGGCAACTTCGAGCTGAACGTCATGATGCCCGTCATGGCCCACGCCTTCCTGGAGTCGGTGGAGATCCTGGCCGGGGGCACGGTTGCCTTCACCCAGCGGTGCGTGACGGGGATCGAGGCCAACGAGGAGCGGGCCCGGGAGCTCCTGGAGCGGAACCCCTCCATCGCCACCGCCCTGAACCTCTTCATCGGCTACGACAAGGCCTCGGAGGTGGCGAAGCGGGCCGCCCGGGAGGGCCGGAGCGTGCGGGACGTGGTCATCGAAGAAGGGCTCCTGCCCCCGGAGAAGATCGACGAGGCCCTCGACGTGCGCTCCATGACCGAGCCCGGCAAGCCCCGGGGGTCGGAGTGACGGCGGGCGGCGTGGTCCGGGACGAGCTGGGCGCGCATGTGTCGGTGGCGGGGGGCGTGGAGAACGCACCGGGGCGGGCCGTGGACATCCACTCGGTGAACCTGCAGCTCTTCACGAAGCAGCCGAACCGGTGGGCCGAGCCCGAGCTCAAGCCCGGCCAGCCCGAGGCCTTCGCCGCCGCCCGCCGCGACGGCCGGATCCAGGTGGCGGGCTCCCACGACTCGTACCTCATCAACCTGGCCAGCCCCAAGCCCGACCTGTGGGAGCGGTCGCTGGCCTCCTTCACCGCCGAGCTCCGGCGCTGCGCTACTCTGGAGCTGGACTTCCTGGTGACCCACCCGGGAAACGCCACGGACGGGGACCACGCATCGGGGATCCGGCGGAACTCCGAAGGGGTGGCCCGGGCGCTGGAGGCCGTCCCCGAGGGGCCCACCCGGGTCCTCCTGGAGATCACCTGCGGCTCGGGCACCTCGGTGGGCGGGAGCTTCGAGCACCTGGCGGCCATCCTGGAGGGGATCCCCGAGGACCGGCGCCACCGGGTGGGGATCTGCTTCGACACCTGCCACGCCTACAGCGCCGGCTACGACCTGGTGAACGACTACGACGGGGTCTGGGCCGCCTTCGACGACCTCCTGGGGCTGGAGCGGCTGGGGCTCTTCCACCTGAACGACTCCCAGCATCCCTTCGACTCCCGGAAGGACCGCCACGAGCACATCGGGGAGGGCTCACTGGGCGAGGCCCCCTTCCGGGCCCTCATGACGGACGACCGGTTCACCCACGTCCCCAAGGTGCTGGAGACCCCCAAGGGGGACGACATGGTGACGCTGGACCGGGAGAACCTGGCCCGCCTGAGGAGCTATCGGGCCGGGGGCTGAGGAAATCGTTTGCACCCGGACGGGGTGGCCTTTATATTGATGGTCCGACCGCGTCGGAGGGCCTCATTATTGAGCCAACACAAGAGAAGCCGGGACTGACTCCCGTCATCGACGTCACGCCTCGAGAGAGGAAGACGGACATGCTGGGGAGGTCACCAAAGATTATAACCCGGGCTTCAATAAAACCCCTTCGATGCGCGTCGGCTGCCGGCACCCTTTCTCGTTCGCGAGTGGGGTGCCGGTTCAGTTTGTGGGGTCAGTAGTCCCGGAAGGGCCGGCGTCTTCCTCGGCGGGGCTCGTGTCGGGGGAAGGGTCCGCGTCGTCCTCGGCGGGGCTCGCGGCGTCCCCAGGGTCTTCGGCAGGGTCGGGGTCCCCGGCGGCCTGGTCCTCGGCCATGAAGGCATCCGCCGGCGGGTCGGCCAGCCCCAGCACGGCCTCCAGCGTGCCCTCCAGCAGGTCGATGTCCACGGGCTTGGGCAGGAACGCCTCCGCCCCCAGGCGCATGGCCCGGGCCGGGGCCCGGGGGTCGTCGCTCCCGCTCAGGATGACCACCGGGATGGCCATGGTCCGGGCCGACTTCTTCAGGCGCCGGAGCACGTGGGTGCCGTCGCCGCCGGGCATGCTGAGGTCCAGGACGATGATGTCGGGCCGGTCCTGGACCGCGAACATCATGGCCTGCATGGAGTCGGCCGCGCTGGACACGTTCCATCCCCGCCGACCGAGGCCGGTCGAGATGGCCGCCACGGTCGTCTCGTCGTCGTCTGCGCAGAGGACCCGAAGACGGGTTCCGGCCTTGCTTGTGACCATGATCGTTTCCCGGGGGTCGGAAGTGGAAGTGGGCCAATGTATCCCATCCCGGTGGGCTTGGGGATACCCGTAGCCGAATCCGCCGCCGGCGTTCCCGCCGGACCCCCTGCCGGGGCCGGTGTGGACAGTCCGGCCCGACCCCGGGTCGCCCCCCTCCTCGCGGGCCCCACCCGAATCCGCTGCCTCCTTTTTCCGGCTCCCCTCCCGGATCGAAGGTCGGACCCGGGGGTAGCGGGTGCCCGAAGGAGGTGCGGGGCACCGAGAGCCATCTCCCGAGTACCCCGCACCCATCGTTCGCCTCCCCCACACAGGATCCGAGCCCCAGCCATGTCGACCTCCTCGACCCCCACTCCGAGAGGCCCAGCCGGGCCTCCGCCGGGACCCGACCTGCGCCCCAGGGTGCAGGTGACCCGGCACATGCACTTCTCGGCGGCGCACCGCCTCTTCCGCCCTGACTGGTCCGACGAGGAGAACGACCGGGTGTTCGGGGACTGCGCGAACCCCCAGTGGCACGGCCACAACTACGAGATCGAGGTGACGGTGGACGGGGAGATCGACCCCGAGACCGGCTACGTCATGGACCTGAAGCTCCTGAAGGACGCGATCCAGGGGGAGGTCATCGACGACGTGGACCACCGGAACCTGAACGAGCAGGTTTCCTGGCTGGCCGGGGTGAACCCCACCACCGAGAACCTGGTGGTGGCCATCTGGAACCGGCTGGCCCCGGCCCTCCCCGACTCGGTGGAGCTTCGGCGCATCGTCCTCCGGGAGACCCCCCGCAACCACGTGGAATACACCGGCCCGCGAGCCGGACAAGGAGACGCTCCATGACCCTTCGGGACCGCACCGCCCCATCCCCCGACGCCCCGGCCGCCTGGACGGAGGCCGTCACCCCCGAGCAGGCGCAGGCGCTGGAGGAGGTGCCCTTCGAGGCGCTCATCCGGCAGGTGCTGCGCCGGGTGGGGGAGGACCCGGACCGGGAGGGCCTGATCAAGACGCCGGAGCGGGTGGTGAAGGCGTACGACTTCCTCTGCCGGGGCTACGAGCTGTCGGCGGAGGAGACCATCGGCGACGCCCTCTTCCAGGAGCGCCACCACAACATGGTCCTGGTGAGGAACATCGAGATGTATTCGCTCTGCGAGCACCACATGCTCCCCTTCTTCGGGAAGGTGCACGTGGCGTACATCCCCGACGGCCAGATCATGGGGCTGTCTAAGGTGGCCCGGCTGGTGGAGGTGTTCTCGCGGCGGCTCCAGGTCCAGGAGCGACTCACCGAGGAGATCGCCCAGAGCCTGTGGGACGTGGTCCAGCCCCAGGGGGTGGGGGTGGTCATCGAGGCCCATCACCTCTGCATGATGATGCGGGGGGTGGAGAAGCAGAATTCCACCACCATCAGCTCCGCCATGCGGGGGGCATTCCTGGAGGACGCCCGGACCCGCGACGAATTCCTGCACCTCTGCATGACGAAGGGACGCCCGCTTTCATGACCCCCGATACGCCCAGCACGCCCGACGCCGCGCCCGACACCCCGTCCTCCGGCCTCGCCTCCCTGGCAGGCCGCACCGCCCTGGTGACCGGCGCCACCAAGGGGATCGGCCGGGCTACCGCCATGGCGCTGGCGGCCGCCGGGGTCCGCCTGGGGCTGGTGGCCCGCACCCGGGAGGACCTGGAGGCGCTGGCCGCCGAGCTGGCGGAGGAGGCGGGGGGTGGGGCGCCCGGTGGTGCCGGCGACGCGCCCGGCGCCGACGCGACCCCCGGCGACGAGCGCCCCGCCGACGCGACCCCCGCCCCCGTCCACTTCGTCCTCCCCTGCGACGTCTCCCGGCCGGAATCGGTGGAGGCCACCGTCCGCGCCTTCGCCGAGCAGACCGGGGGCCCGCCGGACCTGGTGGTGGCCTCGGCAGGGGTCTTCACCCTGGGTGCGATCCACGAGACGGACCCCTCCACCCTGGACCTGAATCTGGACGTGAACCTGAAGGGGAGTTTCCTTCTGGTCCGGGCCGTGCTCCCGGGCATGCTCGAGCGCGGCTCCGGCGACATCGTCCAGGTGGGGTCCATCTCGGGCCGGAAGGCCTTTCCCGGCAACGGGGCCTACTCGGCGTCCAAGTTCGGACTCCGGGGGCTCCACGAGGTCCTCCTGGAGGAGCTGAGGGGCACCGGGGTGCGGGCCACGCTGGTGGAGCCCGCCGCTACCGACACCACGATCTGGGATCCCATGGATCCCGACCAGGACCCCAACCTTCCCCCCCGGGCCGCCATGCTGCGCCCGGAGGACGTTGCCGACGCCATCGTCTGGGCCGCAAGCCGCCGGCCCGGCGTGCACATTCCCGTCCTGCCGGTGGAGCCCGCCTGAGGCGAGGCTTCCCGCCGGGACGCCACAACGAAGAGGACCCGGAGACCCAGATGTATACCGTCAGCGTGCAGGCCCACTACGATTCCGCCCACTTCCTCCGGAACTACCAGGGGAAGTGCGAGCGGCTCCACGGCCACCGCTACGTGGTGGAGGTGGCCCTCCAGACCGACACCCTGAACGAGGCGGGGATCGCCTTCGACTTCGTGGACCTGAAGCAGCACCTCCGGAAGCTGGCCGACGAGCTGGACCTCGAGAACCTGAACGACCTGGAGCCCTTCCTGGAGGTGGAGACCAGCGCCGAGAACCAGGCCCGCTACTTCTACGAGGAGCTGAAGCGCCGCCTCCCCCCGGAGCAGGCGGACGGCCTCCTCTACGCCCGGGTCTGGGAGACGCCGCAGCAGTGGGCCCAGTACGGTCCGTCGCCGGCCGCCGTCCCGGCCCACCGTGCGCCGAACATCTCCTGACGCCTTCCGCCAGGCCCCTCCTCCGGACCTGACGTCCCCTCCGAGCCCAGGACCTGCCGGGTGCACCTCCTCCTCGTCGACCACCTCACCTGCCCGCGATGCGGGCCCGAGTTCGGCCTGATCCTCATGGCGGACGGCGTGTCGGACCGCCGGGTGCAGTCCGGTTCCCTGGGCTGCTTCAACTGTCGGGAGCGCTACCCGGTGGCGAACGGGCAAGCCCACCTCCTGCCGCCTGGCGAGGTGCAGGGGGAAGAGGGGTCGGGGGATGGCCTGGCGGGCCCCGAGGGTGCGCGGGGAGACGGGGCCACCGCCGGCGAGCCCCGGGAGGCCGGCGACGCCGAGGCTGCGTTCCGCGTGGCTGCCCTCCTGGGGATTCGAAAGGGACCGGGCCACGTGCTGGTGGCCGGTGAGGCAGCCCGGCATGCACGGGCCGTGGCCCGCCTGGTGGAGGAGCTGGAGGTGGTGGTCCTGAACCGGGAGGGCGGGGCTGCCGGGGGCGACGAGGAGGCGGGCGCGGACGGCGGCGGTGCCGCGGCGGACGGTGACGCGGGGAACGACGGGGCGGCGGGCCCGCCCTCCCGCTCCGGTCGCACGGACCTGGTGGTGGGGTCGGCGCTCCCGGTGCGGAGCCACGCCCTCATGGGGGCGTTCCTGGATGCCCCCTGGTCCACGAGCCACCTGGAGGAGGCGCTGCGCGTCGTCCGGCCCGGAGCCCGCATCGTGCTCCGGGACGCCCCGCAGGAAACCCGGGAAGCTCTGGAATCCCGGGGGCTCGAGCTCCTCCTCGCCACCGACAGGACGCTGGTGGCCGTTCGCTGACGGTGCTACCTTCGACCCGAATCCCGGATCCTGCACGGCCCTGGAGCGGAATGAACTGGTTCAAGAAGTTGTTAGGAGGAGGCGACAGCGAGGAGGCGGTCGACTACTACGAGGAGGGCCTTGCCCTGCAACGGGCGGGCAAGTTCCACGATGCCCTCACCTCCTTCCGCCTCGCCCTTCGCGAATCCCCCGGCGACACCGTGGTACTGCAGCAGATTGCCATCACGTATACCCGCATCGGGATGACGGACGAGGCGATCCGCACGTACCGGACGGTGCTGGACCGGGAGCCCGATGCTTCGGGGGCCCACTACGGCCTCGCCTTCATCCTCCTCAAGCGCGGGGAGGAGCGGGAGGCCGTCCGGCACCTGAAGGCCTTCCTGGGGAACCCGCCCCGGGGGGGCGAGGCCGAGGAGCACATCGGCCATGCCCGGGCCACCCTGGCCCAGCTCCGGGGCGAGACCGACGAGATGTTCGACTGACCTGCGGGTTTCCGGTGACCTGCCTGGTCCCGATGACCTGTCCGTTCCGATTCCACTTCCGATCCCGTCGGAGAGGATCCCAGCCATGAGCGACTCCGAGAACCCGAACCTCCGCAGCGCCCGTCTGGAATGGACCGGCGAGGGCCTGGCCTTCTCGGGCCGGGCCGGCGGCTCCGACCCCATCCTCCTGGACGGCGACTCCCGGAAGGGGCCCTCCCCCATGGAGGCCCTCCTCCTCTCCATGGTGGCCTGCATGGCCATTGACGTCCGCATGATCCTGGAGAAGTCCCGGGTGGCGCTGGACGGGCTTTCCGTGGAAGTGGAGGGCGAGCGGCGCGGCGAGGTGCCCAAGCGCTACGAGCGGATTCGGGTTCGGTTCCTCGTGGAGGGACCCGGTGAGGAGGATCGGGGTCGAATCGAACGGGCCATCGAGCTCTCGGAGGAGAAGTACTGCAGCGTGACCCACACCCTCCGGCCCGACCTGGACATCCAGACGGACTTCGAGATCGCCTGACCTCGCGGTCCATCGCGGTCCATCGCGGTTCCTTGCGGTTCCTTGCGGTCCGATCCGGGCCCCACTCCCCTCCCTGAACACGGAGTCCCGGCATGGCGAAACGCACCCAGGCCTCGAACCCCGCCGACCTGGGCGAGGGCACGCTCATCGAGCTGTTCTTCCAGGTGGTGGACCGGATCCCGGACCACCCGGCCCTCAAGCACTACGGGTCGGGCAACTGGCCGGGTCGCTCCTACGCGGAGGTCCTGGAGGAGGTGCGGGCCGTGGCGGCCGCTCTGGTGGACCTGGGGCTCGAGCGGGGCGACCGGGCGGCCATCCTCTCGAGCAACCGCCCCGAGTGGGCCATTGCCGACTGGGGTTGCCTGTGTGCCGGGGTGGTGGACGTCCCCATCTACGCCTCCCTCATGCCCGAGCAGGTGGCCTACATCCTGGGGAACTCCGGGGCCCGCCTGATCTTCTGCCAGGACCGGGAGCAGCTGGACAAGGTGCTCGAGGTCCGCGGCGACCTCCCCGACCTGAAGCACGTGGTCGTCTTCGATCGGCCCGGGGGCGAGCTCCCGGACGGGGTCACGAGCTGGGCGGACTTCACGGCCCGGGGCGGAGCCATCGCCCGGGAGGAGGCCGCGGCGGACTTCCGGGCCCGGGCCCTCTCCGTCGGTCCCGGGGACACGGCCACCATCCTCTACACCTCGGGGACCACGGGCGACCCCAAGGGGGTCATGCTCTCCCACAACAACCTGTCCTCCAACGTGCGGGCCGCCCGGCAGATCCTCCGCATCGACGAGACGGACTCCACCCTGTCGTTTCTCCCCCTCTCCCACGTGTTCCAGCGGATGGTGGACTACCTCCTGTTCAGCCAGGGGTGCTGCATCTCGTACGCCCGCTCCATGGACACGGTGGCCGACGACCTCAAGCTGGTGAAGCCCACCGTGGTGGTGAGTGTGCCCCGGCTCTACGAGAAGGTCTACGCAAGGGTCATGGAGGCGGACGGGGCCAAGGGGGCCCTGGTCCAGTGGGCCGCCGGGGTGGGCGAGAAATGGGCAGATGCCCAGCTCCAGGGCCGGAAGCCGTCGGCGCCGGTGGCGCTCCAGTACGGGCTGGCAAAGCGCCTGGTGTTCGGGAAGATCAAGGAGGCGGTGGGCGGCCGGCTCCGCTACTTCGTCAGCGGGGGTGCGCCCCTGGCGCCGGACATCAACCGGTTCTTCTTCTCCTCGGGCGTCATGATCCTGGAGGGGTACGGCCTCACGGAGACGAGCCCGGTGACGAACGTGAACAGCCCCCGGGACTTCCCCGACGGCTTCCGCATCGGGACCGTGGGTCGGCCGGTGCCGGGCACGGAGATCCGCATTGCCGACGACGGCGAGATCCTGGTGCGGGGGCCCCAGGTCATGAAGGGCTACTACAACCTCCCCGAGGCCACCCGGGAGGCCATCGACGACGACGGCTGGTTCAAGACCGGCGACGTGGGCGAGCTGGACGAGGACGGCTTCCTCACCATCACGGACCGGAAGAAGGACATCATCGTGACGGCCGGGGGCAAGAACGTGGCCCCCCAGCCCATCGAGAACCGCCTCAAGAAGAACCGCTTCGTGGACCAGCCCGTCCTGGTGGGCGACGACGAGCGCTTCATCACCCTCATCCTGGTGCCGGACTTCGACGTCCTGGAGGGGTGGGCGAAGCAGGAGGGGGTGGCGGTGGACAGTCGCCGCGCCCTCCTCGACGACGAGCGCACCCAGAAGCTCCTTTTCGGCGTCATGGAGAAGGAGCTCGGTGGGCTCTCCAACTTCGAGATGCCCAAGAAGCTCGTCCTCCTGGGCGAGCCCTTCACCATCGAGGATGGGACCCTGACCCCCACCCAGAAGGTGAAGCGCCGCATCGTTCAGAAACGGCTCCGGGACCTCCTGGACCGGGTCTACGACGAGGACGAGCCCCGGGAGCGCACGGTGTACGTGGCCGTGGGTGTGGCCGGGAGCGATCCCGATGACGATTGAGCTTCGCCCCACCCGGGTGCGGGTCGTCCTGGTGACCCTCCCCTCCATGGAGGTGGGGCGGAGCCTGGTGGGCACGCTGGTGGACGAGGGCCTGGTTGCCTGCGGAAACCTGGTGCCCGGCCTGGTGTCCATCTTCCCCTGGGAAGGCCAGGTGCAGGAGGAGGCCGAGGTGCTGGCCATCCTCAAGACGGTGGAGGAGCGGCTTCCGGACCTGGTGCGCCGGGTCCCCGAGCTCCACCCCTACGACGTGCCCGAGGTCCTTTCCCTCCCGGTGGACCGGGGACACGACCCCTACCTGAACTGGGTTGCCGACGTTGCGTCGAGCCCCTCCCCGCAGGACGAGACGGATGACGGACAGACCCCCGGAGCCTGACCTCCCGGACCCGCCCAAGCCCGAGGCCCCCTCCCCCGAAGTCCAGGAGCGGATCCGGCGAGGTGCGGAGCTCACGGACCGGGCCCGCTTCGACGAGGCCCAGGCAGAGCTGGAGGCAGCCCGGACCCTGGCCCCCGAGAGCGTGGACGTGAGGGCCCGCCTGGGCATCCTCCACTTCCGGCGGGGTCGCTACCTTCGCGCCGAGGAAGAGCTCCGCTGGGTCCTGGCCCGGGATCCGGACCGGGCGGTGGCCCATCACTTCCTGGGCGAGGCCCTGAACCGCCTGGAGCGCTTCGACGAGGCCATGGAGTCGCTGGAGCGGGCCATCCGGCTGGACCCCGGGAACGGGAAGGCCCACTACATCCTGGGGATCCTGTACGACCGGAAGCACATGCCCGACAAGGCGAACGAGATGTACCGCAGGTCCCGGGAGCTCTCGGGCCCGTGATCCGCATCGTCCGGGCCGACCCCCTTGAGCTGGACGCCGGGGCGCTGGTTGTGGCCGTGGGGGAGGACCTGGACGGGATCACCCCGGCTGCGCGCCGGGCCACCCTGGCCGCCGGCCCCGAGCTCCTGGCCCGGCTGGCCCGCCTCCGGGGGCTGCCGGCCGGGGCCGCCATCCTGGTCCCCGGCGGGGGGAGCGGGTTCGACTTCCTCATCCCCGTGGTCCTCCTGGCACGGGACGAGCCCTCGGGTCCGGCCCTCCTGGAGCGGGCCGCCACCAACGTCCTGCGGCGGGCCGCCGAGTGGGACGTGGAGAGCCTGGTCGTGCCCCCCCTGGGGCTCGGGGCCGGGCAGATGGACGGGGAGGAGGCCGCCCGGGTCCTCATGCGGGTGCTGGCCGGGGCCGCCCTCCCCCTCCGGGACATCGTGGTCCCGGCGTCCTCCGACTGGGAGGTCTCCGTGCTGGAGGCCGCCCTGGCCGAGGTGCGGGCGTGACCCGCCGGGGCTGGGTGGGGGTGGCCGTGCTGGCCCTCTGGGCCGTGGCCCTGGGCTGGCACGTGCAGCGGGAGTACTTCGAGCCCGAACTCACGCGGCTGGCCCGGGCCACCCTGGACCTGGAGCCCGGCACCCACTTCTACCTCCTCTCCATGGGGGAGCGCACGGTGGGCACGGCCTCCTCCCGGCTGGACACGATCCCGGGGGGGTTCTCGGTGGAGGACCAGATGATCCTGGGGCTGGTGACGCTGGGGCAGGCCGGCGACGCCATCACGAACACCCGGGTGGAGCTGGACCGGGCCCTGCAGATGCGGAGCTTCCGCTTCCGCCTCACCTCCGACGACGGGGACTTCGGCGCCGAGGGCGAGGTGTCGGGGGACTCCCTCCTGGTGGTCCGGGTGCAGGCGGCCGGGGCCGAGCCCGAGGAGGTCACCTTCCGGGTGGACGAGGCCCCCCTCTTCGCGGCGGCCCTCCCCATCCGACTGGCCAAGGGGGGCGAGCTCCAGGTGGGCCGGAGCCTCCGGATCCCCGTCTTCGACCCCTCCACCGTGTCCACCCGGACGGTGGAGATCCAGGTGCTGGAGGAGGACGTCCTCGTCCTCCCGGATTCGGCAGGGGTGGACCCGGAGACCGGGCGCTGGTCCCCGGTGGGCGAGCGGGAGGTGCGGGCCTGGCGGATCTCCGAGGACTTCGGCGGGATCCGCACGGAGAGCTGGGTCGACGAGGACGGCCGGGTCGTCCGGGCGTCCTCCCCCATGGGCTTCTCCATGGAGCGCATGCCCTTCGAGCTGGCCCGCCAGGCCCGGGACGACGAGGTGGGCCGGCGCACCACCGACCCCGCCGGCGGCGACATCCTCTTCAGCACCGCCATCGAGGCCCGCACCTCCGGGGGCGAGGCCGTCCCCTCCGGCCGGGAGCTGGCGGGCCGCGACCACCTCCGGTACGTGCTCTCGGGCCTCCCCCCCGAGGGCGACTTCGACCTGGAGGGGGGCAGACAGGAGCTCCGGGGCGACACCCTGGACGTGCGCCGGGAGGAGCTGGCCTCGCTGGACCCGGGCTACTCCCTCCCGTATCCCCGCATGGACCTGGCGGAGGCCCTCCGCCCCGAGCCCCTCATCCAGAGCGGTCACGAGTCCATCCGGGAGGTGTCGGCCCGGGTGGTGGGGCCCGCCGGGGGCGACCCGGTGGAGGCCGCCCGCCGGATCAACGACTTCGTCTTCGACCTCCTGGACAAGGAGATCACCCTGGCCGTGCCCTCGGCCCTCCAGGTCCTGGAGACCCGGCGGGGCGACTGCATGGAGCACACCACCCTCTACCTGGCGCTGGCCCGGGCCGCCGGCCTCCCGGCGCGGGCGGCGGTGGGGCTCGTCCACCTGGACGGCCGCTTCTTCTACCACGCCTGGCCCGAGGTCTGGCTCGGCGAGTGGGTGGCCATGGAGCCCACCTTCGGCGAGGCCCCTGCCGGCGCCACCCACCTCCGCTTCCTCACGGGCTCGCTGGCCCGCCAGGTGGAGGTGGCCCAGCTCATCGGCACCCTGGACCTGGAACTCATCCTCCCATGACCCAGCCATGACGACCCCCCCCGCCCCCGCCGCCACTCCCGCCACCGACCCCGCCCCGCCCCCCGTCCTCCACCTGGAGGGCGTCCGGAAGGTCTACGGCGGCTTCACGGCGGTGAAGGACCTGGACCTCACGGTGCCCCGAGGCCGCATCTTCGGCTTCCTGGGCCCCAACGGGGCCGGCAAGACCACCACGATCCGCATGGTGGCCGGCATCCTCAAGCCCACCGCCGGCCGGATCCGGGTGGACGGCATCGACCTCTCCGAGAGCCCGGGGCGGGCCAAGGCCCGGGTGGGCTACATCCCGGACCGCCCCTTCCTTTACGAGAAGCTGAGCGGGGTGGAGTTCCTCCGCTTCGTGGCGGCGCTCTGGGGGCGGGAGGGCGCCGAGACGGAGCGGCGCATCGACCGCTTCCTCGAGCTCTTCTCCCTGGAGCCCTGGCGACACGAGCTCATCGAGAGCTACTCCCACGGGATGCGCCAGAAGCTCCTCATCGCCTCGGCCTTCCTCCACGACCCGGCCCTCATCGTGGTGGACGAGCCCATGGTGGGGCTGGACCCCCGGGCCGCCCGGCTCCTCAAGGACCTGCTCCGGTCCTACGTGGACGGAGGGGGCACCATCTTCCTCTCCACCCACACCCTGGAGGTGGCGGAGGCCCTCTGCGACCGCATCGCCATCCTCTCGGCCGGCGAGATCATCGCCCAGGGCTCCATGGCCGAGCTCCGGGAGCAGGCCGATGCCGGCGGCGCCGGGCTGGAGGAGATCTTCCTCAAGGTGACCGGAGGCGAGGCCGTGGCCGACCTGGTGGGCGCGCTGGAGCCCCCGGCCCCTGCAGGCACCTCGTGACGGACGCCCCCTGGGTGGCCACCGGGGTCCGGGCCCTCCTGGGCCCCAAGTGGCAGGGGCGAAGGAACCGGGCCCGCCGCCGGGGGGGCTGGCTCCGGGCCGTCGTGCTGGGGGGCGCGGCGCTGGGCTTCTGGGCCCTCCTCTTCACCCTCATCTACCGGATGCTCCTCCTCTTCCGGTTCGAGGAGGGGGTGGGAGACCTCCTGGCGGCCAAGCTGCTGGGGATCGCGCTCCTCACCTTCCTCATGATCCTCCTCCTCTCCAACATCATCACCTCCCTCTCCACGTTCTTCCTGTCCCGGGACCTGGAGCTCCTCATGGCCTCCCCGGCGGACCCCCTCCACGTGTACTGGGCCCGCCTCACGGAGAGCGCGGTGAACTCCTCCTGGATGGTGGTCCTCCTCCTGGTCCCCCTCCTGGCGGCCTACGGGGTCATGTACGGGGGCGGGCCCGGCTTCTGGCTCCTCTCGGCGGTGGTGGTCCTCCCCCTCCTGGCCCTTCCCGCCGTGGTGGGCGCCGCCATCACCCTCCTCCTGGTGAACGTGTTTCCGGCCCGCCGCACCCGCGACCTCCTGGCCCTCATGGGCCTCATGGCCGCCGCCGGGGTGGTGGTGCTGGTGCGGGTCCTCCAGCCCGAGCGCCTGGTCCGCCCCGACGAGTTCCGCTCCGTGGTGGCCTTCGTGGCGGAGCTCCAGACGCCCACCTCCCCCTGGTTCCCCAGCGAATGGGCCACGGAGGCCCTCCTGGGCTGGCTCACCGCCCCGGTCTGGGACCCGTTCCCCGTCCTCCTCCTCCTCCTCACCGCCGCCGCCTTCCTGGTGGTGGGGGGCTGGCTCCACCTCCGCTTCCATCCCCAGGGCTACAGCCGGGCCCAGGAGGGAGCGGGCCATCGGGACCGGGCCCGGAAGGGCGCCCGCCGCGCCCCCCGCACCGTTCCCGGCATCCCCGTCACCGTGCGGCAGCTGGCCGCCAAGGAGGTCCGGGTCTTCTTCCGGGACTCCACCCAGTGGAGCCAGCTCATCCTCCTGGGCGTCCTGGTGGTGGTCTACATCTACAACATCCGGGTCCTCCCCATCGGGAGCGCCCGGGAGGAGCTCTCCGTCTTCCTGGTGAACCTGGTGGGCTTCCTGAACCTGGGGCTGGCGGGCTTCGTGGTGGCCGCCATCGCCGCCCGCTTCGTCTTCCCGGCCATGTCGCTGGAGGGGCGCATGACCTGGCTCCTCCGCTCCTCGCCCCTGGAGCCCCGCACCCTCTTCTGGACGAAGTACGCGGTGGGCACGATCCCCCTCCTGGCCGTGGCCCTCCCCCTCATCGTGGTCACGAACCTCATCCTCGAGGTGAGCCCCTTCCTCTTCTGGACCAGCACCCTGGCCATGACGGGCGCCACCCTGGCCATGACGGCGCTGGCGCTGGGCTTCGGCGCCATCTTCCCCAACTACGAGACGGAGAACCCCGCCGAGATCCCCACCTCCTTCGGCGGCCTCCTCTTCATGATGGCCTCCGTCACCTACCTGGCCGTCGTCGTCCTCCTGGTGGGCTGGTCCGCCTGGATCGTCATCCGCGCCGGGGTCGAGGGCGCCCCCCTCTCCGGGCTGGAGTGGCTCCCGGTGGCGGCGGCGCTGGGCGTGGCAGCCCTGGTCACCGCCGCGCTGGTCTTCGGCTCGCTTCGGGCCGGGATCCGCCGCTTCGAGGCCACCGAACTCCTCCGGGCGGAGTAGGACGATGGCGTCCGGGACCCCGCCCCCTGCCGGCATCGAAGCTTCCTCCCCGGGCGCATCGGGGCCCCTGGTGCTGGCCTCTGCAGGAGGGAAGGACTCGACCCTGGCGCTGGCCCGTGCCCGGGCAGCGGGGCTCCCGGTGGAGGCGGGCCTGGTGGTGGCCGATGCCGGGGGACGGGCCGGGTTCCACGGCGTGCCTGCCTCGGTGGTGGCCCGACAGATGGAGCTCCTGGGGCTCGAGCCCCGGATCCGTCCGCACCGGGGCCACGACTTCGAGGAGGTCTTCCGTGGTGCGCTGGCGGAGCTCGTCGCCGACGGCTTCGCGGGCATCGTCTTCGGGAACCTGCACCTCCCCGACGTGCGGGCCTGGTACGAGGAGCGGACCCGGGAGGCGGGCCTGGTCCACGTGGAGCCCCTCTGGGGATCCGCGCCCCGGGACGTGGTCCGGGCCGTGGTGGAGGAGGGGTGGGCCGCCATGGTGGTGGCCGTCATGACGACGCCTCCCGACCCCGGGGCGCACGGCGGCAACCCCGACGACGGCCCTCAGGCGGCGGACGCGGACGCGGGGGCCGCCCCCGCCCACGGGCCGCAGTCCATGGGAGCCGACGCCCTCCTGCCCCTCGACGGCGACCCCGACGCACTCCCGCCCCTCGACGGCGCGGGGACGGGCCCCGCCGTGGGAGATCCGGCGTGGCTGGGCCGGGTGCTGGACCGGGCCCTCCTGGACCAGATGGAGGCCCGGGGCATCGACCTGGCGGGGGAGCGGGGCGAATACCACACCCTGGTCACGGACGGCCCCGGATTCCGGGCGCCCCTGGTGGTGCGCCCCGGCCCGGTGGAGCACCGGTCCGGGCACGCCCTCCTGGGCTGGGAGGAATCGGGCGGGGAGGAACTGCGCGAGGAGGAGTCGGGCGGGGAGGCGCTGCGCCAGGAGGAGTCGGGCGGGGAGGAGCCCGGACTGCAGGGGCCGGGCTGACGGAGCCGGTCAGTTCTCCGTGGAGAGGCTTCCCCCGGGGAAGCTGTGTGCCACAGAGGTGACGGACTCTCGATCCGGGTCGGTGTATTGGATCCGGAAGGTCACGAAGAAGGTGCCGTCGGCCCGGGTTCTCCCGGTGCTGCGCCGCGCCGCCGCTCGCTTGCTGCTGCCGCGCGCCGTCGATGCCGCTGCGCTGGGCTCCCGCCACGCTGCCACCCCGACCCCTTGATCCCGTCGCTTCCCCGGCCCCTCGACCCCGTCGGGTCGCCGGCCCCTCGACTCCGTCGCTTCCCCGCCCGTGTGTGGATCTTCGCCACTATTCAGCATAATCCTACACGCGGCTCGGAGGCCCGCACCGCGTGTAGGATACTCGCCATTATCGGCGAAAACTCTACACAGGGAGCGGAGTGGGCGGGGACTTCCGAACCCCCGACCCTTTGCGCCATCCCCTGGGCCCGATTAAAGGATGGCGGGCGGCAACGCCGCCCACCGCATTATTAGTATTTTGTATAATCCCCGCTCCGCCGGCGGGAATTATGAGTTTTTGATATATTCTTGG